>NZ_JAMYQK010000001.1:0-507835 GCF_040320845.1 Mesorhizobium sp. M0601
CTCCGGGAGCTGGGGCGTAGGGGTGTCCGTGTGTACGGGTATAGCCCTTTTTGGCAGTAGGGCAGTAGGGCAGTAGGGCAGTAGGTGTCTATTCAGCCGACAGCTTGCGGATCAGAAGCCGCAAGAGCTTTCCTACGCTCTCGCTGTGGGGCATCAGTGACTCGACGGCCTCGCGAGAGGTAATTCCAACCCTTTGCGCGATTAAAAGGTGTGTCTCCAGTTCCTTGAGTGATCCCTGGGCGATCCTGAGAAACTGCTGGTAGGAAGCTCGGCTTTCTCGGCCGTAACCCTCGGCGATGTTGGCGGGCACCGACGTTGCTGCCCGACGCACCTGACCCGTCAGCCCGTAGATCTCGTCTTTCGGCCAAGTCCTTGTCACCTGGTAGATTGCAACTGTTAGGTCCATGGCTTGCTGCCAAACGATCAGATCCCTGTAAGATGCGATCTTGTCCGTCATCCTTGCCCTACTGCCCTACTGCCCTACTGCCATATTGCCCTACTCCCCTACTCCCCTACTACACATTCAGCAGCAAATACTCCCTCTCCCACGGGCTGATCACTTCCATGAAGGTTTCGAATTCCGCTCGCTTGATCGCCGCATAGGTGGCGGCAAATGACTTGCCGAGCAGCGCGCCGAGTTCTTCGTCTGCCTCGAACAGGTCGACGGCTTCGAGCAGGCTGCGCGGCAGGTCGATCTGGTCCTCGTTGGCGGTCGTCAGAACCGGCGGCTCGGCCTTGATCTTGTTGGTCATGCCGATCAGTCCGCAGGCAAGCGATGCCGCCAGCGCCAGATAGGGGTTGGCGTCGGAGGAGGGGATGCGGTTTTCGACGCGCCGCGCCGCCGGGTCGGAGCGAGGCACGCGGAAGGCCGTGGTGCGGTTGTCGTAGCCCCATTTGTTGTTGACCGGCGCCGAGGCCGACTGCGTCAGCCGCCGGTAGGAATTGACATAGGGCGCAAACATCACCAGCGCGTTGGGCACATGTTTCTGCATGCCGCCGATGAAGTGGAAGAAGGCCTCGGTCTCCGAGCCGTCCTCCGCCGAAAAGACGTTCTTGCCGGTCTTCTTGTCGATGATCGACTGATGGATATGCATGGCCGAACCGGGCTGCCCTTGGATCGGCTTGGCCATAAACGTGGCGTAGATCTCGTGCTTGAGCGCCGCCTCGCGGATGGTTCGCTTGAACATGAACACCTGGTCGGCGAGCTCGATCGGATCGCCGTGACGCAGATTGATTTCGAGCTGGCCGGCGCCCTCCTCGTGGATCAGCGTGTCGATCTCCAGGCCCTGGCTTTCGGAGAAATGGTAGATGTCGTCGATCAATTCGTCGAATTCGTTAACCCCGGCGATCGAATAGCCGGCGCCGCCGCCGATCGGCCGTCCCGATCGACCTACTGGCGGGGTCAGCGGATAGTCCGGATCGGGGTTCTTGCGCACCAGGTAGAACTCGATCTCGGGTGCCACGACCGGCCTCAGCCCACGCTTGTCATAGGCGGCAAGCACGCGCTTCAGCACGTTGCGCGGCGTGAACTCGACCGAGCGGCCGTCCTGGTGGACGAGGTCGCAGATAACCGCCGCGGTAGGGTCCTCCTCCCACGGCACCACCGTCAGCGTCGAGAGGTCAGGCATCAGCTTGAGGTCGCCGTCGTCCTCCGGATAGTGGAAGCCGTTGCCGTCCTCCGGATAGCCGCCGGAAATCGTTGTCATGAACACCGCCGAAGGCAGCGCCAGCGAGGTGTTGGAGGTGAACTTCTTCGATGGCATCATCTTGCCGCGCGCAACCCCGGCCTGGTCGGGTGTGATGCATTCGATATCTTCGATGCCGCGCCATTCCAGCCAGGCGCTGACTTCCTTCCAGTTCTTGACGCCACGTTGGTTTTTCACGAAGGCAGGCGTGCGGGCGCGTCCTCCGCGGCTCGACGGACGGACTTCCTTTTTTGCAGGCGGCATCAATCACCAGATTTGTTGCAGATTGTGGAGTATAGCCGTTGCCGGCGACGAAAGGGAAGGGGAGCCGGCTGGCGTCCGCCTCGACTAGCCGGGGAAACACAACGACTTCCGGATAAAAACATCCTGGTCTAGGGTCGGCGTCCCGCAACGCCGCAATTGAAGACGTCGAATGCAACACAGCCGCAAACTGACAACGATCGGCTTCGATGCCGACGACACGCTGTGGCAGAACGAACAGTTCTTCCGCGTGACCGAGAAGCGCTTTGCCGCACTGCTCGCCGATCACGCCGAGGAGGACCGGATTTCAGCAAGATTGCTGGAGGCCGAGAAGCGCAACCTCGCGGTCTACGGCTTCGGCATCAAGGGGTTCACGCTGTCGATGATCGAGACGGCGATCGACGTCACCGACGGCCAGGTGCGGGCCTCGACTATCGCCGAAATTCTCGCCGCGGGCCGCGAGATGCTCAGCCATCCGATCGAGCCGCTTCCGCATGCGCGCGAAACCGTGGAAAAGCTGGCCGGCGCCTACCGCCTGGTGCTGATCACCAAGGGCGACCTGTTCGACCAGGAACGCAAGCTCGCGCAATCCGGGCTGGGCGAGCTGTTTGATGCCGTCGAGATCGTCAGCGACAAGAGCGCGGCCACCTATAGCCGCATTTTCACCCGCCACGGCGACGGCCCGGAAAAGGGCATGATGGTCGGCAACTCGCTCAAATCGGACGTCGTGCCGGCCATCGAAGCCGGCAGTTGGGGCATCCACGTTCCGCATGATCTGACCTGGGTGCTGGAACATGTCGAGCCGCCGGTCTCGGCACCACGCTTTCGCCAGATAGCCAATCTCGGTGAACTGCCGGGCTTGATCGAGCGTATCGGCGAGATTGATTGATCAGGTCTGCAGCCGAGGCATCACGGTAGGCGTCAATTGCGGCTAATTGCGATCAGCCGGTCGATCACCGGCTGCAGCCGTTCGGTGGTGATCGGCTTGACGACCACTGCGTCGATGACGCTGGACAGGCCCAGGCTCTCCGGCGTGCCGGTCTTGACTGAAAGCAGGATCACCGACGGAAGCGATCTGCCTGACGCCCTTCGCAGTGCATCGATACCCGACAGCAAGGCGTCGCAGTCCCCGTTCTCCGCACCGCCGTCGAGAACGACAGTCCCGGGAATCAGCGCGTGCAAGGCCTTTGCCGCGGTTTCGGGAGTTTCCGAGATCGGTTTGAGGCCGGACCGCTCCACGATTTTTGAAACCACGACGCGGTTGATCGGTGATTTTCCGACCACCAGCACCCGCGAGAAATCCGGGAGCATCCGCGTCTCTACGTCCCGGCTGACGAAAGGCAGCTGTTTTGCAGTCTCGATGTCGCGATTCGCAGGGCACATGGCGGGGCAGGCCGTTGTTCAATGTTTCAATGCAGGGTTGAAACTCGAGAGGTAATTGGCGTGAGATCACTGCTCATGTCAAGCTCAAATGGCGTATCAGGAGAATATCTCAAGAAACATTAAAATTAAAATTAAGTGCTTTTCTTTGCCGCCGCTCGAAAGGAGAAGTCGCCACCACAACCGGGCAGGCTCAGCTAAGTTTGGCTGTGCAGCGCGAACGCGTCAACTAGCAGCTATAGCCAGATTGACGAAAGGTTGGATGAAGTCGAGGCAAGTCTGTCGCGAGCTTGTCGCATCGCCTCGCCGGACTACCCTTCCTCGTTGGCTACGTCTCTTTGATCGACGGGAGATGACAATGGAACTCGTGACTCACAAGAAATTCAAAAATGGCCGGTTGATGCCATGGGGAAAGGGTACGGTCGTTACCGGCGCGAAGGGGTTTGTCTACCTTTCCGGAAACACCGCGACCGCCGAGGACTACGATCCGATCGGCAAAAGCGGCGGCGGCGCGGTCGGCGGTGCGGCCGCGCAGTGGCGCGCAATTCTCACCAACATCAAATCAGATCTGGAAGAGCTTGGCACTGCGCTCGAGCATCTCATCCGGCTGACCTTCTTTGTTAAGGGGCCATTTCCCGATGGCGGCGTTCTGAGCTCTCCTAATTTTCGCCTGGACGTCTTGGACGAATTCTTTGCCGAGCACTGCCCGAAGCACTGCAGCTACAACAACCCGCCGCCCTCGGAAGTTATCGGCGTTGCAGCACTTGCGCAGCCTGATCTTGTCATTGAAATCGTTGCACTAGCGGCTCTGCCGAACTAGGCAGAGCCGCGGCGTGCGGGGTGCGATAACATGCGCTCAAAAAAGGCGCGGTGCGGTAGAATTCATCAGTCGTGGCTCCGTTGCGTGACGATGACCGGGATCAGCAGATCGCCCCAGTTGCCATCGCCGCCATGGTGCCGTGCCGAGCGCACCAGTTCGACCGAGACGCCGGCCTCGACCGCCTTCATTACCGACTGATTGAGCCTGTGCAGATCGTTCGCCAGCATGCGGATGGTCGCCTGCTGGTCGACATTCATGCTGGTGGCCTGCTCTTCGGCCCGTTCCTTGACGCGGCTTATCGATGCCATTGGTCTTCTCCCTGTGTTGCCTTGCCTGTTGTGTTGCCATGCCCGCTTGGGCGTTCCCTCTGTTTGTCTGCTGTTCCGCTATTCCGCCGCCGGCCTGAATTGGGCGTGCTCGGTCGATCCATGCATGGCCGTGGTCGAGGACTGGCCACCGGTGATCGCCATTGAGACGGCGTCGAAATAGCCGGTGCCGACCTCGCGCTGGTGCTTGGTGGCGGTGTAGCCATTGGCTTCCGCGGCGAATTCCGCCTCCTGCAGTTCCGAATAGGCTGCCATCTGCCGCTCCTTGTAGCCGCGGGCGAGCTCGAACATGCCGAAATTGAGCTGGTGGAAACCGGCCAGCGTAATGAACTGGAACTTGTAACCCATGGCGCCGAGTTCCTTCTGGAATTTCGCAATCGTCGCGTCATCGAGATTCTTCTTCCAGTTGAAAGACGGCGAGCAATTATAGGCAAGCAGCTTGCCTGGATGATGCTTGCGCACGCCCTCGGCAAACGTCCTGGCCTGCGCCAGATCGGGCTTGGAAGTCTCACACCAGATCAGGTCCGCATAGGGCGCATAGGCGACGGCGCGAGCGATGCAGGGCTCGATGCCGTTGCTGACATGGTAGAAGCCCTCCGCCGTGCGGCCGGCGCCATAATCGACGAAGGGCCGGTCGCGTTCGTCGATGTCGGAGGTCAAGAGCTTTGCCGCTTCAGCGTCGGTGCGCGCCACGACCAGCGTCGGCGTGCCCATGACGTCGGCGGCAAGCCGCGCCGCGTTGAGGTTGCGGATGTGTGCGGCGGTCGGGATCAGTACTTTGCCGCCGAGATGGCCGCATTTCTTCTCCGAAGCCAGCTGGTCCTCGTAATGGACACCGGCCGCACCCGCCTCGATGAACGCCTTCATGATCTCGAAGGCGTTGAGCGGCCCGCCGAAGCCGGCTTCGGCATCGGCGACGATCGGCGCGAACCAGGTGTCGACCGACAGCCCCTTGCCTTCCGAAGTCTCGATCTGGTCGGCGCGCTGTAAGGTGCGGTTGATGCGCTTGACCAGCTCGGGCGCCGCATTGGCGGGATAGAGCGACTGGTCCGGGTACATCGCGGAAGCGGTGTTGGCATCTGCGGCGACCTGCCATCCCGACAGATAGATCGCTTTCAGCCCCGCCCGCACCTGCTGCATCGCCTGGTTGCCCGACATGGCACCCAGCGCGTTGACGAAATCCTCTTCATGGATGAGCTGCCACAGCCGGTTTGCCCCCATTTCGGCGAGGCTCTGCCGGATCTGCACCGAGCCGCGCAGCCGCTTCACCTCCTCCGGCGAATAGGGCCGTTCGATGCCATCAAAGCGGCCTTGCGGCGCCGACGGGACAAGGTTGTAAAAGTCGGTCATTGGTCACTCCAGGCGGTTTTGATGCCGGTTTTCGGAAGGCGTCGCAGAGGAAAAATGCGTGCGCCATGTGTGACATCATTTACATGCCGGCACGACGCAAGCGAGGTAAACCTCCAGGTTAGCCAGAAAATAAGAGAAAACCTGTGTTGTGTTTGACTGATGTGAGCTGTAAATTTGTCATGATTGTAAAACGCCGCCATGCCATCAGCGGATGTAAATTTCTGTCAAGGGCAGTCGATTGGCCGACCACAAAATCTTTGCCGGGCCGCGCATTCGTCGCATCCGCAACGCCAAGGGGCTGACCCAGACGGCGATGGCCGAAGGGCTCGGCATCTCGCCGTCCTATCTCAATCTCATCGAGCGCAACCAGCGGCCGCTGACGGTGCAACTGATCCTGAGACTGGCAACTGTCTACAAGGTCAACCCGCACGAATTGCAAGGCGAGGCGAGGGGGTCGGTTGCCGACTTGAAGGAAGTGTTTTCAGATCCGTTGCTGGCCGGCGAACTGCCGGGCGACCAGGAACTCATCGAGCTTGCCGAGGCGGCGCCCAACGCCTCCGCTGCCGTCATAAAGCTGTTTCGCGCCTATCGCGAGCAGGCCGAGCGGCTATCCGATCTCAACGAACTGCTCGCGCGTGACGGCAAGGCCACCGCCCTCTCCGGTGCCAGGCTGCCGATCGACGAGGTGCATGAGATTTTCGAACGCCGGCCGAACCATTTTGCCGCGCTCGAAGAGGAAGCCGAGGCATTCACGTCGGTGCTCGATCCCGGCGACGATCTGTTCAGTGCGTTGAAGGCCTGGCTGCGGCGTGAATTCGGCATCGTCGTCAAGGTACTGCCGGTCGCCACCATGCCCAACTGGCGGCGTCGCTATGACCGTCACTCGCAGCGCCTGTTCCTGTCCGAGCGGCTGTCGCCATTCGATCAACTGCGCGAGGTGGCGATGGAGGCCTGCCTGATCCGCATGAGCGTCGCTGTCGCCGCCGAGATCCAGGTGCTGAAGCTGACCACCGACGAAGCCCGCCGGCTGGCGCGTTTCGAGCTCGGCCGCTATGCCGCGCACGCGCTGATGATGCCCTATCAGCCTTTTCACGCGGCGGCGGTCCGCGCCCGCTATGACATCGACATGTTGCGGTCGCGCTTCGGCGTTTCGTTCGAGCAGGCGGCCAACCGGCTGACCACCCTGCAGCGGCCGGGTGCGCTGGCTGTGCCGTTCTTCATGCTCGAGATCGACAATGCCGGCAATCGCTTCCGCAAGGCGGGCAGCCACGGCTTTCCGCAAAGCCGCTTCGGCGGCGGCTGTCCGAAGCTGCCGGTCCATGCCGCCTTCGCTCAGCCCGGCCAGATCCTGGTCGAGGCAGTGGAAATGCCAGATGGCGCAGCGTTTCTCTGCATTGCCCGCACGCTCGAGGGGCCGCAGGGCTCGTTTGCCGAGCGCCCGCGGCGCACGGCGCTGTTGCTCGGCTGCGACATCGGTTTTCGCGACGAGGTCGTCTATGGAGCGGCATTGCCGGGGCCGGCCGCCATCGGCAAGACCGGACAGAGCGCCGCTGCGCTGGCTACGCCGGTCGGCCCTGCCTGCCGGCTGTGCGAACGCATCGGCTGCCTCGCCCGCGCCGAGCCACCCGTTACACGTCCGCTCGGCCTCGACGAGATGGTCACGGGACTGTCGGCGTTCGATTTCCAGTGATTCGGCTCCAGCAATATTGCGGCTGAATCTTCGACCAAAGGACCTCATCTGTTCCTGCGGCGGCAACCAGTAAGCTGGTTCGCGGTTGCCGGCCAAAATATTGGTTCGGCCAAAATATTGATTCAGCCGAATATTGATTCAGCATTGACGGTACGGTATCAAAAAAAAGAACTGCGCAACGGTCGGGGGATCAATGATGGGCAGGACAGTTTTTTGGCTTGGCTTGGCGCTCGCGTTTTCCGCCGATCCCGCATTGGCTGAAAAGTCCTCGGATTTCTTCAAGTCCTATCAACAGTATAATGATGCCGGCAAGGCGTTCCTGGACAAGATCGATCCGAAGACCGGCGCGATAAATCTTGCCGAAGGCATCCATCTCGACCTCAAGGACAAGTTCTATTTTCTGGACAAGAAGGACACGCTCTCCGTCCTCACCGAAGCCTGGGGCAATCCGCCCGACTCTGGTTCCGATGCCCTCGGCATGATCTTTCCAGTCTCCCATGATCCCATTGCCGACAACAATTGGGGGATAGAGCTGCGCTGGGAAAAGATCGGTTACGTCGACGACAGCGACGCCGCGTCCATCGATTACAATGAACTGCTGCGCAACATGCAGTCAGACACTCTGTCCGGCAACGATCAGAGGGTAAAGGATGGCTATGCGCCCATTACGCTGATCGGCTGGGCGTCGCCGCCGGTTTATGACGCGGCCCACAAGCGCCTGCACTGGGCCAAGGAGCTGCAATTTGGCAACGATGCCGCCCATACGCTCAACTACGACGTCCGTTTCCTTGGCAGGGAGGGCGTCTTCGTGATGAGCTATATCGCGACGGTGGAACAATTGCCGGAGATAAGGCAAAGCCTGGATGAAGTGCTTGGCCTCGCGGACTTCAATACCGGCAAGACATACGCCGATTTCGTGCCGGGCGTCGATACAGTTGCGGCGATTGGCGTCGGTGGCCTGATTGCCGGCAAGCTGGCGGCGAAAGCAGGTTTCTGGTCGTGGCGCTGATCGCGCTGAAAAAGTTTGGCCTGCTCCTGCTGGTTCCGCTGGCCGGTCTCTGGCGCTTTATCCGCGGCAATAGGGGCACGTCGTAAAGCCATCGTCGACAGGTCGCCTCGGATCATCGCCGGGCGAGGGCGATGCGCCCTCATCAGTGCGCCAAACGGAACATCGAACTGGATCACGCCCGGCCTTCTGCTTTGCGTTACGCGAATGAGGCACGTCTCTGTCGTCCATTGCACATCGTGCTGCTCCGAATTCGCCGACAGTCATACCCATGACCGATACCGCATCATCTCCGGTTGCCGCTTCGCCGATCGTGTCGCCGCAAGGCGAACGCGTCGGCTTCCTGCTGGTATTCCTGTCGGCGTTGATGTGGAGCTTCGGCGGCAGCATTGCGCGCTTCATCGACAACGCCGACAGCTGGACGGTGGTGTTCTGGCGCTCGGTCTGGGCCGCCGCCTTCCTGCTCTGCTTCATGGTCTGGCGCGATGGCTGGCGTGGCACGCTGAAGCTGTTTCGCGGCATGGGCCTGGCCGGCCTTGCGGTGGCGTTCTGCTTCGCCACGGCGTCGACCTCTTTCGTCGTGGCGCTTGCCTATACCACCGTCGCCAACATCCTGTTGATGCAGGCCGGTGTGCCGCTTCTGGCGGCGCTGTTTGCCTGGGCGCTGTTTCGCGAACGGGTGGCGGTGGCGACCTGGGTGGCGATCGCCGCCGTTATTGTCGGCGTCGCCATCATGGTGTCGGAATCGCTCGATGGCGCGGTGTCGCCAATCGGCGACGGGCTGGCGCTGCTCATCGCTGTCATGTTCTCGATCGCCACCGTCATCACGCGCCGCTTTGCCCATGTGCGCATGACGCCGGCGACCTGCCTCGGCACGATGCTGGCGGCCGCCTTTGCGGCATCGCAGGCGTCGGCGCTGGGCGTCTCCAGCCACGATATGGGCTTCCTCTTTGCCTTTGGCGTGATCAATCTGGGACTCGGTCTCGCCTTCTTCGCCACCGGTGCCCGGCTTGTTCCGGCCGCTGTGGCGGCGCTGCTCGGCACGTTCGAACCGATCCTTGGCCCGATCTGGGTCTGGCTCATTCATTCCGAGGTGCCGTCGGCGCGTACCATCGTCGGCGGTGCCGTCGTCGTCACCGCGCTCCTCGTCCATATCGGGCTCGAGTTCAAGCGCCAGACGCGGCCCGCGCGAGCGGGCGTCATCGGTGTGCCGTCACCTAATTGATGCAGTGCGCGCGTCAAAGCGAGATGAACCATTGACAACGTCGCAGCCGCGCGGGCAGGCTGCGATCACGGCAACAACAAGACAGGCGTATCTTGCCAAGTCTCCATGCCGGCCGCATTGAGGCCGGACAATATCGTCGTCTCCCTGCCCGCGCCGTAGCGAAAGCTTCCGACGGCGTCGGAACTCCACCAACGCCACGCCAGGTCTTCGCTGTCGGCTCGCCGCCGAACCATAATGGCGCCGGCAATTCGCGCTTGTCGCCTGCCTGCAAGCCCAATACCTTGAAGCAAATGCCCAGCCGCGCGGACGCCGCGACGAGCTGGCGATGGAACACTCATCAAAGGAGAATAGCATGACCCGCAAAGCGCTCTGGCTTTCGGCGACTTCGGCGTTTCTGGCAGTTTTTACCTTTGGCGCGCATGCCGAGGATCGCGTCGTCAACGTCTTCAACTGGTCGGACTATATCGACAGTTCGATCATCGACGACTTCACCAAGGAAACCGGCATCAAGGTCGTCTACGACACTTTCGATTCCAACGAGATCCTGGAAACGAAACTGCTCGCCGGCGGCAGCGGCTACGATGTCGTCGTGCCCAGCGGCAATTTCCTTGCACGCCAGATCCAGGCGGGTGTGTTCCAGAAGCTCGACAAGTCGAAACTGCCGAACATTTCAAATATGTGGGACACGGTCATGGAACGGACCGCCAAATATGATCCCGGCAACGAATATTCGATCAACTACATGTGGGGTACGGTCGGCATCGGCTACAACATCAAGAAGGTGCAGGCAGCGCTCGGCACCGACAAGATCGACAGCTGGGACGTGTTCTTCAATCCCGAAAGCCTGGCCAAATTGAAGGACTGCGGCGTCTATGTACTGGATTCGCCGGCCGACATCATACCGGCGGCACTGAAATATCTGGGCCTCGATCCGAACAGCACGTCGCCCGATGAGATTGCCAAGGCCGAAGAAACCTTGCTGAAGGTCCGGCCCTATATCCGCAAGTTCCACTCCTCCGAATACATCAACGCCCTGGCCAATGGCGACATCTGCCTGGCGGTCGGCTGGTCGGGTGACGTCTTCCAGGCCCGCAACCGCGCGGACGAAGCCAAGCAGGGTGTCGAGATCGGCTACTCGGTGCCGAAGGAAGGTGCCCAGATGTGGTTCGACCAGATGGCGATCCCGGCCGGTGCAGCGCATGTCGCCGAAGCGCATGAGTTCCTGAACTACATGATGAAGCCCGAAGTGATCGCCAAATCGTCGAACTATGTGCTCTATGCCAACGGCAACAAGGCTTCGCAGCAGTTCATCGACAAGGCGATCCTGGAAGATCCGGCGATCTATCCGGATGCAGCCACCTTGCAGAAGCTCTACACCGTATCGCCTTACGATCCCAAGACCCAGCGCATCATCACCCGCACCTGGACCAAGATCGTCACCGGCCAATAGCAATCTGACCAGGCTCCGGCAGCCGTTGCCGGAGCCGCTTTCTCATGGGGCAAGCAGCAGGACGGAGTGGGACATGAAATCGCTTGGCAGCATCCGCAGGGATTTTGCGCCATGGAACGATCCGAACGCCAAGCCATACATCCAGTTCGACAACGTCACCAAGAAATTCGGTGAGTTCACAGCGGTCAACAACCTGTCGCTGACCATTTTCGAACGCGAATTCTTTGCCTTGCTGGGGGCCTCAGGCTGCGGGAAATCGACACTGCTCAGGATGCTTGCGGGCTTCGAGGAGCCGACCGCCGGCCGCATCCTGCTCGACGGCCAGGATCTGCGCGGCATTCCGCCCTACCGGCGGCCGGTCAACATGATGTTCCAGTCCTACGCCTTGTTTCCGCACATGACGGTCGAGAACAATATCGCCTTCGGCCTCAAGCAGGAAGGCATGGCCAAGGCCGACATCGACAAGCGCGTCGCCGAGATGCTGAAGCTGGTCAAGCTCGAGCAGTTCGCCAAGCGCAAACCGCACCAATTGTCGGGCGGCCAGCGCCAGCGCGTCGCACTCGCGCGCTCGGTGGCAAAGCGGCCGAAAGTCCTGCTGCTCGACGAGCCGCTTGGCGCGCTGGACAAGAAGCTGCGCGAGGAGACCCAGTTCGAGCTGATGGACCTGCAGCAGAACCTCGGCCTCACCTTCGTCGTCGTCACCCATGATCAGGAAGAGGCGATGACGATGGCCGACCGCATCGCCATCATCGACAAGGGCGAGGTGATGCAGGTGGCGACGCCGGCCGAGGTCTACGAAGCGCCGGGTTCCCGCTTCGTCGCCGGCTTCGTCGGCAATGTGAATATGTTCGACGGCAAGATCGCGGCTGGCGAGGCCGGCAGCGCGAGCATCGATGCCGGCAACGGCATCACCATCCGGACCGAAAATGCCGGCAGTGCCGCCGCCGGAACATCGGTTACCTTCGCCATCAGGCCGGAGAAGATAAAGGTGTCCTCCACGAAACCGGCCGGTGCCGTCAACGCCATCGAAGGCGAGGTCTACGATATAGCCTATCTCGGCGACATGACCGTCTATCACGTCAGGCTGGACGACGGTCAGGTGGTGCGGGCGAGCACCATGAACGCGGCACGCCTCACCGAGGACCCATTGACCTGGAACGACCGCGCCTGGGTTTCTTTCCGCCCCGACGCCGGCGTCGTCCTGACACGGTAGGGACTGATCATGTCCGCTGTCACCGCCGCAACAAGCTCTCCGGCAAGCGCTGCCGGCAAATCCGCCTTGGTCAGGCTGGGAGCCGCCTTCGTTAGCCAGCTCGTCATCATCATCCCCTACCTCTGGCTGCTGTTCTTCTTTCTCGTGCCTTTCATCATCGTCTTCAAGATTTCGCTGTCGCAGACTGCGATCGCCATGCCGCCCTACACGCCGGTGCTCGATTTCCGCAGCGGCATTTCCGGGTTTATCTCGGAATTCGGCGCGCTCAATTTCGACAACTATACCTGGCTGACGCAGGATGCGCTTTACTTCAATGCCTATGTGACGAGCGTCATCGTCGCCGCCATCTCGACGGTCCTGACATTGCTGGTCGGCTATCCCATAGCCTATGGCATGGCGCGCGCCCCAGCGACGATTCGCCCGACCTTGCTGATGCTGGTGATCCTGCCGTTCTGGACCTCGTTCCTGATCCGTGTCTACGCCTGGATCGGCATCCTTAAGCCCGAGGGCCTGCTCAACCAGCTGCTGCTCGCCACCGGCATCATCAGCCAACCGCTGATCATCCTCAACACCTATACGGCGATCTTCATCGGCATCGTCTACTCCTATCTGCCGTTCATGGTGCTGCCGCTCTATTCGTCCTTGGAGAAGATGGACCATTCTCTGATCGAGGCCGCCAAGGATCTCGGCTGTCCGCCGACCAGCGCCTTTTGGAAGATCACCTTCCCCCTGTCGCTGCCCGGCGTCATCGCTGGCTGCCTGCTGGTGTTCATTCCCGCCGTCGGCGAGTTCGTCATTCCCGACCTGCTCGGCGGCTCGCAGACGCTGATGATCGGCAGAACGCTGTGGAACGAGTTCTTCGCCAACCGTGACTGGCCGGTGTCCTCCGCCGTCGCCGTTATCTTGCTGCTGCTGCTGATCGTGCCGATCATGCTCTTCCAGCGAGCCCAGGCGCGCGCCCAGGAGCAGGACCAATGAACGCGACCTGGAGCCGCTTCAACATCATTTCGATCGTGCTCGGCTTTGCCTTTCTTTACCTGCCGATCGTCCTGCTCGTCGTGTTCTCTTTCAACGAATCGAAGCTGGTCACCGTCTGGGGTGGCTTCTCGACGAAATGGTACGTGTCGCTGTTCCACAACCGGGGTCTGATGGACGCCACCTGGGTGACGGCCCGCGTCGGCGTCATCTCGGCAAGCGTGGCGACCGTGCTCGGCACGCTGGCGGCGCTCACCTTGACACGCTACACGCGCTTTCGCGGCCGGCTTCTGTTTTCCGGCATGGTGTTTGCGCCGCTGGTCATGCCGGAAGTCATCACCGGCCTGTCGCTGCTGCTGCTCTTCGTCGCCGTCGGCCTCGACCGCGGCTTTCTGACGGTGACGCTTGCCCACACCACGCTAACCATGTGCTTCGTTGCGGTGGTGGTTCAATCGCGCCTGATCACGTTCGATCGTTCGCTGGAAGAGGCCGCGATGGACCTCGGTGCGCCACCGGTGAAGACCTTCTTCCAGATCACGCTGCCGGTTATCATGCCGGCTATCGTCTCCGGCTGGATGCTGGCCTTCACGCTGTCGCTCGATGATTTGGTTATTGCCAGCTTCACCTCGGGACCCGGCGCCACGACGCTGCCGATGAAGATCTACAGCCAGGTCCGCCTTGGCGTGACGCCGGAAATCAACGCAGCCTGCACCATCTTGATCGCGGTCGTCGCAGTTGGCGTGATCATCGCTTCGCTCGCAAACAAACGCCGCGAGGTGCAGCGCCAGCGCGACGAGCAGGCCGCGCAGCGCGGTTGAAGCTGCTGCTTACTCTCCCGAAACGCCGCGGCTTATCGGCGAGATGAACGGCGTGCTCCAGGTGCCGCCGACGAAGAAGGACGACTGATTGGGTCCCTGGCCGTTCGTCTGCGTGGCAGCCTGGCTCGGCTGGACGATGCCGCCGGACAGCGCCAGCCCGCGTCCGGCATAGGATGCGATGCCGGAAAGCCAGATCTTGTATTGCGCGGAATTCACCTCGGCCTTGTCGATGCGCGCCACGCCGTTCGAAATGCTCGCCTTGAGCTCGGCCCCGTCGATCGGCAGCGTTCCGTCCGAGACGTCCTCCAGCGCGAAGAATCCGCCCTGTTCGGTGTGCTTGAGGAACGCCGGCAGGTTAAGCCGGCTCAGCGCACCTGCGCCGAACGTCGCGGACAGCGAGCCATTGGCGTTTTCGAAAATCGAGTCCCAGGTTCTGCCAGGTCCTTTGAGGATGACCGAAACGGTTCCAGTGCCGATCGGCACCAGCCGCGTCATCCCGGCCGCGGTGCCGAAAGCGCCGCCGTCGATATCGGAAGCAAGCAGCCGGATCTCGACTTCCGTGCCGGCGGGCTTGCGGTCGAAACGGACGCTGCTCTGGACGTTGCCGCCAAAGGCGGATGCATCCGAGATGTCGAAGACGGCAAGGCCGTTCTTGACCTGGGCAGTGGCAGCGACGTCGGCAAGCTGGATGGCGCCGGCGGTGGCATGCGCCGCCGACAGCCTGAGATCGAGATTGATCCGGTCGGCGAAGCTTGTGTCGATCTCGCCCGGGCCGGTGCCGCCGGCGGATGGTACCGGCGTAAAGGCGGAGAGAAATGATCTGAGGTCGAGCGTATCGAAGGCAAGTGTGCCGGAGATCACCGGCAGTGCCTCACCATAGGTGAAGTCCAGCGCACCCATTCCCGGGTTGTTGTCGAGGGTCAGGGCCGTGTTTTCAAATTTGACGCGCCCGGCCGTCGCCGTGATCTTGCTTGAAACCGAGATCGAGCCGATTGCGGCACCGGGCGCGATGCCGGCCTGCGACCATTCGAGCACGCGTCGGAGCGAAGGTGCGGCGAATTTCGCCTGGCCGTCGAAATAGCCGTTCTCCGACATGCTGGCGCGGCCGTCGAACGAAAAACTGGCCGGTGCCGCCTTGAAGGAAAATGTGGCCGGTGCTGTGCCGCCACCAAACAGCACGAGCGGGTTCGGCGATGCTGCGTCGATGGCAACACTTTCGCCGCGCCATATCCCGGTCGCCGACAGCGTCGCATTGCTGTTCATCGCGGCCCAGTTCGCCTGGCCGCTCAGGCTGCTCAATATCTCCTGGTCCTTGCCGCCGATGGCGGCCACTACGCGGCCGTCCCTGAACTCGACTGTGCCGAACGGATCTGTCGGCAGCTTGCCGAGATCCGGCTTGGCGGGATTTGTGTTGATCACCGCGCGGGCAGCATCGATCGAACGCGTAATGCGCCCACCGCTGGGAATCGCAGGCAGGAAAAACCCGCTAGCGGTACGCTGAACCCGGATCGTCGGTCGTACCAGCCGCGCCGTCGAAAACACCACATCGCCACGCAGCGCCGCCATCGCTGAGAGGTCGACCTCGACCCGTTCGGCCTCGACCACGGGCGGCGCATCCGTCTCTGTCCATTGCGACAGCGTCACGTCGCTCAGGATCGCCCGGAAATTCGGCCAGACCTCGATACGCGGCGCGCCGTCGATGGTGACCCGGAAACCGCTCCACGCGCTCATTTCCCACGCGATACGGTCGCGTACGATGCGGGTCGAGGCGATCAACGGCAAGGCTGCGACAACCAGCGCGATGACGATGACGGCTGCGCCGATCGCCCATATTCCGCGTCGGATCAAAGGTGATGGCATATCGCCCCGTATGCTTCCATTCCGACAAAATCGCCCGACGGGTGTAACCGACGGCTGACGCATTTCAAGTCTTTATGGCCCGGCGATGGCATTTGCGCACACCCTGACCGGCGCGGTCCAACAAAATCTTGCTCTGCTGCATCGCGATATGCATAAGCGATGCCAATGCATGTCGCCCAAAAGTGCCCAGCGGTTTTGGGATAAACGACATGTATAAAGACAAAAGTTTAAAGCGCGTCGCGTGAATCTCTTCAAACGTGACGTGCTTTGAGGAGGAACAAAGATGGCTGACGACGCACCGCTCTGGATCCCGACGCAAGAGCAGATCGACGCGGCGCCGATGACCGCCTTCATGAACGCCGCGGCGAACATGGCCGGCAAGGTTTTCTCCTCCTATGCCGACCTGCATCGCTGGTCGATCGATGATCGCGAGACCTTCTGGAGCCTGGTCTGGGACTTTTGTGGCATCGTCGGCGACAAGGGCGAACGCGTGCTGGTCGATGGCAACAAGATGCCCGGCGCGACCTTCTTTCCTGAGGCAAAGCTGAACTTCGCCGAGAATCTCCTCAAGAAAACCGGGCTTGGCGACGCAATCGTCTTTCGCGGCGAGGACAAGGTCGAGCGGCGGCTGTCCTGGAACGAGCTGCATGCGCTGACCTCGCGCCTGCAGCAGCTTTTGCTGTCACTCAAGGTGAAGAAGGGCGACCGCATCGCCGCGATGATGCCCAGCATGCCGGAGACCGTTGCTGCGATGCTGGCGGCCGCCTCGATCGGCGCGGTCTGGTCGTCCTGCTCCCCAGATTTCGGCGAGCAGGGGGTTCTCGACCGGTTCGGCCAGATCGAGCCTGTCGTGTTCATCGCGCCGGACGGCTACTGGTACAATGGCAAGGCGATCGAAGTCGCCGACAAGATCGCGGCCGTGGCGGGCAAGCTCGCCACCGTCCGCAAAGTCCTCATTGTCGACTATCTCGGCACCTCGCTCGACGTCGCCGCGACCATCGGCAAGGCGGCTGCGCTGGAAGAGGCGCTGTCACCCTTTGCCGCAAGGCCTGTCGCCTACGAAAGGCTGCCGTTTTCGCATCCGCTGTACATCCTGTTTTCATCGGGCACGACCGGCATTCCCAAATGCATTGTCCATTCGGCCGGCGGAACGCTGATCCAGCACGTCAAGGAAGAACGGCTGCATGCCGGCCTGCTCGACGGCGACCGCTTCTTCTACTTCACCACCTGCGGCTGGATGATGTGGAACTGGCTGGTGTCGGGCCTGGCATCGGGCGCCACCTTGCTGCTCTACGACGGCTCGCCGTTCTACCCGGACGGCAATGCGCTGTTCGACTTCGCCGATGCCGAAAAGATGACCTATTTCGGCACCTCGGCCAAATTCATCGATTCCGTGCGCAAGGCCGGCCTGAAGCCGATCCGCACGCATGATCTTTCCAGCGTGCGCACCATCTCATCGACCGGCTCGCCGCTATCGCCGGAAGATTTCCGCTTCGTCTATGAAGGCATCAAGAAGGACGTGCATCTGGCTTCGATTTCCGGCGGCACCGATATCGTTTCCTGCTTCGTGCTCGGCGTGCCGATCGAACCGGTATGGACCGGCGAGATCCAAGGGCCCGGGCTCGGCCTTGCCGTCGATGTCTGGGACGATGACGGCCGCCCGCTCCGCCAGGAGAAGGGCGAGCTCGTCTGCACCAAGGCGTTTCCGGCAATGCCGATCGGCTTCTGGAACGACCCTGACGGCAGGAAATACAAAGCCGCCTATTTCGAACGTTTCGACGATGTCTGGTGCCACGGCGATTTCGCCGAATGGACCGTCCATGGCGGCCTGATCATCCATGGCCGTTCCGACGCCACGCTCAATCCGGGCGGTGTCAGGATCGGCACGGCGGAGATCTACAATCAGGTCGAGCAGATGCCGGAAATCCTCGAAGCGCTATGCATCGGCCAGGATTTCGACAATGACGTGCGCGTCGTGCTGTTCGTGCGGCTGGCGGCCGGCGTTGAGCTCGACGCCGAGCTGGAAAAACGCATCCGCGCGAAAATCCGCAGCGGGGCGAGCCTGCGCCATGTGCCGGCCAAGATCGTCGCCGTCAGCGATATTCCGCGAACCAAATCGGGCAAGATCACCGAGCTCGCGGTACGCGACATGGTGCACGGCCGCGCCATCAAGAACAAGGAAGCGCTCGCCAATCCCGAAGCGCTCGAGCTGTTCCGCAGCCTGCCGCAGCTTGCCGACTGACCCCGGGATCCAAGGTGGCGCTGTTTTGAGGTCTCAGGTATCGTTAACAAATTATCTCTTCGGAATTTACCTAGATTTCATGAGTGGTACACATTGGTAAATTTTCCGGCGTGCCGGTAAGGATTTGTTAAGGCCCGGCATCAATAGTCGTGCGTAACTTGAGGGAGAAATCCCGTTCCTCTTAGCCCCGAGAGGATCTGATTCGCTCAAGCCCCGTTGTGACAGCAATTCCAATTTCTCAAGGCGTCCTGTTGGACGCCTTTTTTCTTGCGCAACCATAGCTAACCGGCGAGCACGCGGGTCGAGGGAAAGGCGACTTCGACCAGGGTTCCCTCGCCGGGCGTCGAGTTGATGGTGAACCGGGCCCGGTTCGCTTCGACCATCGCCTTGGTCAGCGGCAGCCCAAGACCCGTGCCGTCGCCACGGCCGCGCTTCAGCGCGTTGATCTGCTTGAACGGCTTCAGCGCCTGCTCGATCTCGGACTGGCTCATGCCGATGCCGGTATCGCGCACGCGCATGACGACATCGCCGGAGATCTCGTAAGCCGTCGACACGATCACCTGGCCGCCAGCCTGCGTGTAGCGGACGGCGTTCGACAGGATGTTGAGCGCGATCTGCCGCACGCTGCGCAGATCGGCCACCACTTCCGGCAGCCGCGAGGCGAAGCTGGAGCGGATGATGACGCGTTCCCGGTTCGCTTGCGGCTGCATCATCGCCACGGTTTCGGCCAGTGTGTCGTTAAGCGACACCGCCTCATAGGCCATCTCCTGCTGGCCGGCCTCGATTTTCGAAATGTCGAGCAGGTCGTTGACCAGGTCGAGAACGTGGTTGCCCGAACGGTTGATGTCGCGCAGATAGTCGCGATAACGGTCATTGGCCACCGGCCCGAATTTCTCGTCGACCATCAGCTCGGAAAAGCCGATTATGGCGTTGAGCGGCGTGCGGATCTCGTGGCTGATGCGGGCCAGAAAATCGGTCTTCTGCGACGAAGCGCGTTCGGCGACTGCGCGCGCCTGGGTCAAGTCCTCTTCGGCCCGCTTCCACTGGGTGATATCGCGCACCACCGCACAGAAGCCGCTGTCGTTGGGCAGCCTGCCGATGGTCATGAACAGCGGAATGAAACGCCCCTGCGCCTCGCGCCCGATCACCTCGCGGCCATCGTTCATCACGCTTGCAACGCCGGGCTCCGACAACCCCTCGAGATAGTCACGCGCCGCGCGCTGGCTTTCGATCGCAAACAGCGAGACGAACGGTTTGCCGGTCACCTCGTCGCTGTCGAAGCCGAACAGCGCTTCCGCCGGACGGCTAATTGAACGGATCGTTCCGTTGCGGCCGATCAGCACGACGCCGTCGGTGGCGGTGTCGATGATAGTGCGCATTTCGGCAATACGTGCCTTGAGCTCGGAAACATCCGGCTGCGTTTGGTCTTCGGCGGCGCCATGTGGAATGGCTGCTGCCTCGTCGTCGCCGGAACGACGTACGACCAGCATCAGCGCCTTGCCGTTTCCCCAGGGCACGGAGCGTAAAATCGCATCGATCGGAAACTCCTGACCTTCGCGCGTTTTCAGCCGCAGAGCGCGGTCGCCGCCATCCGAACTGCCGTCGTCGGCATAAGGGTCGGCAAACAGCGCGCCGAGCCCGCCAGCCTCGTCCAGGGCATTGAGCGTCGCATAGCCGGTCAAGCCGAGGAATTCGTCGTTCGCGTAATGCAGCTGGTCGCCGGAATGGATAAGCACCGGCACTGGCAGCTTGCCGAGGATCGAGGTATCCGGCCCCGTGTTGTCCTCTCCGGCAAACGCCGACGGCACGAAGCCGTCGAGTTTGAGCGGTGGTGCCTGCGGCCGCTCGACGGGCGGCACCTGGCCGGCAGCGTCGGCTGCGGCTGCGCTGTCCTCGGACCAATCCTCGCTGTCCTCGGCGTCACGGAAGTCTTCGGCCGTCATGCTGTCGTCGTCGCCATCCCGCGGCGCTTCGGCGACGATCGTTCGACGGTTCGTGCTGGGCTCAACGCCTTCCTGCGCCTCATCGCTGGGTTCGCGGTCGGCATAGTCGAGCAGCGATCCGGAAACAGGGCGTGTGACGGGTTCGCCGGCTTGCGCCTCTGCTTCCACCTCATCCGGCTGCTCGCCGTCAAGTCGGGCGAGGTCCTTCTGGTCCTCGGCATCGGCCTCGGGCGGTTCGGCGGCAGCCGCCTCGCTTTCCGGACCTGGTTCCGGCATCTCACCCTTGTCCGCCAGCCCGGCTTCTTTCAGCTTTGGCTCGTCGGCCTTGCCGGCTGCCTCGACTTTCGCAACCGGCTTCTGCTTTCCGGCGCTGGGCTGTTCTTCGGCCGGGGTGCTGTCCTTCTTGAGACGCTCGCCAATCTCGCGAAACGCGCTGCGTTCCAGCGTCGACAGGCCCTTGTCGTTGGCCGGCTGCCGGTGCTCGGCCAGCCGGATCACCTTGTCGGCAAAGCGCCGCTCGGGTTTTGGCACGATGGTCAATGCCGGCACTTCGCCCCTGAACGGATCGGCGGGTTTAGGTGTCTCGGGGAGAGGTTCGACGGCTTTCGGCCCGATGGTCGCGGCAGGTTTCTCCTCGGCGACAAGGGCCATGCCGACGGCATCCGGATCGACCACCGCATCGCCGCTCCTGGCCACGCCGAAACCGCGAAAACCTTCGAAAACGCGGCTGCGGCTGTAAACCGGGAGCGCCGCCAGATCGACGGGTATCTTCAGATCGGTGCCGGCGACCGGCCACAGCACGGAGCGGCCGGACCAGGTGTCGCGCCGTTCGAGCAGGCCGGCAATCTCGCCAGAAGCATCGAGGCCATAGGCGGCCGAAACATCCTCGAAGCGGCGGCCGATCACGTCGGCGGCAGGCTTGCCGACGAGCTCGGCAAATTCCGGCGACAGGGCACTGAACCGGCCCTCCGCGTCGGTACGCCAGACGAAACGCATGGGCGCGGCGGTGCGATCGATCGCCGAAGCGCGGTGTTCGGCCGGGGAGGCGGCTTTGGTGGCTTTTGCGGCGCTTTCCGGCGAAGTATCCGCGCCGGCCTGCGAAGCGTCCGGGCTGGTCTCGACTTTGCCGGACGCAGCTGCCCCGGGCGGGACGTGCGCGTCGTCGCCGGCATTGAAGTACCAATGGTCATGCTGCGTCGGCGCGTTGCCAACCGTGCGGTGATCGTCGGTCGCGTCGGCAGGTTCGTGCTCCGCCGATGCCGAGGTGCCTTGCATCGCTGCAAGGTCGATCTCCGCCGCGCCGCTGCTGGCGATTGGCTGCTCGTTGTCCTGGTCCGCTGGCTGGGGGAGATCGCCACCGCTCAGTGCCGTTGCCGCCTCGGTTTCCCCGCCGGCGCGCTCGCCACCGGGAGCCTCGCCGTCAAGCCGGTCCTCGTCGATCACCACCAGCAGGTGCCGCTCGTCCGTCAGCCGGGCAAGGCCCGCGGGATAGGAGCTGGACCCACCCGGAACCAGGCGCTTGACGATGCGGTCGCTCTCGTTCGCCACGTCGGCGACAAGCGCGGCCAGCGTCTCAGGCCGGATGCCGAGCGCCGAAAAGCCGTCCGATGCGGCGTCGATATTGCCCTTGGCATCGACAAAGGCGATGTAGTGGCCGTCTTCCGTAAAGCCACCGATGGCGCGGTCGGCGATCTCGGCGGCGCTTCGCGAGCCGGTCTGCGCCGCCGGCAAGGCCAGCATGATGGCTTCCTCGCCATCAGGCATGGTCACTGCGCTGGCCAGGAAACCGACGGCGC
This sequence comes from Mesorhizobium sp. M0601, assembly GCF_040320845.1. Taxonomy (NCBI): domain Bacteria; kingdom Pseudomonadati; phylum Pseudomonadota; class Alphaproteobacteria; order Hyphomicrobiales; family Phyllobacteriaceae; genus Mesorhizobium; species Mesorhizobium sp. M0601. The sequence continues at coordinate 22,041 of NZ_JAMYQK010000001.1, forward strand.
GGCTGGTCAGGCCGGTCGCCAGCCGGACCGTGATGGCACGGTCGCGGCCGATCTGCGGAAAACCGCTGGTTGCCATGATCTGGCGCCGGGCGATCAGCGGCAACCCTGCCGAGGCGCCGATGATAGCGCCGATGTCCGGATAGCCGAATACCGCCGCGCCGGGCCCGTTGGCCCAGATCACCTGCTCGAGATCTGCCGACAGAATGGCGATCGCGTCGCCTGCGGCGAAGCGCAGGCGGACGGCGTCGAGCACGGCGACGTCAAGGAAGGAGTAGTTTTCAGCCGGCATGCGCTTGGCGACCCTCACAGAGCGGGCAATTTGCGGTTAACGCTTTGTTAATAAAAGCCGACGGCGCGAAGGTCCACAAGTCATAGCGTGCAACCAGCGGAATCTCTAGGCGCGTGGTTAACGCTGCGAACCAAATATTTTATGGTGCGATGCAACAAACATGTTGCAATGCACAAAATTTGCCTTTATATTGCCATGATAGATGAACGAGACGGCATTTTGTCAAAGCCGCTGCCGCTGAAAAGGATGGAAAATGTCCAGGACCAAGACCGCTGAAACGATCGAAAACGTTGAATTCCCGAGCTTCGACGCTTCGAAGGCCACCGACCAGATACGTGCCTTCGCCGAAAAGGGCGTTGAGCAGTCGAAAGAGGCCTACGCCAAGCTGAAGACCGGCGCCGAGGAGACCCAGAAGGCTCTGGAGTCGACCTATGAGACCGCCAAGTCCGTTTCCAGCGACCTGTCGCTCAAGACCATCGCCGCCCTGCGCGCCAATGCCGAAGCCGGCTTCTCGCATTTCGAAGCGCTGATCGGCGCCAAGTCGCTGTCGGAAGTCGTCGAGTTGCAGACCGCTTTCCTGCGCAAGCGCGTCGAAATAACCGTCGAGCAGGCTAAGGACTTCCAGGCGGTTGCTGCCAAGGCGGCCGAGGACGTATCCAAGCCGATCAAGACCGCCTTCGAGAAGGCCGTGAAAGAAATCAAGATCGCCTAATATTTGCGCACAGTTTGACGATGCATCAAAAGGTCGCATTTCGTCAGACAAATAGATGTGCGATATAGTGGTTTAAGTGAATACCCGGCGGGTGGAACCTCCTCCCTCTGCTCACCGGGGTGACCAGCCAGCACCTCCTCCCGCTGGCTCGTAACAGGAAAAGGCCGGCACCTCCTCCCGCCGGCCTTTTCTTTTGTCCGGCGGAAAATGACTCGATGCCGGAGCGAGCTTTTGCCTTGCCAAAAGCCTTGAATTAAACTCCGATAGCCCGTATGGACGCATCGCCGAACGACAGAGCGGGTCCCGAACGTTTCATCTCGATCCCGCTCAGGCAAACGTGCCGTTGTAGCTCAGATGGTTAGAGCGCCGGATTGTGGATCCGGAGGTCGCTGGTTCGATCCCAGCCAACGGTACCATTCAGCTTTCAGCCAGGCTTCTGACCAATAGCGCAAGCGATCTCTACGATCCGGTTGCGGTTACCTGCGATCCCGCGCCTGGCGCGCGCCGCGCAGGTGATCCACGAGGGCTCTCAGCTTCGGCGCGATATTCCGTCGGCTTGGGAAATAGAGATAGAAACCCGCAAACGGCGGAAAATAGCCGTCGAGGATTGGCACGAGCTCGCCGCGGTCGAGCCAGGGGCGGAATGTATCGGCCATGCCGAACGTGATCCCGGCGCCCGCAACGGCCAGCCGGATCATCAGCCACATGTCGTTGGTCGTGATCTCGGGCGCGACTGCCACGTCGAACTCGCGCCCGTCCTCGCCGAACTCCCAGCGATAGGGCGAAACTCCCGGCGCCGGCCGCCAGCCGATACAGCGATGAGCCACAAGCTCACGCGGATGGACGGGTGCTCCGAACTTTTCGAGATAGCGCGGGGCGCAGACGGCCATCTGTCGCTGATCGCCCGATACCGGCACGGCAATCATGTCCTGCTCGATCACTTCGCCGAGCCTCACTCCCGCATCATAGCCTTCGGCAACGATGTCGAATTCCTCGTCGGTGACCACAATATCCAGATGCACCTCGGGAAACCTTTCTGCGAAGGACGCCAGCAACGGTCCTGACAGAAAGGCCTCTGCGATAGACGAAACCGCGATCCGCAGGCGGCCGCGCGGGCGGTCCAGCAACTCCGTGGTGGCTTCGATTGCCGCGTTCACGTCGGCGATCGCCGGTGCGACGCTCGCCAGCAGGCGCTCGCCCGCTTCGGTCAGGTTGACGCTGCGTGTCGTGCGCTGCAGCAATGCGATGCCAAGGCGCTGTTCAAGCCTGAGGATGCTCTGGCTGACCGCCGAGCGCGTCACGCCCAGCCGGCCTGCCGCAGCACGAAAATTGCGTTCCTCGGCCACCGCGACGAAGACGGCAATTGCATTGAGATCGATATCCATTGGTTAGCCAAACTTACCATCGAGGTTAACGGCGGGCGGGTTATCGCGACAATGCCACGGCTCTATCTCTGTCGCAACGGCAAGAAGGCTTGATCCTCCCGATCCAAGCCGAAGCCGACCGACAAGGAGATATCCCATGACATCACTCCCTTCCTCCTGGGACCTGGATGGAAAAGTCGCCCTCGTGACCGGCGCGGCACGCGGCATCGGCCGCTGCACGGCGGAACTGCTGCGGGCGCGGGGCGCCCGGATCGTGGCAAGCGATCTCAGCGACAGCGTATGCGAGTTGGAAGCCGAGGATGTGGCAACGCTGGTCGGCGATGTCGCCGACGAGGACCTGGCCAGACGCTCGGTCGAACTCGCCGCGAAGCGCTTCGGACGACTGGATATCGTCGTGAACAATGCCGGTCGCACGCTCAACAAACGACTGACTGAGACCTCGGTCGACGACTATGACCGCATTCTGCAGATCAACGCGCGCGGCAGCTTCGTCACTGCCCGTGCCGCTGTGGAACTGATGGCCGCCGGCGGTGGCGGCGCGATCGTCAATGTCTCGTCGATCTCGGCGGTTGCGGCCTTCGAGACGCAGGCGGCCTATGCCTCGTCCAAGGCGGCTGTCGCACAGCTGACCAAGGTGATCGCGATCGAATACGGGCGCATGGGCATTCGCTGCAACGCCGTTGCCCCTGGCGTGATCGAAACCGACATCATGGAAGGCGTGGTGGAGAATGGCCGGGAGATGCTGCGCAGCTTCGGCGGCGCGCATCCAATCGGCCGGATCGGCCAGCCGCAAGAAGTTGCCGAGGCCATCGCCTTTCTTGCCTCGCCGGCATCCAGTTTCATCACCGGGGCCTTGCTTCTGGTCGATGGCGGCTACACCGCCCAGTGAGCCCCCCAATAGGGCCGGCGCGCCGCGGGAGCTCACCCGCACCCAATCCCTTCACATCGTGAAAATAATCACAGACCAAAAGGACCATCTCGATGACCATGAACAGAGTTGTTCTGATCACCGGTGCCTCCAGCGGCATCGGCGCTGGCATTGCCCGCGAGCTTGGCGCGGCAGGTGCGAAGCTGATGCTCGGCGCACGCCGCACCGACCGCCTTGAAGCGCTTGCGGCCGAAATCGAGGCATCTGGTGGAACGGTTCGCGTGCGAGCGCTCGACGTCACCAGGAGGGCGGATGTCGCAGCATTCGCCGAGGCAGCCCGGGCCGAATGGGGCCAGGTCGATGTCATCGTCAACAATGCGGGCGTCATGCCGCTGTCGGCCATGGCAGCCATGAAGGTCGACGAGTGGGAGCTGATGGTGGACGTCAACATCAAGGGTGTTCTGTACGGCGTCGCGGCGGTTCTGCCCGAGATGACGGCACGCGGCTCCGGTCACATCATCAATATCGGTTCCATTGGCGCACTGGCCGTCTCGCCCACGGCTGCCGTCTATTGCGCAACGAAATACGCTGTCCGCGCGATTTCCGATGGGCTCCGCCAGGAGAGTGACGATATCCGCGTAACCTGCATTCATCCTGGCGTGGTGGAAAGCGAGCTGGCGAACACGATCTCCGACGAAGCCGCTGCCGCCGCCATGAAAACCTGGCGTGCTATTGCCCTGCAACCCGATGCCATCGCCAGGGCAGTGCGCTATGCAATCGAACAGCCCGACGATGTCGACGTCAACGAGATAGTCGTGCGTCCGACGAAGGCGGCGCATTGATGCGATCCACTTTGGCCGCAGTGCTTACGGGTATTGCCGTTGCTGTAGCTCCAACCGGCCTGACCCTTCCTGCAACTCCAATCCTTGCGGAGGAACCAATGACGCACCAAGATCATCCCTATGTCGGAATGTGGGTCACCGAGGATCGCCATATCAGGCACGAACTCCTGGCGAACGGCCGTTATGACGAAGCGCGCGGTGACCGCGAAAGCGCCTACCGGGGACGCTATGACGTGCACGGCAACCACATAGAATACTGGGACGATGCGGGCTTCACCGCGGATGGTGAGTTCGTCGAAGGCGTCCTCTATCATGCCGGCATGATCCTTTACCGCCAGCGGTAGAGAGCCACCCTAGGCAAGCACTTCAGGGTTCCACAAGATGCTATTGCACGCCTTGCATGAGGCGCTCGGCAGTTTGCACCGCAAGCCTCGCCACACCACATATCTCCCAGCAAGCGCGGCGGAAAGAAGCAGGACCGCAAGCAGAGTCGACATTGCAAATGGTTATCACTATATAGCGGCGGCTTTGACGGCTCGCCTCTTACATGGTGCCGGCGAGAGCGCGGTAAATCTGCTAGCTATTGTGACATCTATTGTGATCTAAAACGGCTTGAAAACCGACAAAAAGCAAATAGAAACAATAGCGCGGGTCGAACGAGTTTCCTCGAGAGAATCAGTCCTCAAGAACTAGAACGTGCTCCTTGAACCCTCCATTCCCTTCGGCTCTGTGGACCTCGGACAAGTTCGGCTTGCCGGGCGAAGCCGACTCGGCTCGAATGGCAGCACGCATCTTTCGAAGATGCCGACGTTTATGATTACCAACCGGCATAGCCGCTAGGGAAACAGCAGTATGAGTGAACACGCAATCGAGTTCTTGCGCGGGTGGATTGGCGAAAAAGTCCACTGCCAGCCCTCGCCAGCCAGGATCGAGAAGCAGGCCGAGACCCTCGCCAGGGAATGTGCGGCCAAGGCCGCCGAAGCCGGCATACCCCTGGAGGATATCCAGGAAGAGGTCGGCGACATTCAGGAGCTCATTGCTTCGAGGCTCGAAGAGGCGGCCGAGGCCGATCAGGACGAGCGGAATTCCAACAAGCCTGCCGGCTGACGGACCGCCCCCCCGGCAAAACCTGCCGGGCGAACATTGCCTGTCTGATGCAGTTGCGCGGTCTTATCGCCGCGCAGCTTTGCCAAATCTCTCCTCGAGCCATGCTTCCGGCAACGCCGGCACGAAATTGCCGTCGCGCCCGGTCATGTCTTCATTGGCGACCAGAGCATTAAGGATGGCTTCTTCCACGCTCTGAACAACGGCGTCGAAGAACGGGTTGATGTCGGCATCCGGTATATAGCCGGCGCTGACCAGCTTGCCGGCCGCGCCGCGCGCCGCATCGGCATTGGCCGTGCTGAAGGCCAGAAAAATATCGCCGGATGAATTGTATCCATAGCCGCCGGTCAGCGCGACGCCGAGCGGCACGCGTTTCGCCAGCCGTTTCAACTGGTGCGGCATGAATGGCGCGTCGGTGGCGACGATCGCGATGATCGAGCTCTTTTCCGCTGGCGGCGTGTTGTCCCGGGTCGCCGGTTCGGCGAGTTCCGCTCCGGCTCTGATGCCACGGATCACGAGGTTCCGCCGTGCACCGAAATTCGACTGGACGAAGCAGCCGATCGTGAAACGCTCTCCATTCCAGTCGACGCTGCGCGAGGATGTGCCGGACCCTGCCTTGAAGCCGAAGGTGATCATGCCTGCGCCGCCGCCGACGCTGCCCTCTTCGATCGGCCCGCTTTCAGCCGTTTCGAGCGCGGAAAACACGTGCTCGAAGCTCACATGGTGGCCGTTGATATCGTTCAGGAAGCCGTCGTAAGTCTCGCCCGCCACCGGCAGCGCCCAGGCGCTGTCGAGCGATTGCGGCAGCACCGCCTGCATCCAGCGCAACGTTGCGTCGCGGCTGACGCCGCAGGAATGCGTGTTGGTGATGGTGATGGGAAGATTGAACGCTCCAAGTTCCTCTATCAGATGCGAGCCGGTCAGTTCGCCATTGCCATTGGCGCTGAACATCCCGGCGAACGCCGGGACGGCCAACTCGCCTCTGGGCCGTGGCAGGATCGCGGTCACGCCGGTGCGTACCGGACCCTTGCCGACGAGGAGCGGCCCATCCCCTGAGATCAGCGTGGTATAGCCGACCATCACGCCAGGCACATCGGTGATGGCATTGAAGCGGCCTGCCGCGCCCTCGAATGGGATCGCGAAGGCACGGGCGCGCAGTTTGCCCGAGGGCGTCGCAAGATGCGGGTCGGTCATTTCTTCCTCAGAAAAGCGAACCTTGGCCGCCCGGCGCCTTGAGCTTGGCCGCGGGCTTGGCAACCGTCTTCGGCCGCGCCGTGCCACTGATGGCGACTGCATCGGCGGTGCCGTCGGCGAACTCCAGCGAAAGCGCCATTCCCGACACCACTTCCGCCGCATGCTTGACCACGGCGCCGTCCGCATCCTTGACCAGCGCGAAGCCTCGCGCCAGCACGGCCTTGTGCGAGAGCGTCGCCAGCAGCCGGTCGGCCTGCGTCAGTTTTCCACGCAGGCGGTCCAGCCGTCTTGAAATCGCCTGGTCCTGCCGCCGTGTCAGTGCCAGCAGTGCATCGCCTTGCAGTTTCTGCCGTCTGGCGATCGGCGCCGGTGACAGTCTGGTCGCCGTGCGTGAAAACCGCGCCCGACGCTCGCGCACGATGGCGAAGAAAGCCGCTTGCGCACGGGCGAGGTCGCGGCGGGTCAGAGTGCGGGCTTCGTTCATGCGCCGCGACAAGGTCGCCGGCGTCAGCCGCTGCCCCAGAAGCCTGGCTCGCTTGCGCTCGACGCTGACCGACAGCGCCCGGCCGAGCCGGCTCGTCGCCTCGTCGAAGCGCCGCCGCGGCAGCGCCAGCAACTGGTCGGGCGAGGGCAGCGCCCGGGCGGCCGCGCGTGCCGCCTGCCGCTTGCGTTCGAAATTGCGCGACAGTGCGGTCTTCAACCGCGCGCCAAGGCCGGCAAGCGTCGCTTCGAGGTCGACCTTGACCGGCACGGCGATCTCGGCGGCGCCTGTCGGCGTCGGCGCCCGCACATCCGCAGCCAGATCGATCAATGTCCAGTCGGTCTCGTGGCCGACCGCGGAAATCACCGGAATACCCGAAGCGGCGACGGCCCGGGCGAGCGCTTCGTCGTTGAAGCCCCACAGATCCTCCAGGCTGCCGCCGCCGCGTGCCACGATCAACAGATCGGGCCGCGCGATGGCGCCGTCCCATGGCAGTGCGTTGAAGCCGTTGACGGCAGCGGTCACTTCCGCACCCGCCGTCTCGCCCTGCACCCGCACCGGCCAGACCAGCACGTGCAGTGGAAACCGATCCTTGATGCGGTGGATGATGTCGCGGATGACGGCGCCTGTCGGCGAGGTGACGACGCCGATGACGCAGGGCATGAACGGCAGCCTGCGCTTGCGCGCCGCGTCGAACAGGCCTTCGGCCTGCAGCCGGCGCTTGCGCTCGTCCAGCAGCGCCATCAGCGCACCGGCACCGGCGGGCTCGAGATTGTCGATGACGATCTGGTAGGTGGATTTTCCGGGATAGGTGGTGAGCCGGCCGGTGGCGATCACCTCCATGCCTTCCTCTGGACGGAATTTCAGCCGGCTCATCGTGGTCTTCCACACCACGGCGTCGAGCCGCGCGCGATCGTCCTTCAGGCAGAAATAGGCATGGCCGGAGGAATGCGGTCCGCGATAGCCGGAAATCTCGCCGCGCACCCGTACATTGCCGAAGACGTCCTCGACCGTACGCTTCAGCGCGCCGGAAATCTCGCTCACCGTATATTCGGTGGCGTTGGTGCGTGATTCGGATGCTGCGTCGCTCATCGGCCGATTGGGGGACGGTTGTTGGCCGCCGTCAAGGCGGCCGTGTTCGATGTCGGCCTCAATCGCGCGATCACCAGCCCGGCAGGATCTGGTTAGGCTTGGTCCGCTTCATCTTGGCGAAGGCGAGGGCGGCGAAATCGAACGTGCCGGTCTCCTCGCCGAGTGGCACGGAAATATTGTCGAGGCTCTCCGAAATGTGGCGCGCAAGCGCGTCGACGATCTCCGGCCGCGAGGTCTGACCGCGCATGATGCCGATGCGGCAATCGGGCAGGGCGCCGAAACCATCGGCCTCGCCCAGCACCCGCATGCCGGGCCGCAGGGCGCATTCCGGCAGCACCGAGATCGCCAGACCGGAGAGCACCGCGGCGGCGATGACGGTGGCAGAGAAGCTGGTGAACAGGATGCGATAGTCGCGGCTCTGCTGATCGAGCACATCGGCGGCGGCCCGCCGCCAGATGCAGTTCGGCCGGCCGAAGGCCATCGGCAGGATCGGCTGCTCATGCGTCGCATGGTTGGCCGAGGTAACCCACAGCAGCGGTTCGCGCCGCACCACTTCCGACTGGCCGCGCGCGTCGTTGTGCGTCACCAGCGCCAGGTCGAGATTGCCGCGCTTGATGTGTTCGACCAGTCCCGGCGTCGGTTCGCAGATAACGGTCAGTTCGACATGCGGGTTGGAACGGGCAAACCGCGCCATGATCTCTGGCAAGAAGCGATCGGCATAATCGTCCGGCGTGCCGATGCGGATGGTGCCTTCGAGCCGGCGGTCGTCGAAGGCGGCCAGTGTTTCCTTGTTGAGATAGAGCAGCCGCCTTGCGTAGGAGAGCAGTCTGTCGCCTTCCTCGGTCAGCCTGTTGGTGCGGCCGTCTTTTTCGAACAGCGGCTTGCCGATCCGTTCCTCCAGCCGCCGCATCTGCATCGACACCGCAGACTGGGTCCGATGCACCGCTTCCGCCGCGCGGGTAAAGCTGCCGGTGTCGACAATCGAGATGAAGGTCTGCAACTGATCGAGATCGAGCGGCGCTTTCATTGGCCTAATCCATCATTGATGCTGATGCTAAAGATTAGAAACATTCGTTGGATTAATCAATCGGGCCATGGCAAATTCCGATTGTCCACATGAAGCGAATGCATGTCGCCCAAAAGTGGGCACCGGTTTTGGGGCGACGACATGCATCATCTTAGATGAATCGAAGCCGGAACGGCCGCTGTCGCCAGCGCCCGATCGACCGGTTTCGCCCGTTCGAATGTGAAGGAGACCGACATGGCTACGTTTGATTTCGCTACCGAGACCTCGCGCATCACTTCGCGTCCGGCCGTTGCGACGCGCGTGGCCAACGCCGCTGCCAATGTTTACCGCGCCTGGAAAAACCGCCGCGCCTTTTATCGCCTCGGCGAGATGTCGGATGCCGAGCTCGCCGACATCGGCCTGACCCGCGCCGACCTGCACGTCGCTGTCGGTGTACCCTTTGGCCGCGATCCGACCGAAAGGCTTCGCGTTATCGCGATCGAGCGCGCCGAAACGATCGAGGATATTGCCCGCAAGGTGGCGTGATCGCGTGGTTTCGCCGTTCGGGCGCGTTGAACCTTTTTGAGGCACGACGCCACTAAGTTACGCAGGCTCCCCACTCCCTGCCGGATCCCCCCGGCCAGCCTGCGCGCTGCCCGGTCCTCCCAGGACCGGGCTTTCTTTTTTGGGCGGCACTGATGATTGGTTGCCGGTGTCTGGTCTAGCGCCGGCCCATGCCCTGCTTGAACTGGTCGAAGATCGACTCCATGCCTTTCTGGTAGTCGTCGCGCTGCTGGGCGCCTGTCTCGAACATCTTGCCGAACAGGTCGTCAAACGGATTTCTCGGCCTGCCGCTCGGATTGGCCTGCGGCTGCGGCGCCTGGGGTTGCTGCGGCGCCTGACGCGGCTGAGACTGTTGTGCGCCACCGCCGAACATGTCCTGCAGCACCTTGCCGAGCGGATTGTCACCATAAGGGTTCTGTGTCTGCTGGGGTTGGTTCTGCGGCTGCTGTGGCTGTGGTGCACCGCCGCCGAACATATCCTGCAGCACCTTGCCGAGCGGATTGTCACCATAAGGGTTCTGTGTCTGCTGCGGCTGGCTTTGCGGCTGCTGCCCGCCGCCGAACATGTCCTGCAGCACCTTGCCCAGCGGATTGTCGCCGTAAGGGCTCTGCGTCTGTTGCGGCTGCTGCCCGCCGAACATATCCTGCAGCACCTTGCCGAGCGGGTTATCCGTGGGGCCTGCAGGCTGAGGGGCCGGCGCCTGGCCGCCGCCGCCCGCCTGCCGCATCATCTGCTCGATGAGCTCGCCAAGCGGATTGCCGCCGCCTGCCGCATGCATCTGCCCGCCCAGCTGGTTGGTGGTCTGCTTGAACAGCCCGCCCATCATCATCGAGGCGATTGCCGGCAGCATCTGCTGCAACACCTGCTGGCTGACGCCGCTCGCCTGCGCGGCCTGGTTGGCGACGGCCCGCGACAGGTCCTTCGAGCCGAACAAATGGCCGAGAATGCCGTTGCCTTCATCGAGGCCCTGCGGCGAGAAGGCCCGGCTTGCATCCTCGAAATATTTGGCGTGCTGGCCGCTGGCCATCGCCGTCATGAAGGAGCCGAGCCCATAAGGGTCGGAAGTGTTGCGCTTCAGCCCCTGCGAAAAGGCCGGCAGCAGCGCCGCGACCGCCGCCTGCGTCTGCTGCTGCGAAAGCCCGAACTGCTGGGCCAGCGCCTGCATGCCGTTGCCGTTCTGGGCCTGTGCCAGAATATCGAACAATGAAGGCATTGTTTTCTCCTCCGGGAAAATCCTCGTTGGAGAAGCCTAATTCGTTTCCATCACTGATTGAAGCGAATTTGCCGGAGCGTCGGCCAAGCGGATAGCGAAGCGTTAATACGCGTATTCCATGAACACGGGCTCGATCGAGCCGCCCCAGCGCGTGTGGTAGGCCGAGAGCATCTCTTCGGCGCTGGTGGTGCCACGCGCGACGACCTCGTCCAGCGTGTTGAGGAACGAGGTCTCGTCATAGCCGTCGCGGTTCTTGCGGCCGCGGTTCTTCAGTCCCATGCGCGAGATGACGAGCACGTCACGGGCTATCTCGCGCAATGTCGTGTTGCGGAAGGGCGCCGAAATGCCCTGTTCCGGCACCGCGTTGCGCATTGCCAGCACTTCGTCGTAGCTCCAGCTCGAGGTCAGCGCCTCGGCCGCGTCGAGCGCAGCCGCATCATAGAGCAGCCCGACCCAGAAGGCCGGCAGCGCGCAGATGCGCCGCCACGGCCCGCCATCGGCGCCGCGCATTTCGAGAAAGCGCTTCAGCCGCACATCCGGGAACAGCGTCGAGAGATGGTTCGCCCAGTCGCCCATCGTCGGCAGCCCGTCCGGCAGGTCGTTGCGGGCAGCACCCGCCATGAACTGGCGGAAGGTGATGTGCGTCATGTCGTGGTATTGGCCATCGCGGATGACGAAATACATCGGCACGTCGAGCGCCCATTCGACATAATCGGCAAAGCCGAAATCGGGCGAGAAGCAGAATTCGAGCAGGCCGGAGCGCTGATTGTCGGTGTCGCGCCAGATCTCGCCGCGCCAGCTCTGCAGGCCGTTCGGCCGGCTTTCGGTGAAGGGCGAGTTGGCAAACAGCGCCGTCGACAGCGGCTGCAGCTTCAGCGACACCTGCATCTTGCGGCGCATGTCGGCTTCGCTTTCGAAGTCGAGGTTCACCTGGATCGTGCAGGTCCGGTACATCATGTCGAGACCTTTGGTGCCGACCTTGGGCATGTAGCGGGTCATGATCTCGTAGCGCGATTTCGGCATCTTCGGCGTCTCGGCCAGTGACCATTTCGGGCTGCCGCCAAGGCCGAGAAAACGAATGCCCATCGGTTCGGCGATCTCGCGCACCTGCGCCAGATGCGCATTGCCTTCGCGGCAGGTCTGGTGGATCGTCTCCAGCGGCGCGCCGGACAGCTCGAACTGGCCGCCGGGCTCCAGCGAGATCGCGCCCTGGCCGGTCGGCTCGACCAGGCCGATGATGCGGCCGGCATCCATGATCGGGTCCCAGCCGAGTTTGTCCTGCATGCCTTCGAGGATGGCGCGGATGCCGCGCTCGCCGCCATAGGGCACCGGCGCATTGCCGTCGACATAGAACGGGAATTTCTCGTGCTCGGTGCCGATGCGCCATTTGTCGCGCGGCTTGTTGCCTTCGGCCAGGTGCTCGACGAGTTCGTCGACGCTTTCTATCGGCCGGAAATCGGTTGTATCGCGCGCCATAGGAGCCCTCCGCACATGACCCTGAAAATCGGCTTCGATTTTCGGAACGGATCAGGTGCCCAATCAAATGCTACAGCGTCCTTTGCGCGCCCGAAAGGACACGCGGCCGCTGCCGGCGCTAGATGGACGAAATGTCAGTAGCCGATCAAGCGAAAAATCCTGAGCCAGCGGGTAATTGGAATTGATCACCAATCGCCGATTGTCGCCTGGATCAGCGCCAGTGCCGCCACCGCCGCCGTATCCGCTCGCAGGATGCGCGGCCCGAGCGGAATCGCGGTAACGAAAGGCAGCGCTCTCAGCATCTTGCGTTCCTCGTCGGAAAAGCCGCCCTCCGGTCCGACCAGCAGGCCGAGCTTTCTCTCCCGCACCGCCTGCAATGCCGGCAGGGGATTGTTGGTCGATGCATCCTCGTCGCAGAAGATCAGCCGCCGCTCGCCGTCCCAGTTGCTGAGCAGGCGCTCGAATTTTTCCGCTTCGCGCAGCTCTGGCACCGCCAATATGCCGCATTGCTCGGCCGCCTCGACGACATTGGCGCGCAGGCGCTCGATGCCGGGTTTTGCCACCTGCGTATGCTGGGTGATGACCGGCTGCAGGATGCCAGCGCCCATCTCGACCGCCTTTTGCACGAGGTAGTCGAGCCGCCCCTGCTTCAGCGGCGCGAAGCAATAGACGAGATCGGGCAACGGCGGCTGCGGCCGCTGCAATGCCAGCAACCTCAGGCGCAACGCCTTCTTCGACTTCGTGGCGATCGCCGCCGACCATTCGCCGTCGCGGCCGTTGAAGACCAGAATTTCGGCGCCTTCGCCGAGCCGCAGCACGTGCGAGAGATAATGGCTCTGCTGCGGGCCGACGTCGAACTCGATGTCCGGTCCAAGCCCGTCCGGCACGAACAGCCGCTGCATCTTGTAATTGGCGCGCATCGCCGAGGAATGGGCGAGGCCATCGCCGGCGTCAAGCCTCCGCGCTGGCGTGCCAGACAGGTCTGTAGCCACGCTTCAGCACGGAAACAGTTGTCGCCGGCGTGAGCATGCCGATTGGACCGTCGGTAAAACCGCCGAACCCCACCGGTTCGCCATAACCGCCGAAACTCCAGGGCAGCGCGGCGCCGTCAAACAGGGCGTACGCCCTGTTTGCTGACGAGATCATCGTGCCGTCCGGCAAGTCCGCAAGCGCTTCCGGTTCCAGTCTCGTCGCCCGCCCGCCCGATGCCAGGCGCTCCTTGTGCAGGCGCTTGTCGAGCTGCGGCGCGCGTGACTCGGCAATGCCGAAGGCGTCGCCGAAACGCCGGACAAAATCCCTGGCCCGCTCGCGCCGGCAGAAGAAGCAGGGACGGTGGCCGGCGGCAAGTGCCGTCACCTCGTCGAGGAAAAACAGCTCGGTCCAGCCGGCCTTGCCGCCAGCCCGGTTGCGCCCCATCGGCTCGCGCCGCACGTTGCCGAATTCGCAGACGCAGATGATCCAGGCTTGCAGCGCCCAGCGCTTCTTCAACAGCGTTCTCGTCTCGGGGTCGTGAATGATGCCGCGATTGCCCATGAACAGGCCGCGCTCCGGCACGGCATGGATGGCGCCGAACGGGTCGACCCGGTTTTGCAGTGGCATAGGCGTTCCCTGTTGGCTGCAATGCTGGCGCCATGATATCGCTCGTTGCATCAATTTCATGTCAGCAGGTTTCGATGCGGGTCTTGGTTGTCCAGAACTTCGACAATGAGGGCCTTGGCCAGATCGGCGCGGCGCTTGTCGAGGCGGGCGTCGATGTCGACCTGCGCCGTCCCTACTGCGGCGACGCGCTGCCGCAAGATAGCGGCGGGCATGACGCCATGGTGGTGCTCGGCGGCGCGCAGAATGCGCTGGACGACGAGCTCTGTCCTTATTTTCCTGGCCTGCTCGACCTGACGCGCGACTTTGCCGAGAGGGATCGCGCGGTGCTTGGTATCTGCCTCGGCAGCCAGTTGGTCGCGCGCGCCTTTGGCGGCGAGAACCAGATCGGCGGCGCGTCGGAGTTCGGCTGGCACGAGGTCGCGCTCACCGCGGCGGCGCAGGCCGATCCGGTGCTCGCCGCCTTGCCTGAAAAATTCCCGATCTTCGAATGGCACGACGACACCTTTGTCTTGCCCGAGACTGCCGTGCGGCTGGCCGGCAACGCCGTCGCCGAGAACCAGGCGTTCCGCATCGGCCGCGCCGTCTATGGCTTTCAGTTCCATTTCGAGGCCGACCGGCCGATGGTTCGCGACTGGAGCACGTCCTTCGCACCGCTGATCGCCGAACGCCATCCGGATTGGGCCGTCCGGCTCGACGACGAAATGGCCCGCAACGGACCGCAAGCCGATGCCGCCGGCCTGGCCATCGCCCGCGCCTGGGTGGCGACGATCTGACGGCTCATACAGCCAACGTTGCCTATTTGGCGACGTTGCATATTTGGCACGCGGCGGCAAATCCGCCGGGGATAACGCGTTTCATCCTTGGCCTGTGTCTGTCCGCCAGCCTAAAAGGCGCGCGCTCTGCATCTCGCGTGCAACCGCGATGAACCTTTCCTGTGACCCGCGCGACACACCACCGATACAGAACATGCCTAGAAGCGCGAAACCGTCCGACATTTGCGACGTATTTTGCGTTTCAACGCATTGGTAACCCGCTCGTGCATAGATGCAGGAAGCTCAACAAGAGATGACGTCCGTGAAAGCAGCCTTTTTGTCCTTTGTCATGTTGTCGGCTATCGTCTTGTGCGGCCTCGGCATTTATTCCGCCGACGCGGCCAACGACCACAATGCCGTTGACGGCTACGGCGTCACCGCCGCGCTTCGCTAGCCTCTCTGCTCATAATCCCACGCGTTTCCTACGCTCGCTCACCCGTCACTGTCAGGATATGCTTGTCCGCGCCGTCCACCACGAGCGCGGTGAGGTTTCCCGACTGCCAGGCGAGGGTGTCGACATTGACGCGGTTGCCGGTGATTTCGGCCTTGGGCACCGGCGTATGACCGTGCACCACGATCTTCGGATGAAGGCCGGTGTGGTCGTGGAAGACCTCGCGGATCCAGATCAGGTCCTGCCGGCTCTGGCTTTCCAGCGCAACGCCGGGCCGGATGCCGGCATGGCAGAAGAAGAAGTCGTCGAACGTCACTGAGAAGGGCAGCGAGCGCAGGAACTCGACATGGTTCTGCGGCACCGCCTCGACCAGTGCGGCGTGCCCTTGCCGCAGTGCCGCATCGGCGCGGCCAAACCAGGCGCTGCTCCCACCGAGCGACACGCCATAGGATAGCGCCGTCTGGATGCCGCCATAGCGCATGAACAGCCCGTCCGGATCGGGGACATCGAGAAAATCGAGAAAGCCGAGATCATGATTTCCGGCGAGCATCAGGTGACGCGGATCGCGTCTTTGCGCGTCGATCAGGAAATCGATGACGCCCCTGGAGTCCGGGCCGCGATCGACATAGTCGCCGAGATGGATCACGCGCCAATCGGCCGACGGCCTTTGACCGAGCTCCGCCTCGATCCGCCGGTGCATGGCGGTCAGCAAATCGAGCCGGCCGTGCACATCGCCGATCGCGTAAAGGCGCATGCCTTGCGGTCCGCGCGCCTCGTAGAAACTGATGCCGGGCTCCGTCAATGCCTGCGTCGCCTCCGTGGTCATGCCGTCACGGGACTTTAGCGCCGAAGCTGATCCTTGCCCATGTCGGTGACCAGGCGCTTTCCGCACAGAGCCAGCGTTATGTCCATCTCCTTGCGGATGATTTCCAGCGCCTTGGTAACCCCTTCCTTGCCGAGTGCGCCGAGGCCGTACAGGAAAGGCCGGCCGATATAGGTGCCCTTGGCGCCGAGGCACAGTGCCTTGAGCACGTCCTGGCCGGAACGGATGCCGCCGTCCATATGCACCTCGATCGCGTCGCCGACGGCGTCGGCGATCTCTTCGAGCGCCATGATCGACGACGAGGCGCCGTCGAGCTGGCGGCCGCCATGGTTGGAAACGATGATCGCGTCGGCGCCTGTCCTGGCCGCCATCAGCGCATCCTCCTTGTCGAGTATGCCTTTCAGGATCAGCTTGCCGCCCCAGCGCTCCTTGATCCAGGCGACGTCCTTCCACGACAGATGCGGATCGAACTGCTCCTTCGTCCACGACGACAGCGAGGCGAGGTCGCCGACGCCCTTGGCATGGCCGACGATGTTGCGGAAGCTCCGGCGCTTGGTCCCGGCCATGCCGACGCACCAGCGCGGCCTGGTCGCCATCTGCCACAGGTGCTTCGGCGTCATCCGCGGCGGCGCCGAAAGCCCGTTGCGGATATCCTTGTGGCGCTGACCGAGGATCTGCAGGTCGAGCGTCAGCACCAGCGCCGAACATTTCGCCGCCTTTGCGCGGTCGATCAAATCGAAGACGAAATCCTTGTCGCGCAGCACATAGAGCTGGAACCAGAACGGCTTCCTGGTCACCGACGCGACATCCTCGATCGAGCAGATGCTCATTGTCGACAGCGTGAACGGCACACCGAATTCTTCCGCCGCCTGGGCCGCCAGCATCTCGCCGTCCGGATGCTGCATGCCGGTCATCCCGGTCGGCGCCAGCGCCACTGGCATCGTCACCTTCTCGCCGATCATGGTCGATTCCAGCGAGCGGTTATCCATGTCGACCAGCACGCGCTGGCGGAACTTGATCTTCTGGAAATCTTCCTCGTTGGCCCGGTAGGTGCTTTCGGTCCAGGCGCCGGAATCGGCGTAGTCGAAGAACATCTTCGGCACGCGGCGGCGTGCCAGGTCCTTGAGGTCGGCGATGGTGAGAATGCTGCTCATGGATCTCTTTCCGCTGGTTCTTCGCTGGTTCGTCGTTGAATTTTTCTGGGCGGGGCCTACGGCTGTTTTCTTGCCGCCTCGCCGTCACCGGGCTCGGAGCGCTGCCTGAGCCTCAGCCGCGACACGCGCTGCCAGTCGCCGCTGCGCTCGGCCTCGGCCATCGATCGTTCGACGTAGGAGATGTGGTCCATCGCCGCCTGCCGCGCCGCAGCCGGATCGCCGGCCTTAACCGCCGCATAGATTGCCCGGTGCTGCGAAAGCAGCGCCTCGCGCGCGCCCGGCACGTTGAACACCAGCCGCCGGTTCTGGAATACGCCTTCCGACAGCAGCCGATAGCAGGAGCGCAGCGTGTGCAGCAGGATGATGTTGTGCGCGCATTCGCAGATCGCGTGGTGGAACTCGACATCGATTTCCGCCTCGTCGTCGAAATTGCCGGTCCGGTGCGCCTCGTCCATACGTGCCATGATGCGGTCGAGCAGCGCCAGATCGTCCGATGTGGCACGCCGCGCCGCATATTCCGCCGCCACCGCCTCGATCTCGCGGCGGTACTCCAGATAGTCGGTCACCGCCTTGCGGTGCATCGAGATCAGGTCGGTCACCGGCTTGGTGAACAGCTGGCCGATGACATCGGCGACATGGGTGCCGCCGCCCGGCCGTGTCGTCAACAGCCCGCGCCCTTCCAAGGCTTTCAAGGCATCGCGCAGGATCGGCCGCGACACCTCGAACTGGCGCGCCAGTTCGCGCTCGCCCGGCAGCCGGTCGCCGGTGCGCAGGACGCCTTCGAGGATCAGGCTCTCGATCTGCTGCACCACCTCGTCGGCGGTGCGCGAATGCTCGATCCGGGAGAAAATGTCGCTCAAACGGGATGCCTGGGGGTTGAACCGATGTCGCGCAAGATAAAGCCGGCGTCGCCAACTGGTCAAATTATTTATCCAATTCGCCGGGGGCCGGGTCCGCTTCACAGCCGCGGCGCCATATCATCTTCAGCTAAATTGGGCGTTTGCGTCCCCTGGCGATTGCCTCTAGAGGGACATCATTGCCAAAGGGCTCACAGAAGCCCGGGGGACCAGCCGTGCCAGACGCCGAGCCTTCCAACCTCGAATTCCAGCTGCGCGCCAAAGCCGTGGGCGGCACCGTCATGGGCTTTCCGGCGCATGAAGGTCGGCCGGGCGCGCTCGGCGAGGTCCACGCCCGGCCGCAGCCGCTGGTCGAAAAGCCGCGCGTGCTGGTGCAGCTTTCCTTCATGACCGAAGCTGGATCCGGGATCGATCAGGCCGTGCTTTCCGAATTGTCGCGACGCCTCGGCATCGCCGCGCCCGACCCTCACGCCCGCCACCACGCGATGAAATGGGGCAAGGGCTCGCTGCGCTGGGAACGCCACACGGAATTCTCGACCTATCTCTGGGAAGGCCCGCTCGGCGAAAACGGCAGGGGGCAAGAGGACACACCCTTCGGCAACGGGTTTTCGCCGCCGGGCACGGTGATTTCCGGCATCAGGCTGGAGATCCGCAAATGGACGCCGGCGAACGAAAAACTGATCGCCGGCTTCGACCCGACCAGCCTGTGCTATTCGCTGGTCGAGCGCGGCAACGCGGCCATCGTCACCGATTTCCGTCAGGATGGCGACGGCTTGACCCGAATGCTGGTGCTCGACCGCGGCCTGACCCCGGCGCGCACCGGGGCACTGTCGCAGCGGCTGATCGACATCGAGACCTACCGCACGCTGGCCATGCTTGGGCTGCCGCTGGCCCTGACGCTGTCCGGTCGGGCCCGCCGCATCGAAGACAGGCTGGCCCAGACCACGTTGGAAATGAAGGTCGCCGAGACCCGCGACAGCCAGACGCTGCTTGCCGACTTGACCGAACTGGCCGCCGAGCTGGAGGCCGATGCCGCCTCCAGCCTCTACCGCTTCGGCGCCAGCCGCGCCTATGACGGCATCGTGCGCGAACGGCTGGAGGCGCTCGACGAAGAGGCGGTGCCCGGCTACGACACCTGGGGCGGTTTTCTGCAGCGCCGCGTGGCGCCGGCGATGCGTACCTGCCGTTCGGTCGAGGAGCGTCAGGCCAATCTGTCGACGAAGCTCACCCGTGCCACCACACTGCTGCGCACCTGGGTCGACGTCGAGGTCGAGAAGCAGAACCGCGATCTTTTGGCGTCGATGAACAATCGCGCCCGCCTGCAATTGCGGCTGCAGCAGACGGTGGAGGGGCTCTCGGTCGCCGCGGTTTCCTACTATGTCGTCGGCCTCATCGGCTACGTCGCCAAGGGCGCCTCGATCTTCGGCCATGCCTTCGCGCCGGAAATGGTCACCGCCGCCTCGGTGCCGCTCGCCGTCGTGCTCGTCTGGTGGGGCGTGCGCCGCGTCCGCCGCATGCACTCCGAACCAGGCAAGCAGCCGGGCGAGTAATGTGGGGTGCAGCGGCAGATTGCCGCTGCGGAAGGCTGTCCCGGCCATAGGCCTCTCATCCCGGCCAACGCGGCATTTGCAAGCGACCACTGTCGCTGGTAAAAGATTTTTACCAGTCGATCGAAGGAGGCTGTCGATGTCCGGCCTTGCCATGCCGAAACCAGACGACGCCACGATGCGCCGGCGCGACGAGATCGTCGCCGATATGCGCATCATGGTGCCGGGCGAGGGCGTCGTCGACGCCGCCAATGCCATGCGCGCCTTCGAGAGCGACGGGCTCACCGCCTACCGGCAATTGCCGCTCGTCGTTGTACTGCCGCAAACCGTGGCCCAGGTGTCGCGGGTGCTGAAATATTGCAGCGACCGCAACATCCGCGTCGTGCCGCGCGGCTCCGGCACCTCGCTCTCCGGCGGTGCGCTGCCGCTCGAAGACGCGGTGCTGCTGGTGATGAGCCGCTTCAACCGCATCCTCGAGATCGATTTTCAGAACCGCGTCGTCGTCGCCCAGCCCGGCGTCACCAATCTCGGCATCACCACCGCCGTCGAGCAGGAGGGCTTCTATTACGCCCCCGATCCATCCTCCCAGATCGCCTGCTCGATCGGCGGCAATGTCGCGGAAAATTCCGGCGGCGTGCACTGCCTGAAATACGGTCTCACCGCCAACAATGTGCTCGGCATCGAGATGGTGCTGATGAATGGCGAGGTGGTGCGCCTCGGCGGCAGCCATCTCGACGCGGAAGGCTACGACCTGCTCGGCGTCATGACCGGCTCCGAAGGACTGCTCGGCGTCGTAACCGAGGTCACCGTACGCATCCTGAAGAAGCCGGAGACGGCGCGTGCCCTGCTGATCGGTTTCCCGACCAGCGAGCAGGCCGGCCAATGCGTTGCCGACATCATCGGCGCCGGCATCATTCCGGGCGGCATGGAGATGATGGACCGTCCGGCCATCCACGCCGCCGAGGATTTCGTCCAGGCCGGCTATCCCCTGGACGTCGAGGCGCTGCTGATCGTCGAGCTGGACGGGCCGGGTGTCGAGGTCGACCATCTGATCGGCCTGGTCGAAGCCATCGCCTATAGGAACGGCTCGACCACATGCCGCACGTCGCAGTCGGAACAGGAGCGGCTGAGCTTCTGGGCCGGCCGCAAGGCGGCGTTCCCGGCGGTCGGCCGCATCTCGCCCGACTACTACTGCATGGACGGCACCATCCCGCGCAAGGAACTGCCGCGCGTGCTCGCCGGCATGCGCGAACTGTCGCAGAAATACGGGCTCGGCGTCGCCAATGTCTTCCACGCCGGCGACGGCAATCTGCACCCGCTCATCCTCTATGACGCCAACGTGCCGGGCGAACTCGACAAGGCGGAGAGTTTCGGCGCCGACATATTGCGGCTCTGCGTCAAGGTCGGTGGCGTGCTGACCGGAGAGCACGGGGTCGGCATCGAGAAGCGCGACCTGATGCCGGAAATGTTCAACCAGATCGACCTCGACCAGCAGATGCGCGTCAAATGCGCCTTCGACCCCAACCATCTTTTGAATCCCGGCAAGGTCTTCCCGCAATTGAGGCGATGCGCCGAGCTCGGGCGGATGCACGTGCATCGCGGCCAAGTGGCGTTTCCGGACATTCCGAGGTTTTGAGCGCGTATGTTAGCGCTTGAACACCCCCCTCTGTCCTGCCGGACTTCTCCCCCTCAAGGGGGGAGATTGGCAGCTTCGGCGCCTCGCCCTCCCGTTAACACTGGAGATTGGCGAAGCCCGACGCAGCATCCGATCTCCCCCCTTGAGGGGGAGATGTCCCGCAGGACAGAGGGGGGCGCGAAGGAACACGACGTTCCCGCATTTGCAAATGCCGCGTCCGTTCTATGACCACCTTCACCCCGTCAACAGCCGCGGAAACCGTATCCACCGTCGCTTGGGCGGCCGCGGAAGACTCGCCGCTCGAAATCCTCGGCCACGGCTCCAAGCGCGGTATCGGCCGGCCGCAGCAGAGCGAGCATACGCTCGACCTTTCCAAACTCTCCGGCGTCATGCTTTACGAGCCGGCCGAACTGGTGCTGTCGGCAAAAGCCGGCACGCCGCTGGCCGAAATCGAAAGCCTGCTTGCCGAAAACGGCCAGCAACTTGCCTTCGAACCGATGGATTACGGCCCGCTGCTCGGCGGTGAGCCAGCGCGAGGCACGATCGGCGGCGCACTCGCCGCGAACCTTTCCGGCCCGCGCCGGCTGAAGGTGGGTGCTGCGCGCGACCATATCCTCGGCATAGCGGCCGTTTCCGGGCGCGGCGAGGCCTTCAAGTCGGGCGGCCGCGTCGTCAAGAACGTCACCGGCTACGATCTGTCCAAGCTGATGGCCAACAGCTGGGGCACGCTGGCGGTGCTCACGGACGTCACCTTCAAGGTGCTGCCTGCTGCCGAGACCGAAGTCACGCTTGCCATCCGCGGCCTGCTCGACGATCACGCCGCCGCCGCCATGGCGCTGGCGCTGGGTTCCAGCGCCGAAGTGTCGAGTGCTGCCCATCTTCCCGAACGGGTCGCAGCCAGGGTCGCCGGCGGCAGTCTCGGCAGCGATGCCGCGACGCTGCTGCGCATCGAGGGCTTCGGCCCGTCGGTCGCTTACCGCATTGCCGCGCTGAAAGACCTGCTGAAAAACGCTGGGCCGCTGCAGGAGATTTCCGGTTCGGTCTCGTACTCGGTCTGGCGCGGTGTCCGCGACTGCGCGCCGTTCGCCGATGGCAGCGAAAGGCCGGTGTGGCGCGTCTCGATGGCGCCGTCGCGGGGCCACCAGATGGTGCTGGCGCTGCGCATGCAGGCCCCGGTCGAAGCCTTCTATGATTGGCAGGGCGGGCTGATCTGGCTGCGCATGCAGCAGGACGATCCCGAGGCTGGCCTGTTGCGCGGCCTGATCAGAAGACATGGCGGCGGCCATGCGACGCTGGTGCGCGCAACCCCTTCGCACCGCGCCGCCGTACCGGTGTTCGAACCGCAAGCGCCGCAACTGGCAGCACTGTCGGCGCGGCTGAAGGCCGAATTCGACCCGAAGAATATCCTCAATCCCGGCCGTATGGCGCCGGGCGCAAGCTCTGCTACTCTCGCGCCGGCAACCGAGGGAGGAGCACAATGAGCGATCCAGGCCAAAACGGTACGTCACGCCAGACCGACCGCTGGCTGGAGCCCGGCCCGACCAACGCGCTGGTCATCTACATCCTCTATCTCGCCGGCCTGGCCATCGGCGTCAGCGGCATTGTCGGCATCGTCCTGGCCTATATCAATCGCGGCAAGGCCGGCGGCTTCGTCGAAAGCCATTACACATTCCTGATCCGCACCTTCTGGATCGGCCTGCTCTATGCACTGATCTCGGCGCTGCTGATGATCGTGGTCATCGGTGTCGTGCTGATGGTTGCCGTTGCCGTCTGGTTCATCGCCCGCTGCATTCTCGGCCTGCAGGCGCTGCAGCGCGGCGAGGCGGTCAAGAACCCGGAAAGCTGGCTTCTGGGATTATGAGCATGATCCCCAAAACTGGGTACCGGTTTTGGGAAAGGATCATGCTCAAACGGTAGGGATTCGTTTACGTGCAGACCAATTTCTCAGCTGCCCAGCTCGCCGATCCGCATGTCGCGGAATCGGAGAAGATCCTGCGCAAATGCGTGCATTGCGGCTTCTGCACCGCCACCTGCCCGACCTATGTGACGCTCGGCAACGAACTGGATTCGCCGCGCGGCCGGATTTATCTGATCAAGGACATGCTGGAAAACGGACGGCCGGCCGACAAGCAGATCGTCACCCATATCGACCGCTGCCTGTCCTGCCTCGCCTGCATGACCACCTGCCCGTCGGGCGTCAACTACATGCATCTGGTCGACCACGCCCGCGTCCATATCGAGGAGACCTACAAGCGTCCGCTGGCCGATCGCCTGACACGCGCCATGCTGGCCTTCGTGCTGCCCTACCCCTCGCGTTTCCGCGCGGCGCTCAAGCTGGCGAAGCTCGGCCAGCCATTCGCCGGCCTGTTTGAGAAAATCCAGGCATTGAAGCCTTTGGGCGCGATGTTGAAGCTGGCCCCGGCGTCGGTCCCGGCAGTCTCGCCGATGGCCTCGCCGGGCGTCCATGCCGGGCAGGGCGCGAAGAAAAATGGCCGCGTCGCCATCCTCACCGGCTGCGCGCAATCCGTGCTCGATCCCGGCATCAACGACACGACGATTTCGCTGCTGACCCGGCTTGGCGTTGAGGTCGTGGTGGCCGAGGGCGAGGGCTGCTGCGGCGCGCTGGTGCATCATATGGGGCGCGAGGACGCTGCCTTGGCGTCGGCCCGACGGAACGTCGACGCCTGGACGCGCGCCATCGAGCAGGGCGGACTCGACGCCATCGTCATCACCGCATCCGGGTGCGGCACCACCATCAAGGATTACGGCTTCATGCTGCGCCTCGATCCGGCCTATGCCGACAAGGCTGCGCGGGTCTCGGCGCTGGCCAGGGACATCACCGAATATCTGGGAAGCCTCGACCTGCCCGAGCCGGTCCGCAAGCCGGGCACCATCGTCGCCTATCACTCAGCCTGCTCGATGCAGCACGGCCAGAAGATCACCCGCCAGCCGAAGGAGCTTCTGGCCAGAGCCGGCTTCGTCGTGCGCGAGCCGCGCGAAGGGCATTTGTGCTGCGGTTCGGCCGGCACCTACAACATCCTGCAGCCCGAGATTTCGGCGACGTTGCGCGACCGCAAGGTCAGGAATATCGAGGCGACCGGTGCTGAAATCGTCGCCACCGGCAATATCGGCTGCATCACCCAGATCGCTTCCGCCGCCAAGCTGCCGGTGGTGCATACGATAAAGCTGCTCGACTGGGCCTATGGCGGCGAGCCGCCAAAATTGGTTTGATTGCTGCGCACCTGCCGATGAGACTGCCGAGATGCCCAACCCAAAGTCCGAAGAGATTGGAACCGTCGTTCGGCTGCTGTCGGACAGATCGCCGGCGACGTTCCAGGCCAGCTATGGCGAATGCCAGACAATCATCGCTCGTCATCTCAAGGATGGGTCCGAATTCCTGTTTGCGCTCATAAAGGCAGCGGTAGAAGCCGACGTCCAGCAAGACAATCTGATTATCGACGCCGTTTCGTTTCTCGACGACGCGCATTTGGCTCGTCTGGCATTTTTCCTGCAAGAGGAAGTGAAACGCGGAATAGACGTGGAGGATCTGCTGGCTCACGTCGCCTTGCAGGCGCCGGAATTGTTTCCAGACAGTACCTTGGGCGACATTCCCGATTTCGCAGACTGGCTGACGCATGATGATCCTCGTTCGCCGCCGGCATGTCATCATTTCAGCTTTGAGGAAGGCGCTCCGAGCGACATGTCTTTTCCGACGCATCGCCATCATCCTACCTGGCATCTGCCGGCGACTGGCAGGCCACTTACGGTCGGCGGCGAAGGATCGGCAGTGTGCCCGACCTGTCGAGAGCGACTGATACATCTGATTACGCTGGACGATCTTGGGAATGAGCTGACGATGCCTCTTCCCAGACTCCGTATCGAGACCTGTACGAATTCTCTCGAACCGACCTATTATTCCCACGACGCTGCCGGTGTGCCGACGCCGATCGCGCCTCTGCATTCGCCCTACATTGAGAGGCCTGCAAAAGCCGCCGAGAAAAGAACTGTTCGGTTGGCACCGACGCCTAAACGGTGGCTCAGGCAGTCGTACGGGATAAGCAATTCAAGGCAAAACCTGTTTCGGCTTGGTGGGCTGCCGTCATGGATTCAGGGACCGCAGTTTCCAGTCGTTCCCGGAACGGACCGGGAAATGAAATTTCTTCTTCAGTTCGATTCACTCGCCGGTTTCTTCTGGGGCAGCGGCGGCGTGCTCTACGTCTTCTGGGATGACGAGTCCCGGATCACCTGCCATGTGCCGCAATGCACGTGACGAAGGCGCCTACTCCGCCGCCAGCCGGTCTGCCGTGCCGTAGGTTGCCTGATAGCGGGCACGCTGCCGGCTGAGGGCCACCATCGTGTTGCGCAGCAGGATCGCCACCGTGATCGGGCCGACGCCGCCCGGCACCGGCGTGATCCACGACGCGACATGCCTGACGCTCTCGGCATCGACGTCGCCGACGATGCGGCTCTCGCCGTCCGGCCCGATTTCCGAATTGATGCCGATATCGATGACGGCGGCGCCCGGCTTGACCATGTCGGCCTTGATCAGCCGCGGTTTGCCGACCGCGACGAACAGTGCGTCGGCGCGGCGTGCGTGTGCCGCCACCGAACGCGTCATGTGGTGACAGACGGTCACCGTCGCGCCTTCGCTCATCAAGAGGAACGCGATCGGCTTGCCGACGATCTCGGAATGGCCGACGACCACCACCTCGAGCCCCTTGAGGTCGAGGCCGGTTTCCCTGAGCAGTTCGACCGAAGCGGCGGCGGTGCAGGGCGCCAGGTCGAGCTGGTTGTAGACGATGTTGCCGATCGAGGCCGGATGCATGCCCTCGACATCCTTGAGCGGATGCACCGCCGCCTGCAGCGTCTTGATCGGAATGTGCACCGGCACCGGCCGCTGGATGATGATGCCGGTGACGCGCGGGTCGGCGTTAAGCCCGTGGATTGCCGCTTCCAGCTCGCCGGCGGTGATGTCGGCGCGAAAGCGCCTTTCCTCGAAGCCGATGCCGGCCAACCCGGCCTTGGCGCGCTGGTTGCGGACATAGACGTCGACTGCGGCGGTATCGCCGACGGTGACCGACACCAGCTTGGGCGGAAAGCCTTCGGCGGTGGCGATCGCCGCGTCCTCGCGCACGCCGGCGATGATGCGTTGAGCAACCGGGCCGCCTCTGAGATAGCGGCTGTCGTCGGAAAGGGACATCGGGATGGGGCCTTTAGCTGGATTTTAGCCGCCACATAGCAAAGCAACCGCGAAAAGGCAGCGCGAAAAGCGAACCGCCATGCCGGTCGCGCGACGTGCCGGCAAAATCTTCCCGTCAATTCCTGCTGGCGGAAACAAAAAGGGCAGCACGGCTTGCCGCGCTGCCCTTTCGTGACTGGCCGCATCCCCACACGGCCCGTCCCCCGTTATTCAATGCTCCCGAGGCTTCTGAGCAGAATCATCGATGAGGTCAACCGCAGATTACATGACTACAACCGTCGTGCCAACATTGACCCGCTCGTAAAGGTCGACCACGTCCTCGTTGCGCATGCGGATGCAGCCCGACGACACCGCGCCGCCGATCGTCCAGGGCTGATTGGTGCCGTGGATACGGTACTCGGTCGAGCCGAGATAGAGCGCGCGTGCGCCGAGCGGGTTTTCCATGCCGCCGGCGAGATAGGTCGGCAGATAACGGCCCTTGGCGGCTTCGCGGGCGATCATCACCGCCGGCGGCCGCCAATCCGGCCAGACGCGCTTGTTGGTGATCTTGTGGGTGCCGGACCATTCGAAGCCCGGCTTGCCGGTGCCGACGCCATAACGCCGCGCCTTACCGTTCTTCCCGACCAGATAGAGGAAATTCTCTCGCGTATCGATGACGATCGTGCCCGGCTTCTGCGGGCCGTCATAGGCGACTTCCTGCGGCAGATAGATCGGGTCGATCTGCGGCCGCATCACCATGCGCTTGGCCGGCGCCTGCACCGCTGCGGTGCGCAGCTGATCGGGTTCGGCCAGCCGCCGGTAGCGCCGTTGCGGCTGCGCCTCTTGCCGGCTCTGCCGCACGATGCCCGGGGCATGGCCGAGCTGCAGCACCCAGGGTGCCGAAAGATCCGGGCTGACCACCACCGGCGGCCTCTCCGCATAGCGGTCGTTGGCATTGGCGGCGCCGGCAGCAAGTACGGCCGCGGCGCCGAACAGTGGGAACAAGAATGTCTTCATCGCAACGCACCTTGATCGTCGAACATGCCGGGGTGCAAAGCCTCCCCGATTTCGCCGACATTGGGCGCGAAGCGGCAACCGAAACATGAATCGGAATGTGTAAAATGCCGATCTGTCAGTAAAGCTTTTGGTGTGGTTACCGCCCGGTTCAG
Source organism: Mesorhizobium sp. M0601 (assembly GCF_040320845.1). Taxonomy (NCBI): domain Bacteria; kingdom Pseudomonadati; phylum Pseudomonadota; class Alphaproteobacteria; order Hyphomicrobiales; family Phyllobacteriaceae; genus Mesorhizobium; species Mesorhizobium sp. M0601. The sequence continues at coordinate 49,434 of NZ_JAMYQK010000001.1, forward strand.
GAATCTGGTAAAGCCGCGGTAAAGGCCGCGTCAAAACGCGTTAACGCCAAGATACGAACGGAATTCCGCCATGGATGAAAAGACAGGTCTGCTTGCCGGTCCCGACGGCATCGCCCGCTGCTTCTGGCACGGCAACCTGCCGGATTATCTGCACTACCACGACCACGAATGGGGCCGGCCGGTCGCCGACGACCGCCGCCTGTTCGAGAAGATCTGCCTCGAAGGTTTTCAGTCGGGCCTGTCCTGGCTGACCATATTGCGCAAGCGCGACAATTTCCGCGAGGCGTTTGCCGGCTTCGATGTCGACAAGATCGCCGCCTTCACCGACGCCGATGTCGATCGCCTGCTCGGCAATGCCGGCATCATCCGCCATCGCGGCAAGATCGTCTCGACCATCAACAACGCCAAGCGCGCCCGCGAACTCATCGACGAGGCCGGCTCGCTGGCCGCCTGGTTCTGGAAGTTCGAGCCCGGCCCGCACGAGCGGCCCGAGATCGTCGACCTCGCGCATTTGCGCGCCAATCCGACGACGGCCGTCTCGGTCCGCATTTCGAAAGAGCTGAAGAAGCGCGGCTGGAGCTTTGTCGGCCCGACCACCGTCTACGCCTTCATGCAGGCGATGGGGCTGGTCAACGACCATCTCGAGGGCTGCGTCTGCCGCGAACCGGTCGAGGCGGAACGGAAAGCGTTCAAGCGGCCGAAATAGCGGCTCAGGCGCCGCCGGCGCCGGCGAGGAAAAACCCGGCAAGGATGGCCGCCAGCGCGGCGAACACCGGATAGATCACCAGCAGTCCGGTCATCAGCACGTCGCGCATCGTCGGTCCGCTGCGCTGTTGCGCCGCGATCTCGAACGGTCCGGCGATTTGCTTCGTATTCGGCGCATAACCATCGGCCGGCCGCAGCCGGACCGAGGCGTCGCGTGCGCCGCTATCGATGATGTCGAACTTCTGTAGCGTGGCCATGGCCCCGAACCCCTTGTTTCGGCGCGCTTATCGGCCCGGATTGTGTCGGCACGATGCCGCGCGCATGGCACAATTGTTTCAGCTTCTTTTTCGCCTTTCCTTCTCCCCTTGTGGGAGAAGGTGGCTCGGCGCGCAGCGCCGAGACGGTTGAGGGGTGTTGGAAGAAATGAGGCGTCGGCGTTCCCTGGAACACCCCTCATCCGACCGAGCTTCGCTCGGCCACCTTCTCCCACAAGGGGAGAAGGAGAGCCGCAAACCCTTGCCTTCTCCGGGCTGCATCGGTAGGACACGCCGACCCGAAATAAGTCACCGTTTACATAGCAAAGTACCCATCCCATGGCCGACAAATCCGAAAAGATGAAAGCGCGGCTGCCGCGCGGCTTTGTCGACCGCGGCGCCGACGATCTGCGCGCCGTCGAGAAGATGATGGCGACGATCCGCTCGGTCTTTGAGCTCTACGGTTTCGAGCCGGTCGACCAGCCGCTGATCGAATACACCGACGCGCTCGGCAAGTTCCTGCCCGACCAGGACCGGCCGAACGAGGGCGTGTTCTCGTTCCAGGACGACGACGATCAATGGCTGTCGCTGCGCTACGACCTGACCGCGCCGATGGCGCGCTTTGTCGCCGAGAATTTCGAGCGCCTGCCGAAACCCTATCGCAGCTATCGCTCCGGCTGGGTGTTCCGCAACGAGAAGCCCGGTCCCGGCCGCTTCCGCCAGTTCATGCAGTTCGACGCCGACACGGTAGGCACGCCGGGTGTCGCCGCCGATGCCGAGATGGCGATGATGATGGCCGACGTGATGGAGGCGCTCGGCATCAAGCGCGGTGATTACGTCGTCCGCGTCAACAACCGCAAAGTGCTCGACGGCGTGCTCGAGGCGATCGGCCTCGGCGGCGACGAGAACGCTGGCCGCCGGCTGCAGGTGCTGCGGGCGATCGACAAGCTGGACAAGCTGGGCGTCGAGGGCGTGCGCCTGCTTTTGGGCGCGGGGCGCAAGGACGAGAGCGGTGATTTCACCAAAGGTGCCGGGCTGGGTAACGCGCAAATCGATGTTGTGATCAGCTATTTCACAGTCATGGCGCAGCATGATCCCGAACAAATTGTCCAGACACTGGGATCTATCACCCCAGGGCTCAGCAATCTTGTCGAGGAAAGGAAACTCGAACATCTCGGCATCACGAACGCCTCGTTTGTCGAGGGTCTCGCAGAGCTGGAGCAGATAAGAACCATGGTCGCACAAAGCGGCTACGGTGAGGATCGCATTCGCATCGATCCCTCCGTTGTGCGTGGCCTCGAATATTACACCGGCCCGGTCTACGAGGCCGAGCTGCTGGCCGAAATCCCCAACGAGGACGGCCAGATCGTGCGCTTCGGCTCGGTTGGCGGCGGCGGACGTTATGACGGCCTCGTCTCGCGCTTTCGTGGCGAGCCGGTGCCGGCGACCGGTTTTTCGATCGGCGTCTCGCGGCTGATGACGGCGCTGAAGAACCTCGGCAAGCTCGATACTTCCGATGTCATCGCGCCGGTCGTCGTGCTGACCATGGACAAGGACACGGAAAGCCTCGGCCGCTACCAGAAGATGGTGGCCGAGCTGCGCGCCGCCGGCATCCGCTCGGAAATGTATCTCGGCGGCGCCGGCATGAAGGCGCAGTTGAAATATGCCGACCGCCGCGGCAGCCCGGTCGCCGTCATCCAGGGCGGCGACGAGCGCGCCAAGGGCGAGGTGCAGATCAAGGACCTGATCGAAGGCGCGAAAATGTCGGCCGAGATCGCCGACAACGCCGAATGGCGCGCCGCACGACCGGCGCAGGTGACCGTGTCGCAAGGCGATCTGGTCGCCGAGGTGAAGAAGATACTGGCGGCGCAGGCCGAGGAGCGGGCGCGTGGCAAGTAGGGCGCCGCTTCCTTCTCCCCCTGGGGGAGAAGGTGGCCGAGCGAAGCTCGGTCGGATGAGGGGTGTTCCAGGGAACGCCGACGCCTCATTTCTTCCGGCACCCCTCATCCGTCTTGGCGCTTCGCGCCAATCCACCTTCTCCCACAGGGGGAGAAGGGAAGGGCGCCTGCCATGACCTCGCGCCCCGCCATCGCATCCGACATCACCAAGCTCTTCGCCGCGCGCGACACCCATGCGGTCGAGGTTGCTGTGCTGCAGCCGGCCGATCCGTTCCTCGACATGGCCGGCGAGGATTTGCGGCGCCGCATCTTTCTCACCGAAAACGAGACCGGGCAGACGCTTTGCCTGCGGCCGGAATTCACCATTCCGGTCTGCCTCGACCACATCGCCAGCCAGGCCGGCACGCCGCGCCGCTATTCCTATCTCGGCGAGGTGTTTCGCCAGCGGCGCGAGGGCGGCAACGAGTTCTTCCAGGCCGGCATCGAGGATCTCGGCGACCGCGACACAGCCGCCGCCGACGCCCGCTCGCTGGCCGATGCGCATGCGCTGCTGTCGCTGGTGCTGCCCGGCCGGCAACTGGCGGTGACGCTCGGCGACCAGACCATTTTCGAGGCGGTGCTGGCAGCGCTTGGCCTGCCGCGCGGCTGGCGCATGAGGCTGGCGCGCGCCTTCGGCTCGGCGCCGATGCTTGAGGCGGCCCTTGCCGACCTCGCCAATCCGCCGCGCAACAGCCAGCTTGCCGGCGCGGTCGCCGCCCTTGTCCTCGACGGCGATCTTGACGGTCTTTCGGCGCATGTCGCCGGTGGCATGGAAGAGGCTGGCCTGTCGGCAACGGCCGGGCGTTCGCCGTCCGAGATTGCGCGGCGCCTGATCGAGAAGGCTGAACTGCGCAGCGTGCGGCTGTCGAACGAGGCGTTTGCGGCGCTGAAGAGCTTTTTGGCCATCGACGTGCCGCTCGACAGCGCCGCCGGGGCGCTCGAACGTTTTGCAGCCGATGCCGGGCTTTCACTGGGGGCTGCGCTGGAGAATTTCGCAGCCCGCGCCGCGGCCATAGAAAGCCTCGGCCTGCCGATGTCTGAAATCAGCTACGACGCCGCCTTCGGCCGGCCGCTCGATTACTACACCGGCCTGGTCTTCGAGATCGCGGCCCAGGATGGCGACCGGCCGCTCGCCGGTGGCGGCCGCTACGACCGGCTGCTGACGCTGCTCGGCGCCAAAACGCCGATCCCCGGCGTCGGTTTTTCCGTCTGGCTCGACCGCATCGAGGCGCTGCGGGAGACGGCGCCATGATCACGCTGGCGATCCCGTCGAAAGGCCGGCTCAAGGAGCAGGCGCTGGAGGTGCTGGCCAAGGCCGGGCTTGCCGTCAGCCTGCCCGGCGACGAGCGCAAATATCGCGCCCGCATCGACGGCCTTGACGGCGTCGAGATAGCATTCCTGTCTGCCTCGGAGATATCAGGCGAAATCGGCCAGGGGTCGGTCGATCTCGGCATCACCGGCGAGGACCTTTTGCGCGAAAACCTCGCCGATTGCGAGACGCGCGCCGAAATCATCGCCCGCCTCGGTTTCGGCAATGCCGATGTCGTCGTCGCCGTGCCCGACATCTGGCTCGATGTCGACACCATGGCCGACCTCGACGACGTCGCCGCCGATTTCCGCCAGCGCCACGGCCGCCGGCTCAGGATCGCCACCAAATACTGGCGCCTGACCCAGCAGTTCTTTTCGCAAAAGCACGGCATCCAGGTCTACCGCATCGTCGAAAGCCTTGGCGCCACCGAAGGCGCGCCGGCGGCCGGATTGGCCGATATCGTCGTCGACATCACCACGTCAGGCGCGACGCTGCGCGCCAACCATCTCAAGGTGCTGGCCGACGGCGTCATCCTGCGCTCGCAGGCCTGTCTCGTCGCGTCGAGGAAGATGCGTTCGGCGACGGACGAGGCCGTGTTGCGCGATATTGCGGGCAGGATGGCATCGGTGAACGCAGGCTGACGACCAGCCGATCTCCCCCCTTGAGGGGGAGATGTCGCCGAAGGCGACAGAGGGGGTGGGTACGTCTTGACGCGACTCTCCTAACGGCAGGCTGGTGCTCCACGCGAGACGACCCCCTCTGGCCTGCCGGCCATCTCCCCCTCAAGAAGGGAGATTGGCAGCTTGGCCGCAGTGCCAACCTGAAGCGATTTTCTTGACGTACAGCAATTTTGTTCTTGCTTTGTGCCGGCAGCTATGCTACTAATTTCGCTATGGTGCCAATTGGCCCCGAAGACCCGCCCGCCGAGGCGAGTTTTTTATTTTCGCCTTTACAGGCGAGTTCCCACCCAGCCCCACCATCGACGGGATTTCCACCACCCTGCCGGGCTGATAGGCTCGGCCTGTCTGCGGAGGACACGGCGATGCCGATCAATCTCGACGAGTTGAAGAATGCCAGCAATTTGCGCTCCAAGCGCGATGGCGGCTCGTTCATTGCGCCGGTCGACGGCACGGCGCATGTGGCGGGCGAGCGCAGCGTGCCGCTGCTCAACCTGACCATCCCGGCGCTGTTTGCCGATACGGTCGGCAAATACGGCACGCTCGATGCCGCCGTCTTCGTCGAGCAGGACAAGCGCTTTACCTGGGAGGAACTGTCCGAGACTGTCGATGCGCTCGCCGCCGGTTTCCTGGCGCTCGGCCTCGAGAAAGGCGATCGCGTCGGCATCTGGTCGCCGAACCGCTGGGAATGGCTGGTGACGCAATTCGCCACCGCCCGCATCGGCCTGGTCCTGGTCAACATCAACCCGGCCTACCGGCTGGTCGAACTGGAATATGCCTTGAACAAGGTCGCTTGCCGAGCGCTGGTCACCGCCGCCACATTCAAGAGTTCCGACTATCTCGGCATGGTCGAAACGCTGGCGCCGGAGATCGCCAACGCTGCGCCGGGCAAGCTCGACGCCAACAAGCTGCCGGCACTGAAGATCGTCATCCGCATGGACGAGGAGAATTCGCCGGGCATGTTCAATTTCGCCGACGTGCTGGCGATGGCCGGCCGCGACGAGCATGACAAGCTCGACCGGATTTCAGCGGGGCTGAAACCGGACGACGCCATCAACATCCAGTTCACCAGCGGCACGACAGGTGCGCCCAAGGGCGCGACCCTGACCCACAACAACATCGTCAACAACGGCAATTTCGTCACCGCGGCAATCCGGCTCACCGTCGACGACCTGCTGTGCATCCCGGTGCCGCTCTATCATTGCTTCGGCATGTCGATGGGCACGATGGGCTGCGTCACCAAGGGCGCGACCATGGTTTTCCCCAGCGAGGGGTTCGATGCCGGCGCCACGCTGAGGGCGGTGGCAACGGAACGCTGCACCGCGCTCTACGGCGTGCCGACCATGTTCGTCGGCCTGCTCGACCATCCGGAGTTCGCCTCCTTCGATCTCACCAGCCTGCGCACCGGCATCATGGCCGGCTCGCCATGCCCGATCGAGGTGATGAAGAAGGTGGTGTCGCTGATGCATATGGCGGAGGTGACCATCGCCTACGGCATGACCGAGACCAGCCCGGTGTCGTTCCAGAGCAGCGTCGACGACCCCCTGGAAAAGCGCGTCTCGACCGTCGGCCGCGTCCATCCGCATGTCGAGGTCAAGGCCGTCGACGCCGAAGGTGCCACCGTCGCGGTCGGCGCGCCGGGCGAGCTCTGCACGCGCGGCTATTCCGTGATGAAGGGATATTGGGACGACGAGCAGAAGACCCGCGAGGCCATCGACGCCGACGGCTGGATGCACACCGGCGACCTCGCCACCATCGATGCCGAGGGCTATTGCAACATCGTCGGCCGGGTCAAGGACATGGTCATCCGCGGCGGCGAGAACGTCTATCCGCGCGAGGTCGAGGAGTTTCTCTATCGCCACCCCAAGGTCAAGGAGGTGCAGGTGTTCGGCATTCCCGACCCGAAATATGGCGAGGAGCTGTGCGCCTGGATCGTGCTGAAGCCCGGCCAGATCACCACGGAGCAGGAGATCAAGGCGTTCTGCGCCGGCCAGATCGCCCATTTCAAGATCCCGCGCTACATCCGCTTCCGCACCGAATTGCCGATGACGGTGACCGGCAAGCCGCAGAAATTCCTGATGCGTCAGGCGATGGTCGACGAGCTGGGACTGGTGACGCAGAAGACGGCGTGAAAAGGCTTCCGTTTGTGCCTACGCGTGACGGAGGCGTTGTTTGGGCAACATATTTGAGGGGTGTTCCATGCGGATTGGGTTAGGCGTGCTTTTCCTGGCAACTCAGCTGGCAGCCACCGCAGTGCTGGCGCAGACGGCGGCCGAGCGTGAGGCCTGCCAAGCAGATTACCAGAGATTGTGCAAGGGCGTGTTGCCGGGCGGTGGCCGCGTCGTCAAATGCCTGGCCGGTCACATGAGCGAGCTGACGCCCGAATGCAAGAAGGTCGTCAAGGCCAACACGCCCGGCTAGCGCGCGAGCTTCCTGCGGGTGACATGATGTTTCGGGGTGTGCGGGGGCAGGAGGCAGCGCAATCGCGGCGGATTCTTGCGAAGAGGACCCCCACCCCTAACCCCTCCCCACAAGGGGGAGGGGGACTTTCGGTGGCGCCGACCTCGGCAAATTGCCTGCCTTTCGGCGCCAAAGGGAAAGCAAGGGCGCGCGGCAGCGTTCCCTCCCCCTTGCGGGGAGGGTTAGGGTGGGGGTCCTCTTCGCAAGAATGCGTACGCGATTGCGCTGCCCTTGTGGGGAGGGGCTAGGGCTGGGGTACGCTGCGATGGCGTCATGACCTGTCATATGCGATTTCTCTGGATGGTCGCGGTGCGCAACAGTGGTTGCACATCGCCCTTCCACGGGATTTGCGGGAAGGCAAGAAGGTGACAATGAGTGGTTTCGCAAGATCGGCGATTTCTTACGGCATGCCGTTGGCCGCGCTGGCGATGGCTGTCGCGGTCAGGGCCAGCGGGGTGTCGGTCGACGAAGGGTCGCTGGGCACCAGGATGTTTATCGGCGCGCTGTCGAGCGCGATCATGTTCATCACCATTTTCGTGGTGCTCGACCACGCCGAGGCGGTGGCCCGGCGGGTGGGCGAGCCGTACGGCACGTTGGTGCTGACCATCGCCGTGACGGCAATCGAAGTGTCGATCATCGTTTCCATCATGCTGCACGGCGCCAACAACCCGACGCTTGCCCGCGAATCCGTGTTCTCGACGGTGATGATCACCTCCACCGGCGTCGTCGGCATGTGCCTGACGTTTGGCGGCTGGCGCCATCGCAAGCAGGCAATCGTCCGCCAAGGGACCAGCGCCTATCTGGCGGTGCTGGTCGCGCTGAGCGTCATGACGCTCATTCTGCCGACCTACACGCGAACCACCGATCCCGGCACGTTTTCGGCGGCGCAACTTGGCTTCGTCAGCGTGCTTTCGGTGCTGCTTTATGCCGGTTTTCTGTTCGCGCAGACTGTCCGCCACCGCGACGATTTCATCGATGGACAAGCGCATGGCGTTGCAGCGCGAGCCGACGCCCACGAAAGCGTCGCCGCCGGCGCTGTTCTCCTGCTGATCGGGCTGATCGGCATCGTCATGCTGGCCGAACAGGTCGCGGCCAGCGTCGAGGATGCGCTCGTCGCCTACCAGGTGCCGCAGGCCGACGCCATTGTCGGCGCAATGATCGCCGGGTTGGTTCTGATGCCGGAGGCCATCTCGGCGGTTCGCGCCGCACTCAGCAACGAGCTGCAACGCGGCCTGAACGTCGCCATGGGTTCGGCCTGTGCCACAATCGGCCTGACAATACCGGGCATAGCCGCCGCCAGCCTGCTGACCGGAAGAGGCCTGACCCTGGGGCTGCCGGCGACCGACACGGTGCTTTTGGTCCTGGCGCTTTTCATCTGCAATGTGAGCTTTAGTACGGAGAGAACGACGTTCTTGACCGGGCTGGTGCATCTGGTGGTGTTTTTTACTTGGGTGTTTTTGATATTTGTGCCGTGAGGGCGCAATAAATGACATTCAGCGTTGCTTGCACTAAGCGACGTATCGGGAAAACATAAGAGAGCTTCACTTAATAGATTGACACGCTAAACAGCTTATACAGCTGTTCTTTCGTATGTTGATCGAGCAAGCCGATCGGATCGCGTAGAGATATAATGTAATCGACTTGTACTTTTGAATTGTTCTTGAAGCTGTATATATTGTCAAGTTCTAACTTGGAAAAATGCCCGTCAAGGTACTCGTAAGGGTCGAGCATCTTCGGAATGGCAAACTGTAATATGAGACCTAGCGACATGATGTGGCTGCATATCTTATTGGCGAGACATATTTTGTTGTAATCGCGATAAGCCGTGCTCGTCGCGATGCCGGTGCGATGAGGAAGAAGGCCAAAAAAATTCTTCGCAAGCTTGAAATGTTCATTGATCAAATCGACGACTTGCAATTCGTCGATGCTGCGGATGAAATCTTGGGCCGGCAGTGGCCAATTACCATTGCCGATGATTTCGTTGCGATCGAATGAGATTCCGCTCACGACCTCTTTCGTCTGGCCATACGAGATCTTGTAGTGTGGGTTAGCCACGATGATGCGATGGTGGTTATTGGCATTTCGTAGTGCCGAGAAAAATTTGACGATTCCGTCATCGCCAAAAATCTCGACTCTTAGTTGGTCGTACTTTTCTTTGATTTCGGGGCAGCCCGAAACGAGGTGGCGATATGATTGGACGAGAGAGACAGCGGCGACTGAATAGGTATAAGCCTCTTTCGTCGCCTGCTTCAGAACGCCATCGAGGGTACGCCCGGTGTTGTCGCCATGCAGGACTTGACCGTGAAACCGTCCGACAATCTCGATGAATGTTGGCGCGACTGTTCCAAAATATCGAAGGAACGCTGAACCCCTTCAAGTCCGATGACGACCTGCCTTGCAGGGTGGGCAGAGAGGACTCGCTGAAGCGATTTTTGGTCTCGAAAAGCGGCGAGCCTCAATGTGGGCTTGTCAATAATCTCGCCATGTGTCGTCCACTGTTCCTTTAGGCGTTCGATCGCGTTCGCATCGGCATTCTCTCTCTGCTTGCCCATAAGAGCGAACACGCTCCGAAGCTGTTCCAGATCGTTCATTACGCGGGCTCCGTCGGCGGATTATCTGCGGAGGGGGCGGTTTCTAGAACGTGCTTCGCCACAGTTTCAGCGACTTGTTTCGTTGTAGGTGCGGCCTCTGCGACTTGCTCTGCCTGCAGCTGATGCTGTTGGAAATACACATGGTGTGTCGCGCTCGCGAGCTCTTTCGCGCTGACACCGTGGAGGTTCAGATTGAGTTCTTTGTTCGTGCGCTCGTAGATATGATACGGCTCAAGTTCACGATCGGTGAGCATGATGACCCGGCGTTCAAACCTGGCATTCAGGGATTTTGCCAATTCGATTTCGCGCTCATCGAACGGACCGAGTTTTGCCAACAAAATATAGACGTCAACGCGGTTGCGCGGGAACGCATCGGCAACTTGGCGCAGGTTGTTGACATCATCCTCCGAGATCGCGCCGCCCCGGTCTTTGCACTCTCCGATTATGATGCAGGGTTTTTCGGATCGAGTTTGCTTCGTGATGACGACAAGGTCTGTTTCGCATACCGGCAGCGAGCCTGATGCGATGGGCTCAAGATCGAAAGACGGCGCGTAAATGCTATCTGCGCGCAGGCCGGATATGTTGACGGCGAGTTGTTGGAGCACGAGTGCGACCGGGACTGCCCCTTGCGTGTTCTTCTCCAGCCCGAGCACGCCACTTCGACGGTAGGTGTGCTGCGTTTCGACCAATTGTCTTGTCGCGTCGAACTGCGCTCCGCATAGCGAGCAAGTTAGCTGTTGCTGCAACTGATCTAAGGCGGTCCAGCTTGTGAGGGAACAAGTCGGGCATTTCAAATCAGCGCCTATCCGGAACAGCCCTTTCTCAACGAGATGGCTGAAAACCATCGACGCCGTAAGAACAGTCTTCGTTGGGCGCGGTTCGATAAATAAATACTCGTGATCCTTAAAACTTGCGCCTGAAGCCGGGTCTCTCTGGCCGATAAGTTGGAGTGCGCCAGAGCGTGAAAAAGATTCCGTCGGCCCGTATGTTTTCAGCAAGCGGCGAACACCAGGAATTTTGAAAGCTCGCGTGCCATCAGGTCCGCCCATGCGGGCCATTAGTTGCCGGGTGATAAGGCCGCTGCCGCTGGGCTTTGCGGAAATACCGGCAAGCGAGAACATCTTATTGATCAGTGCTGTCGCGGGGATGGCCGTAAGATCGAGATTGTTGTCCGTGACTCCAATAATGAGGCCCAAGTGCTCTGGCTCAAGCCTGACATCTCGATGACTGAATCTGATTGCCCTGCCTGCAAACTCGTTGAGCTCCGGCAGATAGGGCGGAATGAAGACGAATTGATCCCACTGCCCTCGATAGACTCTAAAGCCGATCGAGGCGACGGCGTGCTGTGAGTAAAACCAACTGTCCGTTGAGAAAGGCTTTTCGCGTAAGGCGAAACTGACGCGTGGTGCCTCGGTTCCTTCGACCAGAACGCCGAGGGACGATTCCTCTTTGAAGTGCATGGTCGAGGGCCGTACGTTCAGACCGTTCCAAAGGCCGTCTCCTATCCGGCAGTAGGTGTAGTCATTTCCAAACAGCTCACTCGCTTGATCGTGGACAATGTCTTTCGACCAGATGGCAGGCCTGCGACGCCACTCGTCAAGAGCGGCGAGATCGGCACGCAGCATTTCTTCATAGCTTTGCCGATACGCCATGAAGCGGTCGGGAAAGCGTATGTCGAAAAACATAAGTTGGATCCCGCACGCGCGCAGGTTCCAGAAATTGGTGAGATCATCGACATCAGACCCGTCACCCGCATAAATTCCGGGATACTGCCAGTTGCCTGATGGGGAGGAGTGATGCGGCTCGAGAGCGAAACGCGACAGCGAAGAAATATTCGGATGATCGAGAAGCTCTACCGGCACCGCGCCGCCGGCCGGAATGTCGATGACGGTGGGGTTCGCTGCTTGGGTTAGAATGGTTTCGTAGTTGATCCCCAAGACGGCAGGGTCTGGATAGGCACCAAACTGGCATAGTAACGCATCCGCCAGCGGATCATTCGGCTGCCAATGCGCGATTCGGATTCCATTTTGTAGGACATCTTTCCAGATCGGGTTGTCGCGCCAGTGGTGCAGCAGGTTCTGGATATCGAGAACTTGCGAGCGAACCTCGTGCGGCGATTCGCCGACAAAAAGCGTTTCGGGGAAAAACGGCGATTTCCAATGGGGATAAGCCGCCACAAAGGCGGCTACATCCGCATGATTGCCAAGCGGGACGACGATGTCAGGTCGAAACACCTCGATTTGCTGCTTGGCTTCGGGACGATCAACCAAAAGGATTGGATTGAATCGGCCTCCCCAGAAAGCGAAACACAGTCGCGCAGCATGTTGAAAATTAGCAAGATCGTCTGACCTAATCGCGAAAGCGATGCGGAGGGGACGATAGACTATGTCGATGCTGACTGTATCCATAAATGTCTCAAAGACTATAGCCTACAGAGTTAGAAAGCCCCATTCAACAGCACTTGCTTGGAATGTGCTCACCTGCCCACGCTTGCGAAGGTCTGAAATAATCACGATTTCGCGTTGCGGGTGGCGCCAACGTGCAAATGGCATCCACGGTAGGCTGCCAAAAAAAGCTGAATTTCAGAGCAGCTATCGAAATCGTCAAATATCCATAGGTGCTTGTAGCGCTTGCGTTAAACTCCTCTGGCCTCAACCGCATCCAAGCCATACCAATTCAGAGATGTATGCCCGTCATCTTTCCGACATCCTACACCATGCGCTTGCCGAACCCAGTGCGTTTGACGACACACTCAAGCGCTTTGAGACATTGCGTGGTTATGCTCTGCTGCCACGCGGACGAGAAAACGCAGGCATCCGCCTCTCGGATAAACAGATCGCGAGTGCGGTATTGGGATTCGTTCCAATATTGCCCGGATGGGCTGGACACGTGTCGCTCGTCCTTGGCGGCCTATGTGCCGTCGGCGGAACGGCCACGTCTTTCAGGGAAACCAAAACCTTGTTGGATTCTATCGCGGCAGTGATATCCAGCGATGAAGCGTGTGGGTCTGTCGTCACCTTTTCATTCTCGATCGAACGTAAACAGAACGATGATGAGTACCATGCGAAGGCTGTCATCCAAGATGGCAGAGAGCGAAGGACCGTTTCCTATGTCTCCGAAATGGCCGTCACTCTGCTCCGCGAGGGGGCGGAAAAGGGTTACGACCACGATCAGGTTCACGCTCCATCCGCACGGCAGCTCGTATTGGGGCGCGAGTTCTTCACCCGACTCCGCAGAGAGGTCATTATTTCGCGGCAACTCGATCTGCCACTGAAGACCGATTGGCGGGAATATAAAACGGAAGAGGAGCGTGATGACTTTCATCGCCGCCTAGGCGCACGCCGAAATTCACGCTTCCTGAATCTCGGTATCGACACGCAGGTCACATGGCCGAAGGAGCCAACTCCCGTACAATTCGCGGGCCACCATTTCGTGATGTTTCCTAGGACAAAGGAAAATTTGCATTCGATCAGCATCGACCTGGCAAACGAGCGCCTTTCTTCACAAGAAGCAAGAACGCTTCTCAGCCGTTTCCTGAGCTTGCTAAGCTGGTGCGACGACAGATACGCGGTGTTGGAGCATGGCTGGTCGGGCAACCCGGTGCCGGTCCCTGTCCGACGCTCTGAGGGCGCGTTCTCGACGACGCCACATTGGGCGTTCAGCCGATCCATCCCCGAAGATCCGGAACTGCTTCAGCGCCTGGCATATTACAGGGAGGGGCTCAACGCCCGCCAAGTGGGACTTGTCACCTTCGAGGTGCTGAGCTTCTTCAAGGTCTTCGAAAGAAGATCGAGATCGAAGCCCGGCGAGCAGAATTCTACAAAGCTCTGGATCAAAGATGTGTTCGCGACGGTCTCTGCCTCGCTCCGCCAAGAAGTCCTTGAGCGCTTCGATGCTGATCGCGAGGGTAAGAATGTTGAAAAGTACGTTGTCGACAATTGCCGGGTGGCGACGGCGCATGCGTCGGAATCATTTCCATCCGACGCCGATGCGTCGCCCGAGCTTCAACGTCTCTATTCAGCAGCCGAGGTGATCCACGCCCTCGCTCGTCACTTCATCCGTACCGAATACAAGTTGTCGGACCTGTACTATTCGGACGAGCCGGTAGGTGTATGACAACGATGTCGCCCTGCATGGTGGCGCGTGCTATGACAGGTAAGCTCCCTAAGCTTGTTGATCGCAAGTAGCTTTCGGGTAACAGCAGACTTCCTGTGAGGTCGTGCCCTATCTCGAGCCGCCAGCACCTCCCCATCCAGCCCCCTTTATAATCTTCGCCAGCTCAACACATTCGTCGTGCCTCACCTTGTTGCGCCGCCATGCAAGGCAGATCGTGCGTTGCGGCATCGGCTCTTGGAACGGCACGATCGTCAGGTCGGAGATAGTGCTGGTCGGCCCGGCGGCCATTTCCGGGATGAGCGTGAGCCCGTACGTCACCATCAGCGGCAGCGGCCACCCCCGCCGGCCGCATGGATCGCAGATCTCTACCCTCAGCGGAACCGACCCGCCATGCAGCCGGTTAATCGGCATGAAGCCACCACCAATCCAAGGCCGCACCATGAGCATTCTGCAAACCACGAAGAAAGCCGTTGAGCAGGTCACCGGCGTCGCCAGGCCGGGCTGGTGAGAGGTCGCCGACCTCCTGAGGCCGCGCAAATCGAATGAATTTCGAATCAGCGATGATGGCCTGGTGCCCAATCATCCGTTCTGGCCGCTGGTCGTCTATCGCGGCGCCGTTACGCTGCCCAAAGACTTCGATCCGGCGGCGATCATGGAGGCGCTTTTCGAGCGGGAAGGGCGCGGTCGTCGAGCGAGTTGTCAGCCGCCTATTTCCGCAGCCCATCAATGTGCAACTTGGGAAGCCGCTGACATCAATTCCTCCGGATTCGGCGCCTTGAAGGTATTGAGGCCATCCTCCAGAACTTCAGTGAAGTTCCAGCGTACGATGCCCGCCCGGTCGATTAGGAACTGACCGACAAGCTGCCCCTGGCCGGAAGCCATCGCCTGCTGATCGGCTCCCGTAATCTCATATCCTTCCTTCTTGTTGAGAAACTCGTACATTGCCATGACGTCCATAGGCTCGGGTAACTCGCCAGGGAGATCGATGCGGATCGCCATGACCGTGTCCATCCCGACCTCGCGCAAGCCGAAAGCACGGTGCGAGGCCCGCTCCGGGTCGGACGCGGCGAGAAGATCGGGTGCCGGGTGGTAACGGAAATAGAGCCGCGCCCGCTCGACTGGCGTATTGACCACCGCCAGGCATTCGACGCCTTTCTCACGCAGGGCCGGCTTAAGTTGCGCCATCGCCGCGACATGGCGCCGGCAGAACGGACAGTGCAGGCCTCGGAACAAACCGATCAACAACGGGCTACGGCCTCGAAAATCATCGAGCGCGATCTTGCCTTCGCGGGAGATCGCATCGAGAATAACATTCGGCGCCCGGTCGCCCGGCTGCAGCGGGCGTTCGACATTAGTCGTGGACATGGACAACCTCCTCGCCCCGGATAAGCACACCCAGCCATCCGGAGTTGAGTCCATGCTGGGCGACGCCAGGGCAAAAATTGCGTTCGACCTTTGCCATATTGCCGAGGTCGAGATTACGCGCGTTGCAAGTGCATCATAACACGAAAAAAGCCTCTGCGGGTCGCCCGTTTCGCGAGCTGTCGCGAGCGCTGTGGCAAAACAATGTAATCGTCTCATCCGTGCCATGGGACGACACAGCGGCGGGACCGATTGGATCTTCACATGCTTGCGGTGTTCAAGTCTTGAAACTTGGGCGGCTTCGATGTGCCCGGACGTCAAATGCCGACCGTACAGATCGCGGAACTCTGCCCTCAGCGGAACCGACCCGCCATGCAGCCAGTTAACCCGCATGAAACTTCCGACCAGCGCAAGGCCACATCATGAGCATTCTGCAAACCACGAAGAAAGCCGTCGAGCAGGTCACCGGTGTCGCCAGGCCGGGCCGGCGAGAGGTCGCCGACCTCCTGAGGCCGCGCAAACCGAACGAGTTTCGTTTCAGCGATGATGGCCTGGTGCCCAACCATCCATCCTGGCCGCTTCTCGTCTATCGCGGTGCCGTGACGCTGCCCGAAGACTTCGATCCGGCGGCGGTCACGGAGGCGCTTTTCGAAGCAAATGGCTGGGGTGATAGCTGGCGCAATGGCATCTACGGTTACGTCCACTACCATTCGCGGATACACGAGGTGCTGGGCGTTGCGCGCGGCACGGCCAAGGTCCGCTTTGGCGGCAGCAAGGGGCGAACGCTGTCGCTGAAAGCCGGCGACGTCGCGGTGCTTCCGGCCGGCACCGGGCACCAGCGTCTTTCCGCATCCGACGATTTTCTGGTTGTCGGCGCCTATCCTCCATCCGGCACCTATGACCTGTGTACGACCGCCGCCGACCATGCCAAGGCGGTCGTCACGATCCCCAGGGTCGGCCGTCCGCGCAAGGACCCTGTCTATGGAAGCAACGGCCCGTTGCTCGCAGCCTGGGAAAAGGATTGAAGTCGTTTTCTTGCAGGTTGGCTTCGGGGCTAAAACCGGATCCTTGACCCGCCGCTCAAGCCGCCAGCACCGCCGCGTCCAGCCCGCGGATGATCTTCGCCAATTCGACGCATTCGTCGTGCCGGACCTTGTTGCGCCGCCACGCGAGGCAGATCGTGCGCTGCGGCATCGGTTCCTGGAACGGCACGATCTTCAAATCGGGGATAGTGCTGGCCGGCCCTGCCGCCATTTCCGGGATGAGCGTGACGCCGAGCCCGTGCGCCACCATCTGTAAGAGCGTCGTCAGGCTGGTCGCGCCGTAGCTTGCCATCGCCACCGGCCGCACGTTGCCGCAGACGGCGAGCGCCTGTTCGCGCAGGCAATGGCCTTCCTCCAGCAGCATCAGCCGCTCCAGTGCCGGGCTCTCCGGTGGCACCGGCGGCGAGGCGAAGGCGGGATCGCCGGCCGGCACGGCCAGGAAGAACCGGTCGGAGAAAAGTTCCTCGGTGACCAGGCCTGGGTAATCGAGAGGCAGTGCCGCGACGAAGGCGTCGAGCTTTCCCGAACTGGTGTCCTCGACCAGCGAGGCGGTCACCGCTTCGCGCAGTTCCAGCTGCAAGGCCGGGAAATGCCGTTTCAGCTCCGGCAGCACATGCGGCAAGAGATAGGGCGCCACCGTCGGGATGATGCCGAGCCGGAAGCGGCCTTCCAGCGCCGGGCGGCCGCGCCGGGCCGTCGCCTCGACGTCGCGGACGTCGGCAAGGATGCGTTCGATGCGCGGCAGCAGGGCCACGGCCTCGTCGGTCATCCGCACCACCTTTCCGCCGCGCTCGAACAGACGGCAATTCAGCCGCAGCTCCATCTCGGCGATCTGCGAAGACAGCGCCGGCTGGCTGACGCCGGCGAGTTTTGCGGCACGGCCGAAATGCAGCGTCTGCGCCAGCGCCTCGAAATAATGCATCTGCCGGACAGTCAAACCGATCATAAGGAAAACCTATCAGAATAAACAGCAAAGGCAATTTGTCTTTATCGGCTCGGCGGGCTAGTCTGGAACCATTCCAGGATGGCGCGGCCGCCGGCCCTGCCCGGAAAATCAACAAAATCCCGGAAAATCAACAAATCGGAGGCAAAGATGGACGCGAAAACCGACGACAACAGCGCCGGCAAATGCCCGGTCCCACATGGATCGGCCAGGAGGAGCAACCGTGACTGGTGGCCGAACCAGCTTGACCTTGGCGTCCTCCATCAGCAGTCCAGCCTGTCGGACCCGATGGACGAGGACTTCGACTACGCCAAGGAATTCAGGAGCCTCGATCTCGATGCGGTGATCAGGGATCTGCACCAGGTGATGACCGATTCGCAGGATTGGTGGCCGGCCGATTTCGGCCATTACGGCCCGCTCTTCATCCGCATGGCCTGGCACAGCGCCGGTACCTATCGCATCGGCGACGGCCGTGGCGGCGCCGGCGCCGGCCAGCAGCGTTTCGCGCCGCTCAACAGCTGGCCGGACAACGCCAATCTCGACAAGGCGCGCCGGCTGCTGTGGCCGGTCAAGCAGAAATACGGCAGGAAAATCTCCTGGGCCGACCTGTTGATCCTCACCGGCAACGTCGCGCTGGAATCGATGGGCTTCAAGACCTTCGGCTTCGCCGGCGGCCGCGCCGATGTCTGGGAGCCGGAGCAGGACGTCGACTGGGGATCGGAAACCAAGTGGCTCGCCGACGAGCGCTATTCCGGCGACCGCGAACTTCAGGGGCATCTCGGCGCCGTGCAGATGGGGCTGATCTACGTCAACCCGGAAGGGCCGAACGGCACGCCCGATCCATTGGCCGCGGCGCGCGATATCCGCGAAACCTTCGCCCGCATGGCCATGAACGATGAGGAAACCGTGGCGCTCATCGCCGGCGGCCATACCTTCGGCAAGACCCATGGCGCCGGCGATGCATCGCTCGTCGGCCCGGAGCCGGAAGGCGCCGGCATCGAGGCGCAGGGCCTCGGCTGGTCGAGCAAGCACGCCACCGGCATTGCCGGCGACGCCATCACCTCGGGCCTCGAGGTGACCTGGACCACGACGCCGACCAAATGGAGCAACAACTTCTTCGACAATCTGTTCAACTACGAATGGGAGCTGACCAAGAGCCCGGCCGGCGCCCATCAGTGGACGCCGAAGGGCGGCGCCGGTGCAGGCACCGTGCCGGACGCGCACGATCCCTCGAAGCGCCGCGCGCCGGCGATGCTGACCACCGACCTCGCGCTACGCGTCGACCCGGCCTACGAGAAGATCTCACGGCGCTTCCATCAGAATCCTGATCAGTTCGCCGATGCCTTCGCCCGCGCCTGGTTCAAGCTGACGCATCGCGACATGGGTCCGGCCGTCCGCTATCTCGGCCCGCTCGTGCCGAAAGAAGAGCTGATCTGGCAGGACCCGATACCGGCAATCGACCACGAGCTGGTCAGCGAGCAGGACATCGCCTCGCTGAAGGCGAAGATCCTGGCCTCCGGCCTGTCCGTCTCAGAACTGGTCTCGACCGCCTGGGCCTCGGCCTCGACTTTCCGCGGCTCCGACAAGCGCGGCGGCGCCAACGGCGCCCGCATCCGCCTGGCGCCGCAGAAGGATTGGGCGGTCAACCAGCCGGCGCAACTGGCCAAGGTGCTCGAGACACTCGAAGGCATCCAGAAGGGCTTCAATAACTCGCAGTCCGGCGGCAAGAAGGTCTCGCTTGCCGACCTGATCGTGCTTGGCAGCGTCGCCGCGATCGAGAAGGCGGCCAAGGACGGCGGCCATGACGTGGGGGTGCCGTTCACGCCGGGCCGCATGGACGCCTCGCAGGAACAGACCGATGTCCAGTCCTTCGCCGCGCTCGAGCCGAAAGTCGATGGCTTCCGCAATTATGTCAGGGGCAAGCCGCCGATGTCGGTCGAGGCGATGCTGGTCGACCGGGCGCAGCTGCTGACCTTGACGGCGCCAGAGATGACGGTGCTCGTCGGCGGGTTGCGGGTGCTC
Source organism: Mesorhizobium sp. M0601 (assembly GCF_040320845.1). Classification (NCBI taxonomy): domain Bacteria; kingdom Pseudomonadati; phylum Pseudomonadota; class Alphaproteobacteria; order Hyphomicrobiales; family Phyllobacteriaceae; genus Mesorhizobium; species Mesorhizobium sp. M0601. Next base: position 68,853 of record NZ_JAMYQK010000001.1, read on the forward strand.
GGCGCCAACACCGGTCAGTCGAAGCACGGGGTGTTCACCGACAGGCCGGGCGCGTTGACCAACGATTTCTTCGTCAACCTGCTCTCCATGAACACGATCTGGGATCCGGCCGCCGGCTCAGATGAGGTCTACGAAGCGCGCGACCGCAAGACCAGGGCAGTCAAGTGGACCGGCACCCGCGCCGACCTGATCTTCGGCTCGCACGCGCAATTGCGGGCGCTGGCCGAGGTCTACGGCTCGGCGGACGCCGGGCGGAAGTTCGTCAGGGATTTCGTCGCGGCCTGGACCAAGGTGATGAACGCCGACCGTTTCGACCTCGCGGCCTGATCCGGGCATACGAATTTCTCGACGCAACGAAAAAGGCGCGGGCCTCGACCCGCGCCTTTTTCATGAAGCCTTCGAAAAGTCAGTCTTTCTCGAAGATACCGGCCTTGGCGACCACGCCGGCGATGGCGCCGCCGATCAGCGGCGCGACGATGAACAGCCAGAGCTGGCCGATCGCCGCAGTTCCCGAAAACAGCGCCGGTCCGATCGAACGGGCCGGGTTGAGCGATGTGCCGGTCACCGGAATGATGGCGAAGTGCAGTCCGGCCAGCGTCAGGCCGATGACCAGGCCGGCGAAGGCCGTCGTGTGCTTGGCGTTGGTGACGCCGAGGATCACCGTGACGAAGGTGAAGGTGCCGATCAGTTCCCACAGGAAGGCCGAGCTGACGCCCCATTTCGTCACGTCCCAGCCATTGGCGCCGAAGCCGCCGGTGTGGCCGCCGACCTGTCCGGAGACGATGATCCACAGCGCCAGCGACGCGATGATGGCGCCGATGACCTGCGCGATCCAATAGGGAATGACGTCCCTAGCCGGCATCCGCCCGGCGAGGAACACACCGAGCGTCACCGCCGGATTGAGGTGCGCGCCGGAAATCGGGCCGATCGCGTAAGCGGCCGCTATCAGGCCGATGCCGAACGCCAGACCGATACCTTCCTGGCCGAGCGGCAGCGCGCCGCCGAAGCCGCCCGTCACCACCGAAGCCGTGCCGATGAACACCAATAGAAACGTGCCTAGAACTTCCGCCAGATAAGTTTTCATTGCCCTCTCCTCGTATCGACCCGCGGCTCCGCTTTTTCTGCGACGCGAATCACCGCGCAAAGAGTATTCACAACCGGAAAACTTGCAAAGCAGAGCAGTTTCGCAAGCCGCTATGCTTGTGAGCGCCGGACACGCACATTAGAGACTTATAATATATTGATCGAATTGTTCGTTCCGCATGCCGGCGCCCGCCTAGTGGCCGCGGCTCGCGATGCACCAACCCACATTCGTCACCCCTCGGCATGGATCGTCTCGCCGTCGGCGAAACAGAACTGTTTCAATCAGGGCACGAAAAGCTCTAAGAGCAGGGCCGGAATTAATTTACTGAGTAATGGAAGACGACAATGAGACTGGGCGGGCGGCTGGCGGCAGCCATTGAAGTGCTTGACGAAATTGGCCGTCGCCACCGGCCGGTGGCCGATGCGCTGAAGGACTGGGGCCTGTCGCACCGCTTCGCCGGCGGCGGCGACCGCGCCGCGATCGGCAACATCGTCTACGACGCGCTGCGCCGCAAGCGCTCGGCCGGCTGGCTGTTGGGCGAAGATACACCGCGCGCCATCGGCTTCGGCGCGCTGCTGCTCGAATGGGGCCAGACGGCGCAGTCGCTGAACGAGGCGCTCGAGGGCGACAAGTTCGCGCCGCCGCTGCTTACCGCCGACGAATTGAAAACGCTCGGCGGTCGCCGGCTTGCCGATGCGCCGCCGGCCGTCAGGGCAGACATCCCCGACTGGTGCATGCCGCTGTTCGAACGGGCGTTCGGCACGGCCTGGGTGGAAGAGGGTGCCGCGCTGGCGACGCGCCCGCCGCTCGATCTCAGGGTCAACACGCTGAAGGCCGATCGCGGCAAGGTGCTGGCGGAACTGGCGGAGACGGGCGCCAAGCCTGCCCGGATCGCGCCGCACGGCATCCGCATCCCGCCGATCGAGGGCGACGGCAGGCACCCGAACGTGCAGGCCGAACCGGCCTTCCAGAAAGGCTGGTTCGAGGTTCAGGACGAGGGTTCCCAGATTGCGGCCGAACTGGCCGGCGCCGAGCCTGGGATGCAGGTGCTCGACTTCTGCGCCGGCGCCGGCGGCAAGACGCTGGCGCTGTCCGCGGCGATGGACAATCGCGGCCAGATCTTCGCCCACGATGCCGAGAAGGCACGGCTGGCGCCGATCTTCGACCGCATCCGCCGTTCGGAAAACCGCAATGTGCAGGTCGTCACCAGGCCGGCCGAGCTGGCGCCGCTCGGCAAGCACATGGATATCGTCTTGATCGATGCGCCCTGCACCGGCAGCGGCACCTGGCGGCGCCGGCCGGATGCTAAATGGCGATTGACGCAGAGACAGCTCGACGCCCGCAAGGGCGAGCAGGAGACGATCCTCGATGCCGCCAGGGACTTCGTCAAACCCGGCGGCCTGCTGGTCTACATCACCTGTTCGGTGTTCGACGAGGAGAATGGCGACCAAGTTTCGGCGTTCCGGGACCGCCATCCCGATTTTGTCCCGGTCGATCACCGCCAGCTTTGGGACAGCCGTTTTGCGGGCCACGAAGCGGCAATGCGCATTGGCGCCGCGGGCGGCATTTCGCTGTCGCCATTGCTGAGCGGCACCGACGGCTTTTACTTCTGCGCGCTGCGGCGGGCCGGCTGAATCGTTGCTATCGATACAGGGCTAAGCCGAATGCTGCAGTGCAGCATTTGCGATTGCCTGCCGCCCACCCCTCTGCGATAAATGCCTTTGCAATAAGATTTGCCGAGAAACGAAGGGCGACGGCCATGGCAGCAAAGATCGTTCCTGCTCCCGATTATGAGGACCGCGTCAGGACGTCCTTCGCGCGCCAGAACGCGATGATGACGATTGGCGCCGAGCTGACGCTGGTGACGCCCGGCATCATCGAGATCGAAATGCCCTATTCTGCGGCGCTGACGCAGCAGCACGGCTTTCTCCATGCCGGCGTCATTTCGACGGCTCTCGACTCGGCCTGCGGCTATGCGGCATTCTCGCTGATGCCGGAAAATTCCGGCGTGCTGACCATCGAGTTCAAGGTCAATCTGCTGGCGCCCGGCAGGGGCGAGCGCTTCCTGTTCCGCGGCTCGGTGACCAAGCCCGGCCGCACCATCATCGTCGCCGATGGACAAGCCTATGCGTTCGCCGTCGATGGCGAGGCCAAGCTGATCGCCACGATGACCGGAACGATGATGACAGTGCTCGGCCGCGACGGCATCGAGGGCTGAGGAGCGGGCAGGGGAGGATGGACGATCATGGCCGGCAAGGCACCTGGTGAGCTCACCCCGATCTCCGGCAAGTCCGTTCTCTTCGTCATGGCGGCCGAGGCCGAATACGGTCCACACCTGCAACGGCTGTTCACACCGCTGATGACCGGCGTCGGACCGGTCGAGGCCGGCGTCGGACTCAGCGCCGAACTATCCCGGCTGCATGCCGGGATGGCGCTGCCGGATCTCATCGTGTCGCTCGGGTCGGCGGGCAGCCGGACGCTGGAGCAGACGGAAATCTACCAGGCCGTTTCGGTTGGCTACCGCGACATGGACGCCTCGCCCCTGGGGTTCGAGAAGGGCGCCACCCCGTTCCTCGACCTGCCTGTCAGCGTGCCGCTGCCGTTCAGGATACCAGGCGTCAGACAGGCGACGCTGTCGACCGGGGCGGCAATCGTCACCGGCGCCGCCTACGACGCGATCGCCGCCGACATGGTCGATATGGAGACCTTCGCCTGCCTGCGCGCCTGCCAGCTGTTCGACGTTCCGCTTATCGGCCTGCGCGGCATTTCCGACGGCGCGGCCGATCTGAGACACGTTGGCGACTGGACCGAATATCTGCACGTCATCGACGAGAAGCTGGCCGCGGCGGTGCAACTGCTGCAACAGGCGATCGCCTCAGGCGCGATCGACTTCAAGCTTGTTGGGGCGGCAGGTTCTTAGCGTTGCCGAACAGCACGCCGATCATCCTGAAGCGAACGGCGTTGTCGCGATTGATGTAAGTGACTGACCCGGGCTCGTGATCGAGGGTCCAGCGTCCGGTCGCGCCGGTGTCCCAGTCGGCGACATAACCGTCATCGAGCATCCGCCAGCGCCCGCGTCGCGCCTCGCCATCGTCGAGCAGCATGTGCGCGGCACCCTCGCTTTCAAAATAGACGTAAGCCTCCTTGCCGTTTCGTTCCAACACATGGGTCATGCCCGGAATGAGCATTGCAAGGGCTTCCTTCTGAAGTGCTGCCATGATTTCCTCCTGAATTGAAGTCGCCGATTGCCTTGACCGGCATCGCCACTTAGAGTGAACTAGTAGTCAAGATGCTTGACTATGTATCGGGCGAGAAGAATTTGGTCAAGGGCCTTGACGAAAAACCTGAAGCGCTGCCGGATCACATAGGTTGGCGGCTGTGGCAGGCGAGCCGCGCCTGGCAGACCGAGTTCGCCGCTGCGATGCGCGCTGCCGGCCATCACTGGTTCACCGAAGCGCGTGCCGGCCTGCTTGGACATATCCCGCGCGGCGGCATGCGCCAGTCGGCGCTGATCGAGCGCTCGGCGATCTCAAAGCAGGCGATTCAGCAATTGCTCGATGGCCTGGAGACGGAAGGTGTGTTGCACCGTCTGCCCGATCCGCAAGACGGTCGCGGCAAGCTTGTGCGCTACACCCGCAAGGGCCTGGACGCCCTGCGCGATGGCGACCGCATCAAGCTGCAGATCGAACGGAGCTATGTTGCCCGCCTTGGTCACGAGCGTTTCGCGGCGCTGATGGGCGCCTTGCGGTCACTCGATACAACGCAAACTGATGCATTGGACAAAGCCTCTGGCGTTCAGGACGATACACCGGAATCGAAGTGAAAGCGCGACCTCACAACCCATTGCGCCGACTCGTTTCTTTCTCTAAACGCTCGCCATGAAAACAGCCAATCATCCCGACACCGTCCTGATTGTCGATTTCGGCAGCCAGTTCACCCAGCTGATTGCCCGCCGCATCCGCGAGGCCGGCGTCTTTTCCGAGATCGTGCCCTTCCAGTCGGCCGAGGCGGCGTTCAAGCGCATCGATCCGAAGGCGGTGATCCTGTCCGGCGGTCCGGCCTCGACCGGCGACATCGGCAGCCCGCGCGCGCCGCAGATCGTCTTCGATGCCGGCGTGCCGGTGCTCGGCATCTGCTATGGCCAGATGGCGATGTGCGTGCAGATGGGCGGCGTCGCCGAAAGCTCCGACCACCGCGAATTCGGCCGCGCCTTCGTCGAGATCGCCAAGGACAGCCCGTTGTTCGAGGGCCTGTGGGCGCCCGGCCAGCGCCACCAGGTGTGGATGAGCCATGGCGATCGCGTCATCTCCCTGCCCAAGGGGTTCGAGGTGCTCGGAAAATCGGAGGGCTCGCCCTTCGCCATCTTCGGCAATGTCGAGCGCAAAATGTACGGCCTCATGTTCCACCCCGAAGTGGTGCATACGCCGGACGGCGCCAGGCTGCTCCGCAACTTCGTCCACAACATCGCCGGTATCGAAGGCGACTGGACGATGCGCGCCTACCGCGAGCACGCGGTCGAGACGATCCGCAAACAGGTCGGCAAGGGCAAGGTGATCTGCGCGCTGTCGGGCGGCGTCGATTCCTCGGTCGCGGCCTTGCTGATCCATGAGGCGGTCGGCGACCAGCTCACCTGCATCCTTGTCGACCACGGTCTGATGCGCAAGGACGAGGCATCAGGCGTGGTGGAGATGTTTCGCCAGCATTACAATCTGCCGCTGATCCTGGTCGACGCTTCTGACCGTTTCATCGGCGCGCTCGAGGGCGAGTCGGACCCCGAGAAGAAGCGCAAGACCATCGGGCGGCTGTTCATCGAAGTGTTCGAGGAGGAGGCCGAGAAGCTCGGCGGCGCCGATTTCCTGGCACAAGGCACCCTCTATCCCGACGTCATCGAAAGCGTCTCTTTCAGCGGCGGCCCGTCGGTGACGATCAAATCGCATCACAATGTCGGCGGCTTGCCCGAACGCATGAACATGCAGCTGGTCGAGCCGCTGCGCGAATTGTTCAAGGACGAGGTGAGGGCGCTCGGCAAGGAGCTCGGCCTGCCCGACAGCTTCATTGGCCGGCATCCGTTCCCCGGTCCCGGTCTCGCCATCCGCTGTCCGGGCGGCATCACCCGCGAAAAGCTGGAGATCCTGCGCGAGGCCGACGCCATCTATCTCGACGAGATCCGCAAGGCCGGACTCTACGACGCCATCTGGCAGGCCTTCGCCGTGCTGCTGCCCGTGCAGACCGTCGGCGTGATGGGCGACGGCCGCACCTACGAGTTCGTCTGCGCGCTGCGCGCCGTCACCTCGGTCGACGGCATGACGGCAGACTTCTACCATTACGACATGGCATTCCTGGGAGCAGCCGCCACCCGCATCATCAACGAGGTACGCGGCATCAACCGCGTCGTCTACGACGTGACGAGCAAACCGCCAGGCACCATCGAGTGGGAGTGACGAGGAGTACTGCGGAGTAGAAGAGGATAGAGCAGCACGTTTAAGGCGATGTTGGCTCGGCGATAATAGTCAATAGTCCCAGCCCCCGGCCACCCGGCGACGGCATAGACGAAGCATCTGGCCGATCGGCGAATGTCTGGAACGAACGTCCCACAGAGAAGGGTGGAGCAGCCTAGCCTTGCTGGGTTTGACACCCGGGGTCCGCGGCAACTGCCACCGGCGAGGCGTTGCATCTGCCGGCCACGTATCCTTTCGCTGGGCTCATCCGTCTTAGCTGTTCATGGGCACGGTCATCCTTGACATCGCCCTCCTGGACGAATTGGAGCGTGACAAATGAACAGCAAGCAGAGCCTAGCGAACAAGATACACTACGAAACGCTCGCGGAGGCTTTTCGCAGCGGTCGAGAATCGCCACAGGAAGCATCCGAGTGGTCCGTTTTGACGGCAGAACCGGGCGGCGTCGATTACGTCGAGACGAAGGTCGGCGACAAGACCGCGCTGTGGGTTCAGCCAAAAACGGCGGCCAAAGACCGGGTCATGCTTTACCTGCACGGCGGTGGCTATGTCGGCGGATCGATCTGGACCCATCGCAAGATGGTCGGACACCTTGCTAAGGCGATCGGCTGTTACGCTCTGCTCGCTACGTACGACTACGTTTTCCAGAGCAAGTTTCCGCGCCAAATCGAGCAGGCCGTGACCGCGTTCGAATGGCTCGCCGAGCAGGGTGTCGCGCCGAAGCACACCATAGCTGCAGGCGATTCCGCTGGTGCTGGCCTGATCGTTGCGGCGGCGATGAAACTCCGCGATGCGGGACGGCCGCTGCCGGCCGCGATCCTCAGCATCTCTGGCTGGTATGATCTGTCGGCGAGCGGGCACTCCTACGAAAGCAACCGCGAGAAGGACGCCTTCTTCCAGAAGGCGGTCGTGGATATGCTGGTATCGCAAGTCCTTGCAGGGACCGATCCCCGGCATCCACTCGCCAGCCCGATCTTTGCCGATCTGAAGGGCCTGCCGCCGATCTATCTGCAAGTGGGTGGAGACGAAACCCTGCTCGACGACAGCCGAGCGCTCGCCGACCGCGCGAAAGCCGCCGGCGTCGAGGTGCGCTTAGACGTATTTCCGGGGATGCTGCACTCGTTCCAGATGATGGCCGGCCGCGCTCCCGAAGCCGACGACGCGATCGCGCGGTTGGCACAATGGGTTCGCCCCAAGCTTGGTCTGGCCGCAACCGCGGCAACACGCGCTGAAGGTCAGGAGGTCGCATGACTGGCAAATTGAAACCAAGATGTGGCAGCTGAAGGACATGCCCGAGCGACCGACCGGCCTGTTCGATGCGCGATATCGCGCCTTCCTCGAGACGGTGTCAGGCGTCCGCGCCCAACTGCATCGCTACTGCGCCCGCATGACGGGCTCACGCCTCGACGGTGAGGATCTCGTGCAGGAGACGCTGTTCGAGGCCTACACGAAGATTGAGACCCTCGATGATCCCCGCCGGCTAAAACCCTGGTTGTTTCGCATCGCTCACAATCGCTGCATCGACTTTCTGAGGCGACGCGATGTGCGCGAGCGCGCGGAGCACGGCTATTCGGACGACATCGGCGTTGTCTCTGCAGAGCCGGCAGCGACCGATGCACGCCGCGCCATCGAACGGCTGGTTGGCCGCCTGCCGCCCAAGGAGCGCGCCTGCATCCTCTTGAAGGACGTGTTCGACTATTCGCTGGAAGAGACCGCAGAACTCGTGGAATCGACGGTTGGGGGCGTCAAAGCCGCGCTCTCCCGCGGACGGGCGAAGCTCGCCGACTTGCCCGCTGAACCTGCCGGTGAACCGAACCGTCCGCTTGATCCCGACACCGCGCGGCTCTTGCAGCGCTATGTTGACCTCTTCAACCGCCATGACTGGGATGGCGTGCGGAGCCTGACCAGCGCCGATGCTCGGTTGCGGGTCGCCGACTGCTTCGACGGCCTGGTCAGAAGTTCTCCCTATTTCGTCGAATACGAGCGAAACCCGGAGACGTGGACCATGGAGTTGGGGGCGATCGACGGAGAGCCTGTCCTGATCGTGCTCTTCCAGCGAGGCGACCGGTGGCAGGTCGCGTGGCCGGTTCGTGTCCATGTCGCCGGTCGCGTCATCGATCGCATCGAAGATTATTATGCCTGTCCATGGATGTTGGAAAACGCCGCGGAATCCGACCTGAAACTCATGACTGGGCCGGCCGTTTTGGGAAGAGCATAAGGCGACGATTTCTCACTTCTGGCCTGGCGGAGTTACGATGGTGCGTCCTCAACGAAAAATCGTGGCGTGCCTCGGGTCGAGCAGCACGGCGGGCAAGCGCCAGGCATTCGATTGGATGGCGGAGCTCCGCCGGCGGCCGGGCAACGGGCAATTTGAGTTCCGGAATTTTGGCGTCGGCGGCGACTTGGCCTACAATGCGCTGCAGCGGTTGCCGGATGTGCTCGCCTGCCGTCCCGACAAGGTCATCGTCTGGGTCGGCGGGAATGATGTTCTCACGCTCGTGTCACGCAAAGTGCGGCGGTTCTTTACGTTTTGGAAGCGTCTGCCCCGCACGCCTTCGCCCGATTGGTTCCACGAGAATCTGGCCGAGATAGCACGCAGGCTGAAGCGCGAGACGGCGGCGGACATCGGCCTTTGCTCGCCCCCTCCGATAGGAGAAGCGCCGGATTCGGACGACCCGTTCCAGAGCGAGCTCAACCGGCGGATCAAGGAATATTCTGCGATCGTGGCGGCCATCGCGCACGAGGAACGCTGCGGCTATGTCCCGCTCCATGAGGCGCTCACCGAGGAAGTTTGCGCCTCGCCTGGCCGGGCCTACACGGCGTTCAACTTTCTTCCATTCTATCGCGATGCTTTTCGCGTACTGGTGCTGCGGCAGCGTCCGGATGATGTCGCCCGCGTAAATGGCTGGCTATTTCACACCGACGGCGTGCACTTGAACAGCCGGGCAGGGCTGATCGTGGCGGATCGCCTACAGAAATTCATTCAGGCCTGAGCCCTGAGCGGCAAGGCTGTATCCGATTTGCGCACCTATCTGAATGTCTTATCGCGCAGGCTGGCGGCCGATTTATCGACCTAGCAACATCGCCACGCGCGATGCCAAAAGTTTAACGACGAACCCTAGAGGATAACCCCGGTGGCTCGGCACGTCGTCAGGAATGACATCGCTGTCCGACTTGAACTTCGTGCAAATCCGCAGCTGCAGTGGCGGGAGTTCTCCGTGAAACCGCGCTCTGTATGCCGAGACCCAATGTGGACCTCTATCGAAGTTCATTAACATCGCTGAATTGCAGCACATGGCGATGACCCTATTCGTGGCTGAAGTTTCCTTAAGCTTGTAACCCCTCAGCAATTCGGCCCCCTTGGAGCACTCGATGCGGTCCTTTCGATAGAGGATGTATGCGGTGCCGCCATCGGGATCGCGTATGGCGCCAGCACCTGGCAAAGCTTCGATCTGATCAGCTCCCTTCCGGCAGTCGTCGCAGTAGCAGGCACTGCTCACGATCGGCCTGCCAAAGGCTTTGAGTTCGACGCCACCGCAAGAGCAAGTTGCGGTCATGATAGGTGAGTGCGTCATCTGCTGGTGATCATCATGCGATTGCCCTCGCTGTCCCGAAACTCCGCGATCGTGCGCCCCGGTTGCCATGGCGCGGGGCGCGGTTCTGCTATGATCTCGGCGCCTCGCGATTTGAGTCTCTGAACGGTGACTTCGATTTCGTTGTCAACCAGCACGAGGACGGGCCCCTCAGATGGTGTTTCGTCCTTGCGCCTTAAGAAGTGGAGGGTGGTTTCGGCACCTGGAAATCCGAGTTCGATCCATCGCCACCCATCATTGCCCATTGGCTGATCGGCGACGACGCGGCAGTTCAGGTGATCGCTGTAGAACGCCTTGGCGCGTTCCTGGTCGAACACCGGAAGCTCCGCGAACTGGATGTGCATTGTCGATCTCTCCCCATTGCATCTCGGTCCAAATCAAACTAGACGGTCCAGTACCCGTGAGTCAATCGGCAGCGGACACGCCAGGAGCATGACCACGACGCGTTCAGCAGGTGCTACAGAAGAACTCGAACCGCACGGACGGTCGGCGAAAAAGCGCCGGGCCATCCTCGAGGCGGCGACAGAAGTGTTTCTGCAAAAGGGCTATCTGGCCACCAATATGGACGAGATCGCGGCGCTTGCGGCGGTGTCGAAACAGACCGTCTACAAGAATTTTCCGAACAAGGAGATGCTGTTCGTGGAGATCGTGAGCAGCTTGACCAATCGAGCCAGCGATAGGGTCCACAGTAAAATGCCCGAACTCGCCGAGGGCGAAGATATTGCCGAATATCTTCGGCGCTATGCGTACCGACAGCTTACCACCGTGCTCACGCCGCGCGTCATGCAGCTACGCCGTCTGGTGATCGGTGAGGTCGGCCGCTTCCCGGAACTGGCAAAGGCGCTCTTCGATGGCGGACCCGGGCGCGCAATTGCGGCGATGGCAGTGTTGTTCGAGCGTTTGGCTGATCACGGCCTGCTTGCGATCGATGATCCGGCCGTCGCCGCTTCCCAGTTCAATTGGTTGATTATGGGCGAGCCATTGAACAGGGCCATGCTGTTGGGTGACGAGTCGATTCCGAAACCGGCGAAGCTTCGACGGCACGCCGCGGCCGGCGTACGGGTGTTCCTTGCGTCATACGGCAAGTGAGGCACGCCACGGCGACGAGCGAATGCCGGGCGCAACCGTGCGGACCGCTCGGCCGTGTTTGACGGTCCTTTTTTTGGTCCCCAGTGGGTCGCGGCTTGTTGCGGCGCGGCTGTCGAAAATCGACCGATTGTTGTCGATAGTCGCCGAAACCGAGCCGATCCCGAATCGCCGAAATTCCCTTTTGAAATCAAGAGCGCAGATTTCTGACGGATCGCAGGGTCGGTTCTTTAGGGCGTGCAGAAAAGTTTGTGCTGCCGCGTCAACGCGTTACCATGGCTCAAAACAATCGAGTGGGAGTGACGGGAGCGTAGTTTCGGATACTGCGGGAAACTGTGTCGTAGTGTAGGCGGCTCACACATCTCGATAGATACCGAATAATGTCCGCTTGTGGTGCCGTTCACGCTTTTGGATTGGTCAGGGCTGGGCGTGCCATCACCTGCTCTCATCGAAGTAGGCATGATGATGCCCCGGGACTGCAATCAAGGCCCTGAATCCAATGCATTTCCCTTTCGACAGACATCTCGATCCCCACTGCGTCCCTTATTGAAAAGGCAGCCGCAGCCTCATAGTGTGTGCCCACACAATCTTCATTCGAGCTTGGTCGGTATGGACCGCGAAAGATGCGGGGCTGCATCCCTTGACCAATCTCATGCCATTCTCTATATAATCGAGTATGTACTCACTCAATGTCGTTGGACGGAAATATGGCGCGTCCCCTCAGTGAAGAAAAGCGACAGGCACTGCTCGATGCAGCGGCCAAGTTCGTCGCCAGCCTGGGCACAGGCGCGTCCACGGCCAAGATCGCAAAGGCTGCTGGCGTGTCTGAGGGAACGCTGTTCACTTACTTTCCAACCAAGGACGATCTGCTCAACCAGCTCTTTCTCGAGATCGAGGCCGACTTGGTAGAGATGATGCTGGCGCCATATCCGGCGGACGCCTCCCCCAAAGACCGACTATTCGCGGTCTGGAACCGTCTGATTGACTGGGGACTGGCTCACGCCACGGCGCGCAAGGCCCTTCGTCAGTTGAAGGTGTCGGATCGCGTGACAGCGGAAAGCCGGAACCGGTGTCACGCCATGCAGCGGGATGCGCGGACGATGGTGGAGGAGTGTCTCGCCGGCCATGCCGCGCCTGACAGGATCGCCTTCTACATCGATACCATTCTCTTCGACTTGGCCGACATCAGCATCAACGCGGTCACAGCCAAACCTCAGGAAAGTGACGCCATCCGGCAGGCCGGGTTCGACCTGTTCTGGAAGGGGTCTGCCGCCTGAGTTTTACCCCATAAATGAGTATGTAGTCACTCATAGATAAGAATCGAAAATGTCGAATTGCAAGGGTTTCACCGAAGCTAATGTTCCCAAGCAGACGGGAAAAAGCTTCATCGTCACAGGCGCCAACGCCGGCGTCGGGTTCGAAATCGCGCGGGTGCTTGCCGCCAGGGGCGCGCGCGTCCTGCTTGGCTGCCGCGAGCAGACCAGGGCGCAGGACGCCATCGCGCGGATCAAGCGGATCACGCCGAATGCCGATCTCGTCTGGTTGCCGCTCGACCTCGGTGACCTGGACAGCGTTCGCACCGCAGCCGAGATCGCGGCGAAGGAGCCACGGATCGATGCGCTCATCAACAATGCCGCGATCATGAATCCGCCGCTGACGCGCACGAAGCAGGGGTTCGAATCGCAGTTCGGCGTCAATCATCTCGGCGTGTTCGCGCTCACCTCGCTGCTCCTGCCCAAACTGGCGGAGACGCCGGGATCGCGGGTGGTCGTGACCTCGAGCATCGCGCATCTGAAGGCCAAGATCGACTGGGACGACCTCAACGCCGACAAGAGCTACATCAAGACCGATCGCTACGGCGGCAGCAAATTGGCGAACGCGCTGTTCTTCTTCGAACTGGATCGTCGCCTGCGCGCGCCGAAGTCGCCCGTCACAGCCATCGGCGTTCACCCTGGCGTCGCCAATACAAGTCTTGGCCGCCACATGGGGATTGTCCAGATCGCAGGCCCAATCGTCGGCCTGCTGCTCAATAGCTCCGACAAGGGCGCGTGGCCGGCACTTTTGGCTGCGACCGGCAAGGTGAAGCCCGGAGGCTATTACGGTCCCACCGGCCTTGGCGGAATCCGCGGTGTAGCCGGCGAAGCAAAGCGCGCGCCGCATGCCGAAGATCCCGCGCTTGCGAAGCGGCTCTGGGACGTCTCCATCGCCATGACCGGCATCGATCCAGGCTTGCCGGCCACCTGACTTCACGGCGACACGGTGCGTCAGGCCCTCGTGTAGGCTTGCTCTGGGGCGCGGATTGGACGAGCCTCGCCCGGGCGACGAAACCTTGCTATAAGAGACATGACGGTACTTTTCCGCTGTTAGCGGAGCGGCTCCCAGCCGCTAAAAATCGGCTCTCAGAGGCAATCGACCTCGATAGATGCCGAAACCATGCGAAAAATATTCAGTGAAAAATCTGTTTAAAATCAACAGCGTAGATTTTTGACAGCCCCCATGTCGGCTTATTGTCATCTAAACTGAGAAATTTCGAGCGAAATCAGATGCTTATGGTCCGTCCGAACAATCGAGTGGGAGTGAGGGGGCGTGCGGTAGAGTAGGTTGGAGTACTGTGGGATATATTCGGAAATTGTTGGTCAACGATAGGAGGCGATAGTTCGCGGGCGATTCTGCAAGAACAAGCAGCCGTTTTGCAGGTCGGCGATAGACCTTCGATTATGTGTAGAGATGCTCAAAGGGATCGATCCACCGCGCCGTTCACAGCACATGCTTTGGATTGGGATCGGAGCGCCGATCAATTCCTCGGACAATAGACATTATGTTCCGTGGATTTGTATCATGGTCTAAGCCCCGGGGCGGGACCAACGAGACGAGCACACAGCCGCCGAGCACAGCGGGGACGGCGCCGTAGCTGAATACGTTCTCGTGCCTCGCATAGTTTCAGAGTGCTCCCGCAATGCGTGGACCGTGCGCATGCCGTGCGCCAGATCCCTGTAGGCTTAAGCGTGCCATGCTTCAGCAGCTTGGCCGACAGCGGACCCGAGTTGGCGAACGGCACAATTTGGTCGTCCTGCTACGCGACGAAGCGGACCACGCCACCATCCACCCGCAAAGCCGCGCCGGTGGTCGCCGAAGCCTGCTCCGAGCATGTGTAGATGATCATGTTGGCCACCTCATCGGTGGTCGCGAAGCGGTGGATGAGGCTCGTCGGACGCATCGCCTGCAGGAAGCCCTACTCGGCTTCGTGCTGCGTGATTCCATTTGCGTCAGCCTGTTTCGCCATGAAGTTGCCCAGGATCTCAGAGCGGGTAGGTCCCGGCAGGACGGCGTTGACGGTGACGCCCGTGCCCGCGACCGCCTCGGCAAGCCCGCGTGAGACCGCGAGTTGAGCGGTCTTGGTCATGCCATAGTCGAGCATTTCCTTAGGGATGTTGACTGCGGATTCGCTACTTATGAACACGATGCGGCCCCAGCCTTTCGCCACCATCCGCGGCAGGTAATGACGGCTCGCGCGCACGCCACTCATTACGTTCAACTGGAAGAGGTCAAGCCAGTCCTCATCGGGGATATTTGCGATATCCTCGACGCCGTTGTAGCTCCGGATGTGTGCTGTACCGACGTTGTTCACAAGGATATCGGCGTCAGGCGCATGCGCGATCAAGGCCTTTGCCCCCTCCGCTGTCGCAAGATCAGCGGCGATACCCGAGATGTCGCTGCCGGGGAAGGCCTGCCGCATCTGCCGCACCGCCTCATCGACCCGAGCGTTTCCACGGCCGTTGACGACGACCGATGCACCGGCACGTGCCAACCCCTCCGCCGTCGCGCGGCCGATACCGGCGGTGGATCCGGTAACAATGGCCTTGCGGCCTTTGAGTTCGATATTCATCTCATTCATCTCCAAAATTAAACAGGAAGCGCAATCAATCCACTGTCGTCTTCGCTGTTTCCGCCTCCGCTGCGTGGGCGAGGCTTTCGACCCAGTCTTGGTGATACCGATAGAGTGCGCCGGGATGTTTGCGCCCGAGTTCATCGAGGAAGAAGGGGCCCTGCTGCGTTTCCTCGGTCAGCACATGGCAGCCATGGTCCGTAGGCGTGATGACCCAGCCATGGTATGCGCTTGAGCCGGTCTCGTCGCCATCAACTGTCGTCGCCCATGCGAGCCTGCGAAGGGGCTCGCATTCCGTCACGACCAGACTCATCGGAAATCCAACCGTCACACGGCTGTATCGCGTTCCGAGCGCCAGTTCCGGCTCCCCCGTCAGAATCTTGACCTGATCCTCGGCGGGAAAGTAGCTCGACCAATTCTCGGCTTCGACGAGCAGCTTCCAGACCGCTTCAGGCGGCGCCTTCACGTCAATGTCGTTGAGTGCGTAGATGGCCGACGTTTTCGGATCATATCGCTCGGGCCAAGTCACATGGTCGTACATCGATTACTGCTCCTTCTTGAACAAATCCTGGAAGATGAGCTGGCCCCAAGTGCGGCCGCGCGCGTGCACCAGCGCGCCACCCTCGTTGAGCTTTCCCAGCTTGACGGGTGCGAACCCGAGTTGTTTGGCCAAGGCCGCCACGGGAGCGGTCGCGTCCTCGTCGTCGCTCGACAGAAAGACGACACGGTGCCCGCCCTGGACGATCGGATCGGCAGCCAGAGTGGCCGCACCCAGATGATTGAACCCTTTGACGAGCTTGGCGCCGGTGAACGCCTTCGCGACGAAGGCGGAGGACGGGAGACCGTCCAGCTCTTCAGGCACTGGAAACGCGTTCATCGCGTCGATGACTGTCTTGCCTTCCCAGCTCGGCAGAGCCTTCGCAACCTCGCGATGCTCCCCGAACGGGACTGCCAAGATGATTGTGTCGGCCTCGAGTGCATCCCGCAGCGACTTGGCGACTACCGTGGGTCCAATCGCCCGAGCCTGCGGCGCCAACGCCTCGGGCGGTCGGCGGCTCGCGACGGCCACGTCGATGTTTTTACGGGCGAAGGCGTGGGCGAGGGCCTGGCCTATCTTACCGAATCCTACAATTGCGTAGCTCATGATCTTCTCCGATCCGTGTTGGTATTGATTTCCCCGGCCTTCAACGGCGCTGGGTTAGCGCGTCAGAGTTGCGCAAGACCGCCGTCAACGGCGACCTCGCTGGCAGTCATGAAGCTGCTGTCCGACGACGCGAGAAAGGCCGCCGCCGCCCCGATCTCCGCCGGATCGGCCATGCGCTGGAGCGGAGTCATCGAGGCGAAGACCTTCTGGCCCTCCTCGCCTAGCGCTTCCTTCGCTAGCTCGGTCGCAGTGGCCCCGGGCGACAGCACGTTTACCCGGATGCCGGTGCCCTTTAGGTCCCCCGCCCAGGTCCGCGCGAGGTTGCGCACTGCCGCCTTGCTCGCGCTGTAGGCGCTCATCCCCGGGGCGCCCGTGGTGCCAGCGCTCGATCCGGTCAGGATTATCGAACCGCCCTCGCTCATCAGCGGCAGCGCCTTCTGGATCGTGAAGATCGTACCCTTCACATTGGTGTCGAAGGTTTCGTCAATGTGCTCGGCGGTGATCTCGCCGAGCCGAAGCTGGCTTCCCGCCCCGGCATTGGCAAAGACGATGTCGAGGGTTCCACGCTCGGCCTTCACCGCAGCGTAAAGTCGGTCGAGGTCGGTCAGATCGGAGACCGAGCCCTTCACCGCGCGGGCATTGGGCCCGAGGTCGGCCACAGCGGCGTCGAGCGCTTCCTGCCGACGGCCGAAGATGAAAACGAAGGCGCCCTCCTCGATGAAGCGCTTTGCTGCGGCGCGGCCGATGCCGGTAGCGCCGCCGGTGATGACTGCAACCTTCCCTTCAAGCTTTCCCATGACTTATCCTTCCAGGCCTTCGCCTTTGGTTGTGCGGGGACACCCCCGAGAACCTCGAAATGGGTCCGCCGGCGTCAGTTGTTGAGTGCGGAAGCGCGCACATCGGTGGTGCGAAATCGATCCGGCTGGACGACTGACGCCAGCCGCGACGATCGGCGTCCGCCGTTCGGAATTGAGCCGCGCGCGTCGACATAGGCTATGATGACCGCCCGTACTGCTGTTCGATGTGTTAGATACGGGCTTTGGAAGGCGCACCGCGCGGTGCCGGATTGCACCATGATCGACTGGGATGACGTTCGCTACTTTCTTGCCGTCGCGCGCGGAGGCTCGGTGCGGGCCGCCGCCGAGCGCCTCGGCGTGAACCACTCGACCGTGCTGCGACGTGTCGCCCAGCTCGAGGAACGCCTCGGGGTGCACATGTTCGAAAAGCTGCCTTCGGGCTACCGCCTGACGACTGCGGGCGAGGAGGTCCTCGAGTTCGCGGACCAGATGGAAGTGTCGTCGCACCTGCTGGAGACGCGCGTCTTCGGGCGCGACCAGAGCGTGCGCGGGCTTCTGCGGGTGACGCTGGCACCGCCCCTCGCGACACACCTGCTCATGCCGGACTTCGCCGACTTCGAGCGTCTGCATCCGGACATCGAGATGGAAATCTTGTCGTCCGGCGAGCTGGCAAATCTGACCAACCGAGAGGCCGACGTCGCGATCCGCGTCGTCTACGACCGCAAAACCCTGCCGCTCAATCTTCACGGCCTGAAGGGACCGGAGCTGTTCGGCGGCGTCTATATGTCCTGCGATCGACTAGCCGCGTGGCGTGCGGGCGCACCTGATCCCATCCGGTGGATCGTCATAAGCATTCATGGAATTCCGGAATGGGCCAGCGAGGGTGAGGTTCGCACCACGGCGGTTCCCTTCAGGACCACGGACGCCGAGGCGCAGATCGTTGCTGTACGGCAAGGGCTCGGGATCACGACACTGCCCTGCTTCGTCGGCGATGCCGACCCCCTGCTGGCGAGGGTGCCGGGCACCGACCTGCACATGTACGGAACGCTCTGGCTTCTCACACAGGGGGAGACACGCAAGACGAAGCGCGTACGGCTCTTCACGGAGTTCGTATCCCGCAGGCTCGCCGCGTACGCGCCGCTTCTCGCGGGGCTGTCCATATCGCGCGACTGACGCCTGGCAGGTCGCCGATGGCGCTGTCTCGAGCGGTCGGCGGCCGTCAGAAAGAAATCGACCGATTGATACCGATAGTCGCCAAAACGAGCAAATCGTGGACCGTCGAAATTGGTGTTTGAAATCAAGAGCGCAAATTTCTGACGGATCGCAAGAGGGTTCTTCGTCATGCGCAAAGGATTTGCGATAGCCAAATCAGCGAGTTACCATAGCTATGAACCATCGAGTGGGAATGGGGGGGAGTCTTAGCGAGCTGCCGAGAGCAGAGTGGCGGAAGCGATAATACCCCGGCAGATGTAGGCGATTGTCCTTGCATGGTGGCCCTAGTCCCTCAAGGCGACGAGAAGGGCCATTCTCGGCGTTGAAAAACAATTGCTCTTTGAAGACTGTGGCGCGTACAGCTATTTCGAAATCCCATGATTGGTATGAGAAGCTTTGCCCGAGCACCGCGCCGCACGAATGATGACGCGCAGCGCAACCAAATTGGGGAGGATTCAAAATATTAGTATGCGATGTCTGATTGTCACGGCTCATCCACTCAATCCAAGCCTTTGCCAAACGCTTTCGAACGCAGCTATCGACACCCTGGTGGATGCGAAGCACCAGTGCCGACATGTTGATCTGTATCGATCTGGCTTCTTCCCGGCTCTTACACCGGCGGAGCGTGCGAGCTACTATTCCGGATTCGAGACCACAGAGGTAGCTAAAGAGATTGAGGATCTTCTCTGGGCCGAGACTATCGTCTTGATTTTTCCCACGTGGTGGTTCGGACCTCCAGCTATATTGAAGGGCTGGTTCGACAGGGTATGGGTGCCTGGTATTGCATACGATCACGCAGCCGATCTTGGTGCCATACAACCGCGACTTCACCAGTTAAGGAAGGTGGTTGCAATAACAACTTTGGGCTCACCTTGGTGGGTCGATTGGCTGATCCTCAGGCGGCCAATGCGGCGTGTTCTCAAGACAGCTATTCTGAATACCTGTGCTCCTCAAGCCTCGCTTACGTTCCTTTCATTTTACAAGGTTGAAAGTCTGCCTAGGCAAGGCGTCGATGCTGCGATAAATCGCATTAGATCAATGCTACAGCGTCTATAGCTAAGCCCCGTCACAATGCTCCTTTTCCTTGAAGGGCGCACGTAGAGCAATGCCCGTGGGGACAGCGCGGCTCGTGACCGCTGCCCTTATCGGTATGTACGCGCATCACCATCGGTAGATGGCAGCACTGCGGATATCTACCGTCACGACATGGCATTCCTGGGCGCAGCCGCCACCGGCATCATCAACGAGGTGCGCGGCATCAACCGCGTCGTCTATGACGTGACGAGCAAACCGCCAGGCATAATCGAGTGGGAGTGAGGGAAACGGCGATGATAGGCGGCTCTAGCGTAGAATTTCGCAGAAAATACAATGATTTGCGGGCAGGGCAGACTGCTAGCCAGGGCACCTTATCAATGGAATTGACAAACCTATCAAGTCGATCGTTAAGTTTTATCGGAGCGCCTGGCGCGGCTCGCAGCTTGTAGCAGATCACTCTGACGGTACTTTTGACGGTACTTTTCGTATCCGACAGAGCATTCTAAAAAGTACCGTCATTCGTTTTTGGGATTTGACGGTACTTTTCTGTGCGTCAACGCTTTGAAATATAACGAAAATTGCCCGTAACATGACATTTCTGCGCTGACGGTACTTAGTTATCGACATACATAGTTTCAGCTTTGGCTGCGGTACCGATCGATGTTCCGGACCCGATAGCATATGGTCGGATGGCACCGTCGCATCACCTATCAAATGTTGTCCCGACTGCTGCCGGATCTGCGATGGAGAGAAGCGTCGACCGCATCCAGGCGGGAGCTTGGACCGCGATAGATGCGAGCGTCTTTTTATCGTTGGGAGAAAGATGAGGTGCCGCGATCTGTGCAAGCTCGGCCGCGCGCCGGCCCAATATGACGAAGCGCCTGGATACGGTCCCGGCCAAGCTGCCCGGAGCAATCAAATGCTTATCCGCCCGCGTGGTCGTTGCCACCGTGCGCGGCGATGAACATGGCGACGGCCGACCGGCAATAGGATTCGATTTCGTTGTCGTCTTCTGCTCTCGCCTGATCGAAGCGTGCGATAATCAGGAGATCGGATCCTTTGAAAAGCGCGGCAAACAAGCGGGCGGACCGGAGAGGATCGGGCACGTTCAGAACCGCCTTCGCGTGCAGCTGGCGCAACAGGGCCTCGATTTGGGCGATGACATGGGCGGGGCCGGCTTCGTAATGGAGCTTGCTTAACGACTTTTGATTCGTCTTGTCGGCCATGACCATGGCTTCGACACTGCGGACGTCTGATCTCAACAGCGTGCGAAGCAGTGATGATCCCACCGCCATGAGCTGATCGTCGACCGAACCGTCGACGCCTTCAAGAAGGGCCTGTGGTGCAAACAACTGATGGCAGCCGGCCGCGATGGCCGCGCTGTACAGCGCCTCCTTGTTCTCGAAGTGCCGATAGATGCTGAGCTTGGATATCTTCGCCCGCTGGGCGACCTTGTCCAATGTCGTCGCTTGAAAACCCAATTCCACAAAGAGTTCGCAAGCGGCGTCGAGTATCGTTTGGCCAAGCGCCTCGTTGGCGGGCCGGCCGCGCCGGCCCTGGCTGTTTTCGGTCACGGCAATTCCAGTCCTTGACAGTATCCTAATTCTTGAATTACGATACCATGTAGTTTCCGAAATGTGCAAGCTAGCGGGTGGATTTCAACCTGTCCTCCAAATCAAGTTTCCCCGGGCCGCCCGGCGATATCGAATGCGGCATTGTCCGGCCGGCCAACACAGTGATGGGCGACTTTCTCGCCGATGCCGAAGCCCTGCTCGCTGCCCGTCTCGAGCGCGTATCGCTGGACGATATTTCGCGCCAGGCCCAGCCCACTCCCCTCCATCAACAACACGGAGCCCATCACCATGGATGACGTCATCATCATCGGCGGCAGCTTTGCCGGTCTCGCCGGCGCCCTGCAGCTCGGCCGTGCCCGCCGCAAGGTCACAGTTCTCGATACCGGCCTGCCGCGCAATCGCTTCGCCGGCCACTCGCATGGCCTGCTCGGTCACGATCACAAGCCACCGCTGGACATCCTGGCCGAGGCGCGGCAGCAGCTGGCGCGTTATCCCACGATCAGGCTGGTCAGTGCCCGGGCCGACAGCGTCTCCGGCGCCATCGACGATTTCTCCGTCCTCACTGGCGATGGCGAAAGCCTTGGGGCGCGGCGCCTGATCCTGAGCTATGGCGTCGCCGACCAGATGCCTGATGTTCCGGGCTTTGCCGAAAGCTGGGGCACGTCCATCGTACCCTGCCCCTATTGCGACGGCTTTGAGGCCGCCGGCCAGCATTGGGGCCTCGTCTGGTCCGGCCCGCAGTCGCACAATTATGTCAGGCTGTACCACGATTGGACCGACACGTTGACGCTCTTCGCCGATGGTCACGACATTCCACCCGATATCCGGGCCGATCTGGCGCGCCGCAACATACCTGTCGTCGATGGCCGGATCACCGAGATCGCCCATCACGGGGGCCATATCGCCACCGTCAATCTCGATACCGGCCGCAATGTCGCGGTCGACATCCTGTTCGCCCATCCGCGCAACAAGCCGTCCGCAAGCCTGCATGAATCACTGGGCCTCGCCACGGTCGATACGCCCCTCGGCATCGCCCTCAAGGTCGACGAGCGCCGCGAAACCAGCATGCCCGGCATCTACGCCGCCGGCGACCTCGCCAACC
Source organism: Mesorhizobium sp. M0601 (assembly GCF_040320845.1). Lineage (NCBI taxonomy): Bacteria > Pseudomonadati > Pseudomonadota > Alphaproteobacteria > Hyphomicrobiales > Phyllobacteriaceae > Mesorhizobium > Mesorhizobium sp. M0601. The sequence goes on from NZ_JAMYQK010000001.1 coordinate 90,822, forward strand.
CCCTCATGGCCTCGGTCACCACGGCATCATCGCACGGCGCGATGGCGGGCATCTTCGCCCAGCAGTCGATGCTGGTTTGAGAGCACAGATTCCCTTCTCCGGTTGCCGCGGGCTATCATATTCTGAAGGTTGCGGGCCGGTGCCACGGAACGCGGGGCCCCTCTCCCCTGAGGGCCTTGGCCGCCTGAGCACCGTCATGTGTCCGCCGCTCCGCTAAACACGGGGGCTGCGCGGCGGACACGCCAACGTCAACGCAATGCCACGCCATTTTGCAGAACTTGACGCACACAACTCTCGGAGCGGGTGGGTCTTGAGGTGTCCAGTTTATGCTGCCGGGAGTGTCCAGTTTGCACTGCCAGCGGTATCCAGTTCACCTACAAACGGAGAGGGATGGCGCTTGGATGACGCTGCCGCGGCGGGTCGCGTTGTGGCGCGCTGTGCTATGAAAGTTAGTGACGGTACTTTCTTGGTTCGCTGTGAAACCCACCTGAGTTGCCCAAAGTGGGTCGGGAAAGGCGATCGACTTCGATAGATGCCAAAACCGCACAAAAAATTTTCGTGCTATTTTTCCATTTGAAATCAAGACTGTAACGTTTTGACGGCCCATGGGTCGGCTTCTTGCGCGGCAACGAATAAAAAACCTAGCTATATCAATGGCCTAACTAGATTTAGAACAATCGAGTGGGAATGAGCTCAAATTCGGTCCGACGGACGTTAGGGTGTCGGGTGGGTTGTGATCAGGCGGGGAACGTACGTCACTCTGATCGCGTCCTCGCCAACCCGGTCGCTGGCCACGAGACGCAGCGTTGAAGTGGCGATGGAGCGCCACGCCCGGCATCGGCAGCCCGGGCCCGCCCTCGGCGCCAGCGACATAGCCGTCGAGCGACTGCATCATTCCGAACACAAGCTTCGCCATGCACAGGCTCCTATCGATCGACGACGATCCGAAGGGATCGCATTCATTTATACCTCGCCCTTACTTCGTCGGTTCGTTGGCTGCACACATTCTCTGACCTGTTCACGTTGGCCGGTAAATCTGCGCCACCGCGCCCCCCGGAAAGGCTTTCGAGCTCACCAGCTTGAGAGACATCGGCGCGGCGAGTTCGGAGAACAGCGGCAGGCCTTTGCCCAGCGCCACGGGGCCACCATCAGGGCGAGCTGGTCGACCAGTCCTTGGGCGACGAGACTGCGGGCGAAGCTCACTCCGCCGTGGGCGATGATCGGCTTGCCCTCTTGGGCTTTCAACTTCGCGACTTCCTCCGCCAAGTCACCGCTCGCCACATAGGCCTCCGCCCAACTTTCACCACCGGGCTGCAATTTCGCCGGCTGGTTGCGGCTGAGGCAACAGCCGGTGCACGCCGACTGATTTGATTTCCCAAGACCGGATACGGGTCTTTCCGTAACGGCGCCCATCAGCTTATCGATTTTTCTCGGCCTGGTTCTCCTTTCGTCGCACCGAGGCGGGTAAGCAGATTGAGCGTGATCCTGCCGACATCGTTCATGGCGCCTGCGGCTGGCAGCGCGCCGCACCAGGCAACCGAGCTTGCGGAAAAGATCAAGCCGCCTGCTGCGAGCTTTCGCAGGGTCATTTCGGCGCAGCGGCGGGCGATGCGTTGCTTATCCCCGCCCTCATACCAGCGCGTCGGATCCTGGAAGAAGCTGTCGGGAAATCCCGTCGCCCGCGCGATCACGACGGTGTCAGCGGAAGTGCCGAGGGCTGGATACGTCGCATCCACTTCGTAGCCCGCGGCACCGCCCAGCACCATGCCGTCGGTGCCGAAGGTCGCATTTTCAACGCCTTCGAACAGCCATGCGCATCCTGCTTCATGGCTTTCCTCAGTGCGCGTGAAGGGGCGTGCGCCATCGAAACCCATCAATGAGATTGCACCGCCGATCAGCGAGAATTCGCCTCGGCCGCGGCAGCGGAGATAGCCGCCTGGTTCGTTGGTGATCGACAGCGCCTGTTCGGCGACAGGGCCGTCCCAGGTGCGGCCGGCCTCCAGCGGCGAGCGCCGCAACTCCATCAGGTCGTCCTTGAAAGCCACAGTGGCAGCAAAGCCGTTTCCGCCGAGATAGGCGATGCTGCCGCCTTCGGCTACAAACTGCCGCAGCGCCTGCTCCATCTCGATCGACATATATTCGGGATGACTGCCGGTGACGACGGCTTGATGTCGACGCAAACCGTCTATGCCGCATTCGTGCAAATCGTGATCGGTCATGACGTCAAACACGATTCCATTGTCGTGGCAGAATCGGAGGAAATGCAGATCGACCGGCAAATTGTGTGGGCAGCCGCAGAGCGGATAATCGTAATCGTCCCTGAGCGTCACTTTCGGCTTTTTGTAGGAGCAGATGGAAACACCGCTAAGGTCGGAATGGTAGTCGTAAAGGGATTTCAGATTGTTGGCGATCGCGAAGCGATGTCCCCGGTCGTCGCCTTTCCATTCATAAAGATGATCCGGGAGATATTCGTCCGCATAAGCGAGATAGGTGGCCGTCGGCACGAGATACAACAGCGGCGACGAAACCTGTGAAGAGGTGACGAAGAACACCACGCGTTCGTAGCCACCCTCCCATTCGGCCTGGAACGCGTAGACGCCTGGGTGTGCGTTTTCGGGGATCGTCACGCGGTGCGAGACCGGCCACTCAAGCGGGCCGATGTCGTCGTCGTGGCAATGGATAGCGTCGTAGTGCGACGGCACCAAGCGAGGCTCGAAGCTCGATCCGTCCCAGCGTGCCGAAGTCACGCAGAAGGCTGGCTGATTGATCACGTCGAGGAGCAACGGATCTGCTCCGCCCGACGTCAGGATCGCCTGCGTTGGTAACAGCGTCGGGAAATCCCAGGCAACAGTCCCCTGTGGGGTGTCGAGCCGGATCGCAGCAACATTTCGCGTTGAGGGTAGGTTCGTGGTTGGTGGCGCTTGCGCCGAAATGGATGCCTTGCGCCTGGAGGTTCCGCGCCGGGCCGCCAAAACCTTCATGGAGTTCGTAAGGCGCGAGACGGTCATGGGATTTGATGCGCAGACGCGATTGATCCTGCCGCAGATCCAACTCGACGGTGAGCCACACACCAGTTGGCGCCTTCTTCTCGACAAGGGTTTCGCCGCCGATTTCCACGACAAATGCGCCGTCGCGGAGGCGTAGCCCGAGGGCGCCTGCTTCCAGGATCGTGCGCGCACCTTCGTTGCGCGTGAGGAACAGCTCGAAACGTATGTCGTGGACGGCTTGTACTTTGGCCAGTTCGCCGGCTCGCACGAACAGGAACGACCCTTGGTCGAAATGCCGACGCCGTGCTTCACCTACCGTTTCGATGGGCCAGGCGAGAAATTCCGGAACCGGCTTGTCGAGCCGGCAAATTCGTGTGGCCTTTATCGGCCGGTCGCATGACAGGCTGAGGTTGATCCGCTGGCCTGCTTTGGCACTCCAGGGGGTTGTATAGCCGACCACGCTCATCGCGTCGTGGTTTACTGCGCGCTTCATCTATCCCTCCCGATGAACTCCAGATGGGCTGGGGCGAACCGCGTAGACCGGTCCGATGTCGGCCAATGCGCTGCCGCTCTGACAAGCAGAGTTCCGCATGGCGCACTACGGCCATGATGTACATGCTTGTATAGATAAGCTGCATTCGGATAGTCTCGACGCGATCGGTCCAAGCGCGACATTACCAAGGACGATGACATGCGCAACGCATCTCTCTTCGATCTGTCAGGCAGGAAGGCGCTTGTAACCGGCGCAAGCCGTGGCATCGGGCGCAGCATCGCCGAGGCGCTCAGCGCGGCCGGCGCCGACGTCGCGGTCACAGCGCGCAGCGTGGCCTCGCTCGAGAAGACGATGGCCGCCATCCGCACCGCCGGCGGGGTCGCGCATGCCATCGCCCTGGATGTCACCGATGTCGACCGCTGCCGGGCGGCGACAGCCGAGGCCGGCAGCCTGCTCGGAGGTCTCGATATTCTCGTCAACAATGCGGGGGTGGAAGAGGTCCGGCCTTCACTCGATGTCGACGAGGCCTTGTGGGACCGGATTGTCGATACGAATCTCAAAGGCGCCTTCTTCTGCGCCCAAGCCGCCGCGCGGCAGATGAGAGACGCCGGACGGCCCGGCGTCATTATCAATCTCTGCTCGCTGACCTCCGAGGTTGGGGTTCCCACGGCGGTGCCGTACGGCTCGTCGAAATCAGGCCTCCTCGGCATGACGCGGGCGCTTGCTGCAGAGTGGGCCGATCTCGGAATCCGGGTCAACGCCATTGCGCCTGGCTATTTCAGAACAGCGATGACAGACGTGTTCTACAGCAACGAGGCATGGCAGCAATCGATGCTCGCCAAGATTCCGCAGCGCCGTTTTGGTGATCTCTCGGACCTGCACGGAATCGCGGTGTTCCTCGCTTCGGATGCGGCAGCCTACATAACCGGCCAGTCCATTCCCGTGGATGGAGGCTTTCTCGCATCGATTTGAAGGCTTCAGGGGCCGGAGACGTGTCCCAGAAGTGATCGACAAGCGCTAATCGTAATTGCGTTCTAACAAAAGGAGCCGCCATGTCTGACGTCAGCTTCCACCGCCTGTCATCCCTCAGCGTCGATCAGCGGGCCAGTTTACTGAAACGCGCCGAAGGAGATCTGTCTTCCTTCATCGAAAAGGTCCGTCCAATCATTCAGGCCGTCAAGGATGAAGGTGACGCGGCACTGCTCCGGTTTGCACGCGAACTCGACAAAGCCGATGTTGCCGACGGTGGACTGAAAGTTTCGGAAGCGGAGTTCGACGCGGCATTCGACAAGGTCGAAAAGGATGTCGTGGAGAGTATCCGGTTCGGCATTGAGAACATCCGGCATTTCCACGAGGAGCAGCGCCCGGAAACGATGTGGCTCAAGGAAGTTCGGCCGGGCGCCTATGCGGGTGACCGATACACACCGATTGCTTCCGTTGCGCTTTATGTGCCGCGCGGCAAAGGCGCCTTTCCCTCGGTGACGATGATGACCTCGGTTCCGGCGGTGATTGCCGGGGTTCCCCAGATCGCGATTGTGACGCCTGCGACTTCGGATGGTTCCGTCGACGCCGCGACGCTGGTTGCTGCCCGCATCGCCGGCGTGGAGATCGTGTACAAGTGCGGCGGCGCCCATGCGGTCGCCGCCGTCGCCTATGGGACCGAGACCGTGAAGCCTGCCGTCAAGATCGTCGGGCCGGGGAGCCCCTGGGTGGTGGCGGCAAAGAGCGTGTTGTCCCCGATCATCAACACAGGTCTCCCCGCCGGTCCTTCCGAAGCGATCATTTTTGCCGATCACAGCGTCGACGGCGGCTTGGCCGCTCTTGACCTGTTGATCGAGGCCGAGCACGGGCCGGATTCCTCGGCCTACCTAGTGACGCACAGCCGCAAGGTCGCCGAAGCCGCGTTGATTGCGATACCGGAACACTGGTCCAGGATGAGCGAACAGCGTGTGGAGTTCTCACGCGCGGTGCTGACTGGGAAGCGCGGCGGCATCGTGCTGACCGAGTCGCTGGAGGACAGCTACCGGTTCATCAACGACTATGCGCCGGAGCACCTCGAGATTCTGTCAGCGGAGCCATTTGCGCATCTCGGACGTATCACGGAAGCTGCCGAGATCCTCATGGGTCCGCATACGCCGGTGACCCTCGCCAACTTCGTCCTGGGACCCAATGCGGTGCTGCCGACCAGCCGGTGGGCGCGAACCTTTGGACCGCTTTCCGTGACGGATTTCGTCAAGAGATCGTCGGTCGGCTATGTGACCTCGGCGGCCTATCCGGAACTCGCCCTGCATGCCCGCAGGCTCGCCCGCTACGAAGGATTCAGCTCGCATGAGAACGCGGTTTCGGAGATCCGCGATCGCTATCTCGCCGGCTGAGCGGAAACGATGACGATGAGGGCGGCGCGGCTCCATGGACCCGGCGACCTGCGCGTCGAGGATATCGCCGCGCCAGGCGCTCCCGAGCCAGGCTGGGTGAAGCTGAGGGTCGATGCCGCAGGCATTTGCGGTTCCGATCTCCACAACTTCCGCACGGGCCAATGGATAAGCCGATCGCCGTCCACGGCCGGCCATGAGCTGACAGGCACGGTGATTGCCATCGGCGAGGGCGTGGATACCGTCGGTGTTGGCGACCGAGTGGTCGCCGATTCCCGTTTCTGGTGCGGAGAATGCGCGCAATGCCATGCAGGCAAGCGGCATCTTTGCACGTCGCTGGGCTTTGTCGGCGAGATATGCGACGGCGGATTTGCCGAACAGGCGGTCCTGCCCGCACGCCTCCTGCACATCGTCGATGCCGTGCTTGACGAACGGGTCGCGGCGATGGCCGAGCCGCTGGCTGTAGCGTTGCACGCAGTGCGGCGTCTGCCGAAAACGGCCGGTTCCGTTCTTGTCGTCGGCTGCGGGACCATTGGCGGGCTTGCCGCACTGCTGCTTTCCCGGACATTCGCAGGTACCGTGCTCGTCGCCGACCGCAATCAGGGCCGCTGCGCCCGCGTGGCGCGGGTCACCGGCGCCAGCATCGTCGATTTGAGCCGGAACGCCATCGCCGCCGCCACCGCGGATGCCCCCTTGCTCGCTGCCGTCGAAGCGACCGGCAGCATCGCAGCACTCGGCCAGTTGCTCGGCGTTCTCGACGCCGGCGGCACCGTTGCGATGGTCGGCATATTCCACGGCCGCCTCGATATCGATCCCAACATCCTGGTTGAACGCGAAATCGCATTGCTGGGATGCCACGCCTTTGCCGATGAGCTTCCCGACGCCATCCGGATGCTCGGCGAATTGACCGAGCCCATGGTCGAACTGATCGACCGGGAGATCGGCCTGGATGATGTTCCCGCAGCCTATAAGCGGTTGTTGGCGGGACAGGGCGATGGCTTGAAAACAATCATCCGGATGCGGTCTGCCGGGCGCGTGTGATTTCCGAACCTTGCCGGAAAGGATTTTTGTAATGATCACTTTGCCCGACACCGCCAGCCCTCTTTACGAGAAGGTCAAGGACTACATCCTGACGAATATCGGAACGGGGCGATGGAGCAAGGACCGCAAGCTGCCGTCCGAAAATGAATTCGTGGCGACACTCGGCGTGTCTCGGATGACGGTCCATCGTGCCTTGCGGGAGTTGACCTCTGCGGGTTTTCTGATCCGGCTCCAGGGCGTCGGCACATTCATCGCGCCGCCTCGACCGCAATCCGCACTGATCGAGATCAACAACATCGCGGCGGAAATTGTCGCGCGGGGAAACAGGCATCGCTCCGAGGTTATCGTCCTCGAAAAGATCACGCCGACAAAGGAGCTCGCGCTTTCGTTTGAGTTTGCAAAGCGCGTGTCGGTCTATCATTCCATCGTCGTCAACTTCGAGAACGACCTGCCTGTGCAACTGGAAGAGCGCTTCGTCAACCCGGGCCTGATACCCGACTATGACAAGCAGGATTTTTCCAAGACAGCGACCTACGACTACCTCATGCAGAAAACCCCCGTGACGGAGGTCGAGCACATCATCTCGGCGACCCCTGCCGATGCCGAGACGGCGCGGTATCTGGGCATCGACGTCGGCAGCTGCTGCCTGTTTCTGCATCGCCGGACATGGACGGGCGCCGTCGTTGCCACGATCAGCAAGCTGACTTACGTTGGCAGCCGCTACTCGCTTGGCAGTCGATATTCTCCATCCAAAAAAACCTGATCGCAGTGAAGCGAATCAGAGTCGGAAGGAGGGGGGCTAACTTGTATATGCATGTATGTATTTAGCCTTGACATCCGCTGTTGCTGACGTTGAAGTGTCGTCGCACTTTCGTTGAACGGACAGCTAAGATGCCGAGGCACGGTGCCGCAAGAGCAGAAGCCCGCATTCTCACCAGGCCGGATGTTTGGTTCAAAAAAGCGGCCTGATCATCAAGGGGAACAAGATGATGCGTAACCTAGCAGGACAATTTCGGGCACTCGTTATGGCTGCTGCCGTCGGGTTTGCCCCGGCGGTCTACGCGGCCGACACGACAATTCCGGCGACGCCTGAGGCAGGAACATTCAAGATAGGCATCGAGCCATGGCTTGGCTACGGCCAGTGGCACGTCGCCGAAGCCAAGGGTCTGTTCAAGGCAAACGGGCTGTCCGACGTGCAGATCGTGAACTTCGCCGAGGACAAGGACATCAACGCCGCCCTGGCGAGCGGCCAGCTCGATGCCGCCAACATCGCGACCCACACGGCTATGGGCATGGTTGCGGCCGGCCTGCCGGTGAAGATCGTGCTTCTGCTCGACGTCAGCATGACGGCGGACGCCATGATCGCCGGCAAGGACATCGCCTCCGTCGCCGACCTCAAGGGCAAACAGGTGGCTTTCGAGGAAGGCACGACGAGCGACATCCTGCTCAAATACGCGCTCGCCAAGAACGGCATGTCCATCGCCGATGTCCAGCCGGTTCCAATGCCGGCGGCGGATGCCGGCAGTGCGTTGATCGCCGGCCAGGTCCCGGTCGCGGTTACCTATGAGCCCTATCTCACCGCGGCCAGGGCACAGAACAAGGACGTCAAGCTGCTCTTCACCGCAGGCGAAGATCCCGGCCTGATCAGTGACGTGTTGGTGGTGCGCGATGAGGTGATCAAGTCGCGTCCCGGCCAGGTGCTTGCCATGATCAAAACCTGGGATGCGGCCCTGAAGGCTTACAATGCCGACACGCCCGACGGCCGGGCGATCATCTCCAAGGCGGTTGGTTCGAGCGTCGAAGACCTCAACACCGCCTTTGATGGCGTGCGTTACTATACTCTCGCTGAAAACAAGGATGCGCTGACGGGCGAATTTTCCACCAAGACATTCGCCGATGTCGAGGCAGCCGCCAAGAACGCCGGGCTGCTTCAGGCGGACGTGACGCCGGAGCAGATGATCGACCCGTCATTCGTCAAGGCCGCGAAATGACGAGGGCCGGCTCGCGGTGGTGACGCAAATGTCCGAGCAGCGTGCGACCAAGCCAAGCCCGTCTCACGCAGCGCCGGGGCAGGTGATCAAACAGCCGATGCGCCGTCGCCGATCCTCCGGGATCGGCGCACCCATCGCACGCTCGCGCTTCCTGATGATAGCAGTGGCGGTTTTTGCCGGCCTCGGCCTCGCCTGGTGGGCGGCAACGGGGTTGGGGCTGGTAAAGCCGATTTTCCTGCCCTCGCCGGGGAGCGTGGTGACCCAGCTCGGCAAGCTCTCGGGTGACGGCACGCTGTGGCTGGATCTCAGGACCTCGATATACCGTATTTCTGTTGGCTTCCTCATCGCCTCGGCATTGGCGATTCCGATTGGCGTGCTGATCGGCAGCTTCAGGACTTGGGAAGCGGCGATCGAGCCGCTTGTGGATTTCATCCGCTACATGCCGGTGGTCGCTTTCGTGCCCCTCTCCATCCTGTGGTCGGGGACCGGCGATGCCCAGAAGTTCCTGATCATCTTCATCGGCACCTTCTTCCAGCAGGTGCTGATGATCATGGACAATGTGAAGCGGGTTCCCGCTGATTTCATCGGCCTTGGCAGGACGCTCGGCCTGCCGGATCGCAGGATCCTGACGCGCATCGTGGTTCCCAGCGCCTTGCCAGGCATCTGGGATACGTTGCGCATCAGTCTCGGCTGGGCATGGACCTGGCTGGTGTTGGCGGAACTTGTCGCGGCGACATCAGGGCTCGGCTACCGCATCACCGTGTCCCAGCGTTATTTCCAGACAAACACCATCATCGGCTACATCTTGCTGCTGGGCGTGCTTGGCCTCATCACCGACCAGGTCATGAAGGCACTGGGAAAAGTGCTGTTCCGGCAGGAGGGCCACGTGCAATGAGGCCGGGCCGATGAGTTTGCCCAAATTGCGGATCGAGGGTCTCCACAAGAGCTTCGGCACGGGCGCGCGGCGCACGGAAGTGCTGCGCGATATCAATCTCGATCTTGCCGACAACGAGTTCGTCTCGCTGGTGGGCACGTCGGGTTGCGGCAAGAGCACGCTGCTGTCGATCGTTGCCGGACTGCAGGATTTCGACGCGGGAGATCTTGCCATCGATGGCGCGCCGATCCTGCAGCCGGGCCTCGACCGCGGCGTCGTCTTCCAGTCCTACACCCTGCTTCCCTGGCTGACGGCGCAGCAGAACATCGAGTTCGCCCTCAAGGCCGCGGGTCATGATCGCGCGACCTGCCGCAGGATAGCACGCGAGCATCTCGATCTGGTCAAGCTCCCTCACAGCGCCAATCGTTATCCGTCTGAGCTTTCGGGCGGCATGAAGCAACGGGTGGCCATAGCGCGTGCTCTTTCCTATCGACCCAAAATGCTTCTGATGGACGAGCCCTTTGGCGCGCTCGATGCTTTGACCAGGCATCAGATGCAGGAACTCCTGACGCAGATCTGGGAGGAGCACAGGCTCACCGTGCTCTTCGTCACCCATGATGTGGAAGAAGCCGTCTACCTGTCGGACCGCATCGTCGTGATGGGGATCGGCCCAGGACGCATCATGCAGACCTTCAATGTCGACATCGAGCGCCCGCGCCGGGAAGAGGTCATGGAAACCCCGGCCTTCATGGATTTGCAGCGCAGCGTGCACAAGGCGATCCGCGAGGCCTCAAAACGTCCCGAAATGGTTTAGGCGGGCCACTCAATTACTTACAATCGGCGACCAGCGTTGCGCCCAATCTCGATATCGCGCCATCGCGATTCCTGACCAGGGGAGCCGCGATCGGCGGCTTCTCCTCAACCTTGAAAAAAATTTGCAGGACAATGTCGATTTCCTAAACTCCGTTCGTCGTTTCGATGCCGGGCCGGTGAGTCCGGCTCAACAAGGAGACAGACGATGCGTGTGATGGTGCTCGTGAAGGCTACCGAGGACAGCGAAAAGGGCTTTGTCCCCACGCCCGAGGCGAAGGAGGCGATGGAGGCGATGGGCAGGTTTAACGACGAGCTGCGCAATGCCGGCATCTTGCTCGACGCCGATGGCCTCAAGCCCTCCTCGCAGGGCAAGCGCGTTGCCTTCGATGGCCCCCGCCGGACGGTCATCGACGGGCCTTTCGCCGAGACCCGCGAACTGGTCGCCGGCTTTTGGCTCTGGGAAGTCAAGGACATGGACGAGGCGGTCGCCTGGGTGAAGCGCTGCCCCAATCCCATGCCGGGACCGAGCGAGATTGAAATCCGGCCGCTGTACGAGATGGCTGATTGGCAATGGGAATCTGACGCCGGAGGTCACGGAAATCCATGACCGGACGCGCGAGAAGCTCAGCGGCAACTGAACCTGTCGGCCGCAACCTGCTTTGCCTTCGTTATGGCTTTGGCCGATAAGGCAGCATGACGGCAGGCGAGACGCAGCAGGCGATCGAGGCGATTTTTCGCATTGAACGGGCCCGGCTCATCGCGGGCCTGGCCCGCCTCGTGCGCAATGTCGATCTTGCAGAGGAACTGGTGCAGGACGCCCTCGTCATAGCCCTATCCGAATGGTCCAGGACCGGCGTTCCGGCCAATCCTGGCGCTTGGCTGATGACAGTCGCCAAACACCGCGCCATCGATGCGATCCGTCGCGACAAGATGCGCGAGCGCAAGCATGAGGAGATCGCGCGGGAGCTGGACGGCGAGTGCGACGGTACGGCCGAGGGAAACGAAATGGCCATGAACAACGATCTTGGCGACGAACTGCTGGGCCTCATCTTCACAGCCTGCCACCCCATACTTTCGGCCGACGCCCGCGCGGCCCTCACGCTGCGTGTCATCGGCGGCCTGACGACGGACGAGATCGCCCGTGCTTTCCTGTCGAGCGAGGTGACGATCGCCCAGCGCATCGTCCGCGCAAAGCGGACGATCGGAAAGGCCAGGCTCAGCTTCGAGGTGCCGCGCGGCGCCGAGCGTGCGGCGCGTCTGTCCTCGGTGCTGGAGGTCATCTATCTCATCTTCAATGAAGGCTATGCCGCCACGGCAGGCGACGACCTTGTCCGGCCGAGCCTGTGCCTGGAGGCACAACGGCTCGGCCGCATGCTGGCGGGGTTGATGGCCGAGGATGCCGAGGTGTTCGGCCTGCTGGCTCTGATGGAAATCCAGGCATCGCGCCTGCCGGCACGCATCGGGCCGGACGGCGCCCTCTTGACCCTGACCGAGCAAAACCGCGCGCGCTGGGACCAGCTGCTGATCCGCCGAGGCCTTGACGCGCTGGCCCGTGCCGAAGCCCTCGGGGGCGATGGCCCCTATGTGTTGCAGGCCGCGCTTGCAGCCTGTCACGCGCGGGCGCGCAGTCCGGCCGACACCGACTGGCCCCGCATCGCAGCGCTCTACGACCGGCTGCGTGCAGTGATGCCCTCGCCGGTGGTCGATCTCAATCGAGCGGTCGCCCACAGCATGGCCTTCGGGCCCGAAGCGGGCCTGCGGCTGGTAGACGAGATTGCCGACGCCGCCGCCTTGCGCAATTATGCGCCATTGCCGGCGGCGAGGGGCGATTTTCTGTTTCGGGCCGGCCGGCTGGCCGAGGCCCGCGCCGAATTCGAGGCTGCGGCCAAGCTCACCCGCAACGTGCGCGAGGCGGCCTTTCTCCTCGCCCGCGCAGACGCTTGTGGTTGACAGCATCGCTCTCCGTGCCCGACGCGCCGCTCGGCAACATCGAAAGCCGCCAGTTCGCTCCCGGCCAGCTCCCTTCAATGAGCGTGATCAGCTCGCAACGCGAAAGGGATTAACGATGCGCAAGCCTTCGTCGAGCGCCATTCCGTGCTGCATGTCCTCTGACCAGAGTGTATCGCAGCCAGCGTGAACCGCCGCGGAGACGATCATCGCGTCATAGGTGGAAAGGCCGTACCGCTCGGCGAGCCTCAATCGGTTTATTCATTTTGGAGGAGAGGGCCTCGATCATGCCAGCAACTGCGTCGGCACGCCGAGAATCGGTCCTGCCTCGGCGAGCCGCTGGTCGAGGGTCCACACCGTGGCGCCATGCTCCGATGCCGTCGCGAGGTGCAGGGCGTCGCCAGCACGAAGCCCGAGCATATGCTGATCGGCGAATTTCGCGGCGACCCGAAAATGCCCGCCCGTCACCGGCAGCACGGTGAAGCTCTCAGCGACAAGCCTATTGAACATCGCGAGCGCTGCCGCGCGTTGCTCCAGGTCGATCTGTCCGGTCCGAAGCTTGATCGCCATGGCGGAGGACATCTCGGTGATGGTCCAGCCGCTGATCACAAGTTGCGCTGGGTCCTGCTCCGCCAGCCAGCCCTGAACGCGCGCGGTCACGGCTTCGTTGGATAGCGCCGCGATGATCAGCGAAGTATCGAGATAGGACGTCAATAGCGATCGCCATCTCGCATCGATCGCACCAGATCGGCGGCAGCCTGAGCCTGCAGAGACATGGTTGCGGTCAGGGATTGGAGCAGGACGGCGTCGATCCGTTTGCGAGGGCGGGCCACGGCCGTGAGCCTGGCGACCGGCTTGCCACGCCGGGTTATGTCGATCGAGTCTCCAGCTTCAACCCGGTCGACGAGCTCACTCAGATGTGCCTTGGCGTCCGCCAGATTGACTGCATCCATGTCACGCTCCTGACCATGTAGATGGTCATGTAGCGCATAACGCGTGACAATTCCAGTGCAGAGCACGGCGAATAAGCAACTGGCTGCGTGAGCGAAGCAGGTGACCTGCAACGAGAATTATGCCGCTTCCCGCTTGACTCACACATATCCCGGCGGTTATACATCGATCAATAGCCGAAGAGTTATCGATCCCAATGCCAAACGCTCACGATGTACTCTTCAGAACGCTTGCCGATCCGACTCGGCGCGCTATTTTTGAGCGGCTGTGTCGCGAAGGAGAGCAGACGGTCGGGGCTCTGACGGCTCAGGCCGGAATTTCGCAACCGGCCGTGTCAAAACATCTCGGCGTTTTGAGGCAGGCCGGGCTCGTGCGCGACCGCCATGCAGGGCGACAGACCCATTATAGCGCGCAGCTTGCTGCGCTTGCCCCCCTGATTGACTGGACAAGCCAGATGACCGGGTTCTGGCAGAGCCGGTTCGACGACCTCGAAGACCTGCTCAAAAGGATGGACCAGTGAACGAAATGGCGACCGAAACGCTCTCCGTCGTTGTCGAACGGGAAATCGCTTATCCGCCCGAGAAGATCTGGCGCGCGCTCACGCAACCACACTTGATCGAGGAGTGGCTCATGAAAAATGACTTCAAACCTGTCGCGGACCACCGTTTCAATCTTCACGCAGACTGGGGCGCTGTCGAATGTCAGGTGCAGACGGTCGAGCCGAACAGAACACTGACTTACACGTGGGATACCAAGGATCTCAAGAGTGTCGTCTCCTGGACCCTCACCCCCACGAGCACCGGAGCCCGCTTGCGCATGGAACAGTCGGGCTTCCGGCCGGATCAGCAGCCTTACTTCCGGGGTGCCAAAGTCGGCTGGCCGAGGTTCTTTGACGATCTGGAGCAGGTTCTGGCGCGGACGGACTGAGATCCGCTGGGCTATCCAGGCAAGGGCTCTGTTACAGAGCGACATCACGAGGCGATAATGGAGGCAAGCCAATGAAGATCAAGTTGGCCAAAGTATACGTGGACGACCAGGAAAAGGCACTGGGCTTTTACACCGAAACGCTCGGCTTTACCAAGAAGGCCGATTTCAGCAATGGGCCGTTTCGCTGGCTGACCGTCGCATCACGCGACGAGCCGGACAGTGCCGAGCTGCAACTCGCGCTCAATGACAACCCCGCTGCAAAGACCTACCAGCAAGCCATTTTCCAGCAGGGCCAGCCCGCGGTCATGTTCTTCACCGATAACGTCAAGGGCGACTACGAGCGCATCAAAGCGCGCGGCGCCAAGTTCACGATGCCGCCGACCGAAGTAACCGGCTCGACCATCGCCCAGCTGAACGACAACTGCGGCAATCTCGTTCAAATCACCCAACTGGCGCGCTGGTAAAGCATGCGTTCAGTGGCGTGGCTGCCCGGCGGGAGTCGCCAAACGGGCTGCCCGATCCGCTTCGGTTCGTCTTCAGAGGAGGTCTCAATGGATTGGAACAAATGGGTTCGGCAGATCCACCGCTGGCTGTCGATCATCTTTGCGGCGGTCGTCGCCGCCATCTTCATCAGCCTGGGAGTAGGCAAGGAACCCGCCTACTGGGTATACCTCTTGCCGCTGTTTCCACTCTGCTTGCTCCTGCTTACCGGACTGTACATGTTCGTGCTGCCTTACGCTCCCAAGTGGCGCAACGCAGGGGGCACCGGCGCATTGGAGTGACCGCATGGCCAACAAGACGTCCATCAAGTCAGCGGCGGTCGCGAAGAAGCCGGCCGCCAAGCCTGCAGCCGCCAAGCCGGTCCTCCTCGCAGGCGGCAACCCGCAGATCCCGAAGGGTGATGGTGACGCTCCTGTGCAGGCCTACATCGCGGCCATGCCGGGCTGGAAACGCGACGTCGGCCGCCGCCTCGACGCACTCATCGAGCGCAACGTTCCCAACCTGCGCAAGGCCGTCAAATGGAACTCGCCCTTCTATGGCGTAGAGGGTCAAGGCTGGTTCCTCAACTTCCATTGCTTCACAAAGTACATCAAGCTGGCTTTCTTCCGCGGCACGTCGCTGCATCCTTTCCCTCCAGGCGAGTCCAAGCACAAGGACGTGCGCTACCTCGACATCCGCGAGGACGACCAGCTCGACGAAGCTCAACTCACCGACTGGGTAAAGCAAGCCAGCCAGTTGCCTGGCGAGCGAATGTGAGTGGAATGCCAGTCATTCCCGCAAACCCGGTGCCGACTAGCGGTATTCATGTGACGGGCGAGCGGCAACAACCCTGGGGAAAGCGACAATGGTGATGAAGAGTGGCTCTATGGAAGGAAATGCAGAGAGCTCCCCCTCGCAGCTGATAGATGCGAGGATCAGTGAGCTGGGCGATTGGCGAGGCAAGACGCTTTCCCATGTCCGCGCTCTCGTCAAGCAGGCTGACCCGGAAGTGGTCGAGGAGTGGAAGTGGCGAGGCGTTCCGGTGTGGTCGCAC
The DNA here is from genome assembly GCF_040320845.1 of Mesorhizobium sp. M0601. NCBI lineage: Bacteria > Pseudomonadati > Pseudomonadota > Alphaproteobacteria > Hyphomicrobiales > Phyllobacteriaceae > Mesorhizobium > Mesorhizobium sp. M0601. Next base: position 106,752 of record NZ_JAMYQK010000001.1, read on the forward strand.
GCCGGAATAATCTGCACCGGCGAGACCTACAAGAACGTCGTGAAGGTGACCTTCGCAAAGGGCGCCTCCCTGCCGGATCCTGCAGGCCTGTTCAACTCCAGTCTCGAAGGCAACACCAGGCGCGCCATCGATATCCGTGAGGGCGAAGACATAGATGAGAATGCGTTCAAGGCGCTGATACGCGCTGCTGCCGCCCTGAACACGGCTCGATAGTCAGCTCCGGCCGATATGGTCGGCTAGCGGGCCGAGAGCGGCGAGCAAAGCTTCGCCGGTGGCTTGCGTCGCGTTCTCATGCGGCGCGCGCAGGTTCAGCCAGCGTCTGTCGCCGGACCGTACCGCCAGCACTGCCTTCATCGCGGAGATGAGGCCGGCGTCCTGGATGATTTTGCGGAACGCCTTGATGGCGGCATCCGCGTCAGTAATGTCCTCTCCCGCCAGCGCAGCGTCGTAGACGGCCCGGATCGCTGCGGCATTCAGATTGATCGTCGCCGAGATGCAGCCCGCAGCACCGTTGGCGAGGCCTTTCGTCAGCTGTGCTTCCGAACTAGGGAACACCGCGACCCCTGGAGCTGCCGCAATGACCGCCGCGGTGTTGTTCCAATCGCCGGCGCTGTCCTTGTAAGCCACCACGACATCCGGAAACGCTTCGCTCAAGCGGGCGGTCAACGCCGGGCTCACCGGTACGCCGGAATTCTGCGGGATGTGGTAGAGGATCATCCTCATCGCCGGGTTCGCCACCCGTTCGATCAGCTCGCCATAGTAGCGGGCCTGTCCGTTGTCGCCGGCGGCCGTATAGAAGAACGACGGCAGCACCATCACCCCGGCACAGCCGAGCCCGACGGCATGCGCCGTCAGCTCGACGGTCTCGGCAAGTGCTGTGACACCGGTGCCGGGCATCAGATGGCCTGGCGAAATGCCGGCCTCGACCAGCCACTCCAGCGCTTGCATGCGCTCGCGCAACGAGACGGACAACGCCTCGCCCGTGGTGCCGAACGGCGACAGGAAATGCGCTCCCTGATCCAGCACCCATTTGGCGTGTGATATCCAGAGGTCGCGGGCAATGCGGCCGTCGTTTTCGAACGGCGTCAGAATCGGTGCGACGGTTCCTTGTGGGCGGATCATGTGCGTCCTTCTACGGGTGAAAATCTGTGCTGTGCTCAAAGCCGGCATCAGAAATGTCGAGCAAGCTACATGAAGCAGTGTTGCTGAGTACCGGCCGTTCGACCTCGAAAGCAAGCGGCTCGCGCATAGGCGCGCGATTGTGATCGGGCAGCGGTTCTGAGGCTCTCTAGGTATATACTTGTCACGGGATAACGTCGTCCGGCCGAAAGGGGGGTGACAAACGAGTTCTGCTGTTTCATCAATGCCGCCTTTTGAGGAGAAGCCCATGCGCAGCATCGGCGTCGGCATTATCGGCTGCGGCAACATTTCGGATGCCTATCTGAAGGCATCGCCACAATTCCCGGTGCTCGACATTGTCGGCGTCGCCGACATCAACCGGGCGGCAGCCGAGGCGAAAGCAGCGGCCCACGGCCTGGCTGCCATGCCGGTCGACGCGCTGTTGGCCGATCCGCGCGTCGAGATCGTGCTCAATCTGACGACGCCGCAGCATCATGTGCCGGTCGGCCTGCAGGCTGTCGGGCAAGGCAAGCACGTCTATTCCGAGAAGCCGCTGGCAACGACGCTCAGCGACGCCGAGCGGCTGGTCGCGGCCGCGCGCGAAAAGGGCGTGCGCGTCGGCTGCGCACCCGACACCTTTCTTGGCGGCTCCCACCAGACGGCGCGGCGCCTGGTCGATAAGGATACGGTCGGGACCATTGTCGCCGGCTCTGCCTTCATGCAGGTGCCCGGCCACGAGCTCTGGCATCCCAATCCGGATTTCTACTATCAGCCCGGCGGTGGGCCAATGCTCGACATGGGACCGTACTATCTGACCTGCCTGGTCAATCTCCTGGGTCCGGTAAAATCCGTGACCGGGCAGGCGAAGTCTTCCTACGCCACCCGCACCATCGGTTCTGGACCGCGCCAGGGCGAAACCATCCGGGTCGAGGTGCCGACCCATATTTCCGGGCTGCTCGCATTCGAGAATGGCGCCGCGGTCTCGATCACCACCAGCTTCGACGTCTGGAAGCATGAACACAATCACATCGAACTTTACGGAACCACGGGCTCGATGATCGTCTCCGATCCCAACCAGTTCCAGGGCGACATCAGGACCAGCCAGCGCAAGGGCGACTGGACGGTGGCCGATCAGATCAATTCCTATGGCGACGGCAATTACCGGGGCCTCGGCCTTGCCGACATGGCGCAGGCGATCGTCTCGGGCAGACAACACCGCGCCAGTCTCGACCTTTCCCTCCATGTCCTGGAAATCATGGAATCGATCATCTCTTCATCTGAGACAGGGCGGCGTATCGATCTCAGATATGGCTGCGCCCGGCCGGCGCCGATGCGCGCCGATCTGCCTTTTGGAATTCTGGAATAGGGAACAATGCGATGAGCAAGACGGCACTGATTTTCTGGGGCGGCTGGGAAGGTCACACCCCGGCCCGAAGCGCCGAAATCGTCAAGGAGATGCTGGCCGGCAACGGCTTCGACGTGCAGCTGGAGCAGGGGACTTCGGCACTTGCCGATCCGCAGCTGGGCAAGCTCGATCTCATTGTCCCGGTGATCACCATGTCGACAATCGAAAAGCCGGAGCTGCAAAACCTGACCAGCGCCGTCAGGGCCGGCACCGGCCTTGCGGGCTTTCACGGCACCATGTGCGACAGCTTCCGCAACGAACCGGAATATCAGTTCATGACCGGCGGCCAGTGGATCGCCCATCCCGGCAACATCATCGACTATCACGTCGACATCACCAGTCCAGACGATCCGGTCGTGCAAGGCATCGACGGCTTCGCCTACCGTTCAGAGCAGTATTACATGCATGTCGATCCGACCAACGAGGTGCTGGCGACGACTACTTTCACCGGCGAGCATCTCGATTTCATCGCCGGCGTCGTCATGCCGGTTGTCTGGAAGCGCCGCTACGGCAAGGGCCGCGTCTTCTACAGCGCGCTCGGGCACACCGCCGACGAGTTCGCCGTGCCGCAAATGCGCACGATGTTCGAACGCGGCGCGATTTGGGCCAGCCGAAACTCGGACCTTGAATAGCCGTTCAATCTGAACGCCACGTATCGTTGTAATCTCTCATAGGGCGGCCGCCCGAACGCGGACACAGGCACTGGACTGCGGCAATTGACTGCCATGGTAGCATCCAATACACCGGGGTCTCATCGAAAATTCCATGGCTGGAGGTCGAATGGAGCAGACGTGGCGATGGTTTGGGCCGAGCGACGCGGCAACGCTTGCCCATGCCAGGCAGGCCGGCGCGACCGGCATCGTGACGGCACTGCACGACATCCCTTACGGCGAAGTCTGGCCGATTGACGCCATCAGGCAGCGCCAGGCGCTTATCGAGGCGGATCCGGCGATGGGCCTGAAATGGAGCGTCGTCGAGAGTGTGCCCGTGCACGAAGACATCAAGCTCGGCCGCGGCGATCTCGACCGGCTCTACGACAATTTCAGGCAGACCTTACGGAATCTCGGCGCCTGCGGTGTGCGCACGGTCTGCTATAACTTCATGCTGATCCTCGACTGGACCCGGACCGACCTGGCTGCGCCGCTGCCGGGCGGCGGACGGGCGCTCCGCATGAACATGCACGAGCTTGCCGCGTTCGATTGCTACATGCTGCAGCGCAAGGGATCGGAGCGCGACTATGCGTCCGATGTTCTCCAGCGGGCGAGCGAATGGTTCGAGACGACGCCGGGTGCGTCAAAAGAGCGTCTGCTTGCCAACATCATGGCCGGCCTGCCAGGCGCCTTCAAGCGCTATGACATAGCGGAATTGCGCGAAGTGGTGGCCGAGCAGTCGAGCCTGTCGCACGACCGACTGCGTGAGAACGTCGTCCGTTTTCTCGAAAACGTTCTGCCGGCGGCCGAAGAGGCGGGCGTCACGTTGGCGATCCACCCGGACGATCCGCCGCGCGATCTCGTCGGCCTGTGCCGGATCGTCAAGAACGCGGACGACATCGCCTTTATCCTGGACGCAGTGCCATCGGCTAATAGCGGCCTTACCTTGTGCACGGGGTCGCTGGGCGCCAACCCGGCCAATGACGTGCCCGCCATCGTCAGGCGCTTTGCGCACAAGATCAACTTCGTGCATCTGCGCAACGTCAGCAAGGACCCGGACGGCTCGTTCATGGAATCCGAGCATCTGAGCGGCGATGTCGACATGGTCTCGGTGGTCTCGATCTTGCTCGACGAGCAGCAAGGCCGCCGCGACGCCGGCGAACCGGCGGCGTTGCTGCCGTTTCGCCCGGATCATGGCCATGAGCTGATCGATGACGCTGCGCGGCACACCCATCCCGGCTATCCCGTGATCGGCCGTCTTCGCGGCCTTGCCGAATTGAGAGGCGTGATGACGGCGATTGCCCATCAGCGCGGCTACCGGCTGCAATGACGGCGCCCCGCCTGCTTTGCGTCGGCGCGCTCACCTACGATACGATCTTGCGCCTCGATGTCCTGCCCTCCGGCGCCGGCAAGTTCCTGCCAAGCGAGGCCGTGCAGATCGCGGCCGGCATGGCAGCAAGCGCGGCCGCGTCGGCCAGCCGCCAGGGCGGTCAGGTCTGGCTATGGGCAAGCGTCGGCAACGATGCCGTCGGCCGGGACGTCACCGCCCAGATGGAGGCGGAGCGGGTCGACTGTTCGCTGGTGCGCAGGGTTGAAGGTGGCCGCTCGGCCATTGCCACGATCCTGGTCGATGCCGCCGGCGAGCGTATGATTGTGCCCTTCTACGATGCCGTCACGCAAGCCGATCCTGACCGTCTTCCGCCCGCGAATTTTTCCCGCTTCGACGCCGTGCTGGTTGATGTCCGCTGGCCCGGAGCCGCGGCCCCGGCGCTGGCGAAGGCTCGCGAGTGCGGCATCCCGGCGATCCTTGACGCCGATGTCGCGTCGCGACCGGTGCTCGACCGGCTACTGCCGCTCGCCTCGCATGTCGTTGCTTCGCTGCCGGCGGCACGCATCCTTTGCGGTCCAGAGGTTTCCGCCGGTTCCGCCGTCGCCATTCTCGGCGAACGGACCGGCGCCTTCGTGGCGGTCACCGATGGGGCGAACGGCACCGTGTTCCGCTACTCGGGCAGCAATGATGTCCGTCATCTGCCGTCGCCGCGGGTCGAAGCCGTCGACACCCTGGCGGCGGGCGACGTGTTTCACGGCACCTTCGCTCTCGGCCTAGCCGAAGGTTGGGACGAAGAGCGGGCGATAGCAGTGGCGAGCGCCGCGGCCGCGCTAAAGTGCCTGCGCTTTGGCGGACGGCTCGGCGCACCGACGCGCGCGGAAACGCTGGCTTTCATGCAAGGATCGACATGACGCCGAACACGCTTTGGCCGGTTCGGCAAAGAAGGGCACGTCAAGTGGCGCCGATCGACTACCATGGTAGTCGATCGGCGCCACTGTTCGAGGGAGGATAAATGGCTGAGTTCAAAAAACGCGCACTGGTCACCGGGGCGGCCATGGGCATCGGCCGTGCTGTCGCCGAAAGACTGGCCCGGCAAGGCGTCGACCTGATTCTGTTCGACCGGGCGGGCGATCAGCTGGATGACGTCGCGGCGCAGCTTTCGGCGCGCGGCGTGACCGTGCACACCGTGCTTGGCTCGACCGCCGACACTGAAGCCTGTGGCCGCGCCGTCGAGCTTGCCCGGTCCGCGTTCGGCGGGCTCGACATGCTCTCCCACAATGCCGGCATCCAGCGTTACGGAACGGTGGAGACCACGGACGAGGCGCTTTGGGACGAGGTGATGAACGTCAACCTCAAGGCTGCCTACCTGCTCTCCCGCGCGGCGATGCCGCTGCTGCGGCAAAGCCGCGGCGCCATCGTCCATATGAGCTCGGTGCAGGGTCTGGCCAGCCAGGAAGGGGTTCTGGCCTACAGCACGGCCAAGCACGGCCTGATCGGGCTGGTCAAATCGATGGCCGTCGATTATGCGCCACTCGGTGTGCGCGTCAATGCCGTCGCTCCGGGCGCGGTCGACACGCCGATGCTGCGGGATGCGGTCAAGCTCAACGATAAGCCCGACGAGATCCTGCGCATCCTCGACAACATGCATCCGCTCGGCCGTACCGCCCAGCCGCAAGAGATTGCCGCAGTCGTCGCCTTCCTGCTGTCCGACGATGCCTCCTTCGTCACCGGCGAGGTCGTACGCGTCGATGGCGGCCTGCTGGCGCGCATCGGCGGTTCTCCGCGCAAGGAATAACGTCGGCGCTGCTGCTTGCGCAGGCATTTCATGAACGGCTTGAAGGTGCAGAGCCTATAAGGGGTCGCCGATGGCACGGCTTTTGGGAACGCGGACCATCACCGAGGGGCGGCTCGACGAAACCGCCCCCGGCGCTTCAGTCGCGGCTAGGACGTTCGAGGTTTTGCTCGACCAGATCCTGACCTTCCGTCTGAAGCCGCACGAGCTGATTTCTGAAAAGGCGATGTCGGAAGCCCTCGGCGTGAGCCGCACGCCGGTCAGGGAGGCCCTCGCCCGGTTGGCCGGTCTTGGCTTGATCGACATTTATCCGCAGCGCGGCAGCATGGTGGCGCCGCTCCGGATTGCCGATCTCGAGAAATCGCAGTTTCTGCGCGAAGCGCTCGAAGTCGGCCTGATCAAGCGCGCGGTCGAGAGCCCGCGCCGTGCCGACCTGCTTGCCGTGCTCAAAGGCGAACTGGCCGTCCAGGAGACGTTCGCCTCCATCGCGGACGACAGGCGCTTCTTCAAGTCGGACGAGCTGTTCCACCAGCACATCGCGAGTCATGCCGGGTTTCCCGGAATCTGGGCCGACATCAGCGCGGCGAAGCTGCACATGGACCGCTTCCGCTTCCTGTCTTTTCCGCGCCTCGACAGCGTGTCGGTAGTCCTCGGCCAGCATCGGCGGATTGTCGATGCGCTTGAGCAGGCCGACGCGTTTGCGGCGGAAGAGGCGATGCGAACGCATCTTCGCCGCATCTTCGAGGTGCTCGAAATCGTCCAGGAGCGCTATCCCTATTATTTCGAGGCAAACGGCAGTGTGAGCCCGCTTTCGGCCGGCTCAATCCAAGCCTGAGCCTTTCTTGCGCGCTTCCGAAGGTGTCTTGGTCTTGCTGCCGGATTTGTCGGAAGCTGGCTCGGCTTTGCGATTTTGACCCTCACCGCCTTGCTCCTTGCGGAGCTGCTTTTCCACTATCGATCGCGATCCTTCCGCCGGGTCTTGTTCAGGATGAGTATCGGTTCCCGTCATGTCGGTTCCTATCCATTTTGATCAATTGCGTGCGGCGTGGGCTGACCTCCGCCGCCGGTTCTGTCGCGCCCGATCATCAGCCAGGCGGCGAACAGCACGACCAGTACGACCACGATCCAGGCGACGAAACGAGGCATCGGCCTCATGTCCCTCGCCGCCGCTTGCTGCCGCGTGCCTCCGGATCGGAGCCGGCCTCGACCGTTGGATCGGGCACGACCGGGCCGCGTTCGGCCTCGGAACCCTCAGCTTCGATCTCCTGCACGGCCTGATCCCAATGCTCGCGCTCGCGTCCTTGCGGACGGCCTTCGCGCTCCCAGATCTCATGGGCTCGCTGCCTGATACGCTCTTCCCTGTCCATGGCCTTTGCCTCGTCATCCCCTAATCCGGCGATCGCTGGTTTGTTCCGCGGTGCCAGCGCAGTTCATCGCGATTCAGTTGACCTGATCACCCAGCGCTCTAGATCAAACTTCGCGCCGAAGTCGCCTGGTGCCGGGGAGAACAATCGTGTGGCAGCAACGCTACAAGCACGTATTGTAAATGCCGTTACAGCCGTCGGTTCTCGACCAGACCGCCTGCGCTTGCTGCTGATAATATTTGTAGTGACGGCATGCTCGCCTTCCGGCCAGGTCGAGCAGCAGTCGAAAACCGCGGCTTCCGCCACACAGACCGCATCGCTGGTCCTGGAGAGCTGGATCGCTGGGGAAGCCCCGTCGGAATACACGTCGCGCACTTTGCAATCGGCCGGCAAGGCGCTCGCCGATGCCGGTGCGCAAATCCAGTCCGGCAAGTCGCCTGAGTCCAGCGGCCAAGCCGGTCTGAAGATGGCGGTTGGACGGCTTTCGGCAGCGGTAATTCGCGCGGCGACGGCCGTGCAGAACGGCAACCGCTCGGAAGTGGAACACGCGCAGCAGGATCTGCGGGCCGCCGCCGCCGACCTGAGCACGTCCTACGCGAAATATTTCGCGCCGAAATCATGAAGAAGCTGCTCGAAATATCGCTCGGCGTCGTCACCAGCGTTGGCGGCTTTCTTGAGGTCGGATCAATGGCGACCGCCGCTCAGGCCGGCGCCGCGTTCAGGTTTCAGCTGATATGGGCCGTCGTCCTGGGCACGATCTGCATCATCTTCCTGGTCGAAATGGCCGGACGCTTCGCCGCAGTTAGTCATCACACCATCGCCGACGGGATCCGGGAACGGTTTGGCTTCAACGCCTTTCTGTGGCCGTTGCTCGCCACTTTGCTGGTTAACTTCCTGGTCATGGCAGCCGAAATCGGCGGTGTTGCGATTGCGCTCGAGCTCGCCACCGGCATCGGCTTTCAGTGGTGGGCGCTGCCGGTCGCTTTTCTGGCATGGCTGTTCCTTTGGAAAGGCACGTTCGGATTCATCGAAAAAGGCGTCGCGATCCTCGGGCTGGTCACGCTGTGCTTCGTGGTTGGCGCCGTCATGCTGAAGCCCGATTGGGGGCAGGTCGCGGCCGGGGCCGTGCCAACACTGCCGGATCACGACGCGGCCAACTACTGGTTCATGGCAGTCAGCATTCTTGGTGCGTCGATCTCGCCCTATCTGTTCATGTTCTATTCGTCGGGAGCGATCGAGGACGAGTGGGACAAGAGCTATCTCGGAGCCAATCGGGCGATTGCCGGCCTGGGCATGAGTTTTGGCGGCACAATCGCTATGGGTGTGCTGATTGTGGCGGCGCTCGTTCTGGCAGCACACGGCATAGTGCAGGTCGACGACTACCACCAACTGCCGCTGATGCTGATTCAGATCTTCGGTTTCTGGGGGTTCGTCCTGTTCGTTGCGTCACTAGGCATTGCCTGCTTCGGCGCCGCGCTCGAAATCGGCCTGCAGCAAGCCTACCTTGTGGCGCAGGGTTTCGGCTGGACCTGGGGCGAGAACCTGAAACCGCGCGACGACCCGGGTTTCAGCACCGTGTATACGGTCTCGCTGTTTCTCGCCGCCATTCCGATCGCACTGGGTCTCGATCCGCTGAAGCTCACCATCTTCTCCATGGCGCTGACGGCCGCCAGCCTGCCGCTAACCGTGGTGCCGTTCCTCTTCCTGCTGAACGACGAGCGTTATATCGGCGAGCACCGCAATGGCATCATCGCGAATGCCGCGGTTATCTTCATCATCGCGCTCGGTTTCTTGCTCGCGATCGTGACCATTCCTTTGCAGATGTTCGGAGGCACGTGATGGATTTGCTGCGTGACATCCTGGACAAGCAAGTGGTCGACCGCGAGCAGGTCAAGATCGGCAAGGTTGACGGGCTGGTGGCCGAACTCAGGCCAGGCAAGCCGCCAAAAATCATTGCGGTCGAGCTCGGCTCGATCACGCTGGCGCGCCGGCTTGGCCAGCGGCCCGGGCGTTGGATGGCGCGGCTTGCGGCAAGGCTCGGCGGCAAGCGCCATGCCGAGCCGCACCGCATCGCCTGGAACAAGGTGCGCGACATCGGCGTCGACATCGAGTTCGATATCGACGTCCGCGAAACGGCGATTTTCGACTGGCAGGACTGGCTGCGCGATCATGTCATTGGGCGTATCCCGGGAGCTGGATGATGGCTACTATCAATCTCGAGCAATTGGCTGGCAGGAATGTGCTTTCGCAGCGCGGCAAAAGCATCGGTCATATCGAGGAGATACGCGCAGAATCGGATGGCGACGACCTGGTGATTGCCGAGTACCATGTCGGCATCTACGCGGCCTTCGAGCGTCTGTCCGCTTCGGCCATCGGCATTGCGGTCCTCAATGTCTTTCGACTGCGCAGTCGCGACAGCATGTACCGCATCCCTTGGGACAAGCTCGACATCTCCGATCCGGCGCGGCCGCGGTTGTTATGCACGACGGAAGAACTTTCCGGTATGAAGGGGAGTATCGAGGGCGATAAACCGGAATGAACGATACTTTCCCGCCGTCGGAGAATGGGGTCCAGTGAAAGTCCTGGTTACCGGCGCCACCGGCCTAATCGGTGCCTCCGTCGTGGCACGCCTTCTTTCCGAAGGACATGAGGTGATCGGATTGGTCCGCAGCCCCGGCGCAAACCGGACCGGCAATTATCAATTGCTGGTGCTGGACATGGCGGTGGCGCTGCAGCCCGAAGACTGGCTACCGCATCTCAGGGGCATAGACGCCGTCGTCAATTGTGCCGGCGTTCTGCAGGATAGCCCTCGTGAAAAGACGCGCGAAGTCCATCGCGAGGCGGCGGCAGCACTCTTCCTCGCCTGTGCGCGGGCAGGGGTTGCCCGGGTGATCCACTTCTCGGCAATCGGCGTCGATCGGGCGCAGCCTTCGGCATTCTCGGCGACGAAGCTGGCTGGCGACCAAGCGCTTATGGCGCTTGATCTGGATTGGGTGATCCTGCGCCCGTCCGTGGTGCTCGGCCGGCCGGTGTTTGGGGCCAGCGCATTGTTTAGGGGTCTCGCCTCGCTGCCGGTGCTGCCGTCCATGCCCGGCACCGGCCCGCTCCAAGTGGTGCAGCTCGACGACGTGGTCTCAACCGTCGTCTTCCTTCTCGATCCCGCCAGTCCGTCTCGCATCGTGCTGGAACTTGTCGGTCCCGAACAGCTGAGCATGGACGAGGTCGTCGGCAGCTATCGCCGATGGCTCGGCTGGGCTCCTGCAGCCAGGTTTGTCTTGCCGGCGGCTGTTGCAAGGCTTCTCTACCGCCTCGGCGACCTTGCCGCGATGTTCGGCTGGCGTCCACCGATGCGCACCAACGCGGCCAGAGAGATTGCCCGAGGAGCGGTTGGAGATCCCTCGGACTGGACCGCCACGACCGGCATACGCCCGCAAACCCTGGCGGGCTTCCTCGCGCTCAATCCGGCAACGGTGCAGGAAAAATGGTTTGCCCGGCTGTATTTCATCAAGCCTGCGATCTTCGTCGTCCTGCCCTTCTTGTGGATCGTGACGGGAATTGTGTCGCTGACCACCGGCTACCGCAGCGGCGTCGATCTGATGCAAGGCACGGGGGCGGGCATCTTGTCGCCGCCGATCGTGATAGCCGGTGCTCTTGCCGACATCGCCGTCGGCGCGCTCCTAGCCTGGCGGCCGGCGGCGCGAAAAGGCCTCTATGGCGGCATCGCGCTCTCGCTCTTCTACCTGGTCGTCGGAAGCTTTCTGAGCCCCGAGCTGTGGAACGACCCGCTTGGGCCGTTCCTCAAGGTGTTGCCGATCCTGGTGCTGCACTTTGTGGCCTTGGCAGTGCTGGAGGAGCGTTGATGCTCTATTTCCTGCTGAAATTTCTGCATGTCATCGGCGCATCCGTGCTGCTTGGTACCGGCGCCGGTATCGCTTTCTTCATGTTGCTCGCCCACAGGACCGGCAATGCCGCGACGGTTGCGGCGGTGGCGCGTGTCGTCGTCGTCGCCGACTTCCTTTTCACCGCGACGGCCGTGGTCGCGCAACCTTTGACCGGAGCCGCGCTCGCCTGGCAGGCCGGCTACTCGCTGTCGGAGGGCTGGATCGTACTTTCGATGGCGCTCTATATCTTCACCGGAATGTTCTGGCTCCCGGTCGTCTGGATGCAAATGGAGATGCGCAAGCTGGCATCGCAAGCCGCCGCTGCAGGCGCGCCGTTGCCGCCGCGCTATCATCGGCTCTTCTGGCTGTGGTTCGCCTTCGGCTTCCCCGCCTTCGCTGCCGTACTCGGGATTTTCTGGCTGATGATCGCGCGGCCTGCGATCGAGTGGTAGGTCGCAGGCAGGTCCCACTGCGATAATGCCCAGTCAAAGCACTACGGAAAGATTCCGGCCCATGCAGCGCCATGTGCCGGAGCGGACCTGCGCCTCGACCTGTAAGTCGCACCGGAGTCCGGTCTCGTATCATTTCCAACCGCGCGCTCACCGCCATCGGCACAGGACAACATCCCGTCTTGAGGCTGGTTAGGCTTCGCTTACCAAAAAAGATGACGCCTGAGGGGAACACGGGAAGCACAGGCAAGTTCGGTGCGCAGTGGAGGAGATTGCGCCATGAACAGTGTTATTTATCTCATCGGCTTCGTCGTCGTCGTGCTTGCGATCCTCTCCTTCCTCGGATTCCACTAGGAGACACCATGCAGGACCAGGACGATCAGGGCCGTCAGACGGCCGATTTCGAGACAGCCAGAAGCGAGCTTTCGGAAAGACTACAGCGAGAAAAGCAGACCGCGACGGAAGCGCTCCACGATGCGCGTGACGAGATCACCAGGAAAGCCGGAGACTACGCATCGGAAGCAAAGCAAGCATTGTTCAACAAGGCGGAGGGAACGCAGCGCGACGTGAGCGCCAATCTGAAGGCCTTCAGCGGCGCATTGCGCGCGGCAAGCGAGCATCTTGCCAATAATGATCAACGGACCGCTTCGAAATTCGCCCTTGACGCCGCAGGCGGGCTCGAGCGGCTTTCCTCGTCCCTGAAGGATAAACCGTTCGACGAGGTGCTTGGCGAAATTCAGTCGTTCGGCCGCGAAAACTCGGGGGCGCTGATCGCCGGTTCGGTATTGGCAGGCCTGGCGCTGGGGCGGTTCATCAAGAGCTCGCCGCCCTCTGCCCAAGCCGGAGCACCGCGCCGGTCGGGAGCAGGCCGGGCGCCCGAGACCGGTCCTAGCTCGAATGAGTTCGGAGGGCGATCGGCAGAGGCAGTGGAGCCGGCCCCGCTAGTATCCGATCAGTCCGGCGATGACTGGGCCAATGCAAGCCTGGAGCAAAACCCATGACTGACAATCAGGACACTCGCAGCCTGACAACCCTTGTCAGCGATCTGGCACAGCAGGTCACAACACTGCTTCAAACCGAAAGCAGGCTGTTGCGGGCTGAAATGTCGGAAAAGGTAAGCAAGGCCGGCGCCGGCGCCGTGGAGGTAATGGGAGGCGCCATTTGCCTGCTCGCCGCCCTGATGGTGCTTTTGCAGGCGCTGGTGATTGCCTTGGCGAGCGCCGGGCTGGGAGCCGGATGGTCCTCGCTGCTCGTCGGCGTCGTGGTGGCAGTACTGGGCGTCATACTCTTGCGCTCCGGCAAGGCAAGCATGGCTCCCTCAGAGTTGACCCCCGACCGGACACAAGACCAACTTAAACGCGACGCACGCGTGATCAAGGAACAGATAAGATGACCGACAAATCCGCAGCCGAGTTGGAACGCGATGCTGATATTGCTCGCGCCAGAGTGGCAGATACCGCAGACTCGATCCGCAGCAAGATGACACCGGGCCAACTGATCGACGAATTCACCGGGATGTTCAGCGGCGAGGGATCCGCCATGCTCAGCAATCTTAAGACTCAGGTCAGGGACAATCCGTTGCCGCTTACATTGGTCGGCGCGGGCCTGGCCTGGCTGATGCTTGGCAAGGGCACGTCGGTAGACAGTTCAGCACTTGGTGCCTATTCGACCAGCAGGGAACCTGACGGCAGCCGAACCTTCTCTGACCAGCGGAGCTTGGGCGGGGCCTGGCAGGACTCAAGCGGCGATGAGTACGGTGCCGAGAGCGAAGATTCCGCCGGCTCCATGCTCTCCGATGCCGCTCGTTCGGTTGCTTCCGTGGCAGGCGGTGGGACTGAGGCTGTCGCAGACGTTGCGAGCGGCGCCAAAGAAAGATTAAGAAGCACGGCCGGGCAGTTCGGCTCGAGCGCCAACGATATGGCGGGGCGGGTGCGGCAGTCGACGCGAGACCTGTTCCAGCGCGAACCTCTGGCAATGGCCGCGGTGGGCCTTGCCGTGGGCACCGCCATCGGCGTGATGCTGCCTCACACCGCCGCGGAAGACGAACAACTCGGCCCCTACCGCGACAAGCTTCGTGACAGTGCCGAGGAGCTCTTTGAAGAAGGCGTGGAACAAGCCAAGCAGGTCGCCGCCGAAGCATATGAGACTGTAAAAGAAGAGGCTGACCGACAGGGTTCCAGCAGCGACGCCGAGACCTTGGTCGACCGCGTCGAGAAAGTCGTGAAAAAGACGGCAAGCAAAACTGAGGAAGCGATTCGCGATCGTTTGCCGGAGACCGACGAGGTTCCCAGTTCGAACGATTCTCCCGAAACAACGTGATAGCGCTGCGGTCGTTCGTGGCGATTCCGACCACGGGCCGCCTCGCGGTTGGCACATCGAAGTCGGCTAGGAGTCCGCAACCTTCCGCAGACAAATATGATCGCGGCGCTCAAGTCATTAGCCGAGGCGCTCCGGTCCGTTCCGATTCTTCGCTCTGAATCCGTTCGGTTCGTCGGGCTGCATGAAGCGTGTCTGGCCAACGGGCCTCAGCAGCACTGTCCATTCTGAAAAAAAACAACCACATGGGGTAATCGCGGGAGCGACGCGCCCTGGAACCGATCATAGCCTTGGAGGGTGGCTGTTCCCCGATAAGATGAAATACGGGCTCACGACTGGACGCCGGGCCCAGCATCAACGGAGAACAGCCATGGAAGAACATATCGGTCTCGACGTGTCGATGAAAGAGACGGCGGTGTCGATCCGCCGTGAAGGCGAACGGATCTGGCGCGGGAAGTGCGCATCTGATCCCAGGATCATTGCCGAGCTTGTCCGCAAGCGGGCGCCGGCCGCAAAGCGCGTCGTGTTCGAAACCGGCCCGCTGTCAGTTTGGTTCTATCATGCGCTGCGCGCCGAGGGATTGCCAGCCATCTGCATCGATGCGCGCCATGCCAAAGCCGCTCTCGATATGGCGGCGAACAAGACGGATGCGAATGACGCCGATGGTTTGGCGCGTCTTGCTGAAGCAGGATTCTTTCGCGAGGTGCGCGTGAAAGGCTTCGACAGTATGTTGACCCGCACGCTCGTGGCAGCATGCACTCGGCTGGTCCGGATCACCGTCGAGCTTTCCAACCAGATCCGAGGGATCATGAAAACGTTCGGCTTGCTCGTTCCCGCCGGTAAGGGAACTACATTCGAAAAGAATGTCCGGAGCCTTCTTATCGATCAGAGCGAGCTTGCTCCTGTCGTCCTACCGATGTTGGAAGCCTGGTGCAGCATTCGCATCCGTGCCGCCGAGCTTGGGCGCCAGCTTGTCGCAGATGCACGTCAAAGCCAAGCATGCCGCATACTCATGTCGATCCCCGGCATCGGCGCCATTACCGCAACCTCTTTCGCCACGGCCATTGAAGATCCGGGCAACTTCAAGAAGTCCCGCTCTGTTGCCGCTTGGATCGGCCTGACAACTCGCCGCTACCAATCGGGAGAAGTCGATTATGACGGCCATATATCCCGACGCGGCGATCGACATTTGCGGGGACTTCTCTATGAGGCTGCGGCGGTCATCCTGACACGCAGCTCGATCGACAGCAGCCTGCGCACGTGGGGCCTCAGGCTCCGGGAGAGGGTTTGGCTTCAAACGAGCTGCCGTGGCTGTGGCGCGCAAACTGGCGGTGATAATGCATTCGATGCTCAAGACCGGTGAGTTCTTTGATCGAAATGCAGGCGCCACAGCATGAAATCTTGCGAATAGCGTTCAGGATCTGAGCGCCTGAGACGTCCCTGCCGGGACGTGAGCCGAGCCATTCCGCTGATGGGATTGCACCGCTGTCTCAGCAAAGTGCGTCGTCCACATTGAAGGCTCGTCCGCGGAGCTCCATCATGCGGCGACTGATGTCGACCGCGAAGACAACCATGCACCCGGCAGCGTCGTCTCAACGCAATTACATGCTTGACGTCCCAGCGGCGATTAGACAACCCCGTCAATTCGACAGGGGTGGTTGCTAGGAATTCCTCTCGGCCCGCCGGGCGGCCTAACTCTTGGCGGTCTCTCCCGCCTCACGCAGCCTGGCGTATTGCAAGGTGACACCGCGCAGGTTCTGCCTCAACCAGTCGGCCATTTTCTCTTCTTCGCTGAGATTCTGCTGAAGGGAATTGGTTGCCTGACTAAACCCTCCGGCCTCGGCGAGTACGAGCAACGAGTTGTAAGCGGCGATCTCGTAATTTTCGAATGCAAAGTTGGCGAAGCTGTTCTTGAGGATTTCGTCGCCGGCTACGGAATGTCCCATCGCGGCCATGCTGCCGACCATCGACATGGCCGTGTCCTTCAATGTGGAATGGTCCTCACCGAGGCCATCCAGAATGGATTCCAGGCGGGCCATCTGCCCTTCGGTCTCCGTGATATGCTGCTGCAGGCGGTCGGCGACCTGCGGATAGTTCTCGATCCGCTTGACCTGAGGTTTCATGATCGACAGTGCCTGGTTCTCCATGGCGTGGGCGTTGCGCAGCCCGACAATGAAGATCGAGCGGGTTTCGGAATTGACATCAGTATCCATAGGATTTCCTCGCGGTTTGACGTGTAGAACCAAACCGTGGCTATGCCGATTTGTTCCTGGCGAGGTGTTGACTGTCGAGCTTTTACACCTAACCCTGCTCTTCAAGAAGTGCAGCATAAACAGCTCTCACAACCTGCGACAGTACGTCGAAAGCATAGCCGATATGCAAACGGTCGCACGGCGTATGGTAGTCTCGTTCCCCACCATATTGAGGGTAGGAATGTTGCCCACATCGGCGTGTTGCGGACGACGACGTCGGACCGGACTCGGCCCCCTCGCCAAAGAAGCTCATATCCGAGATGCCCGCGAAACAATCCGCACCAGCAGATTGCCCGGGCCATAGCGGGCGCTCGCGTCGGCCGCGATGTGCGACGCGACCGCGGGCAGCCTCGCCGATGCGGGCCGGTTCCGAAAGGTTCGTCGGCAAGCAAGGCATCGAGCCGAAGGCGGTGACGATTGCCGGTCCGGCAAACCGGCATCGGTAGACTGCCGGCAGTGTTTGATCTCGACTAGGCGAGCAACGATGTCATTTCAGCGAATAGAGGTAGGCAGCGACGTCCCGCGCCTCCTGATCGGAAATTCTGGTCGAAGGCATTGCCGTATGCGGATTGATCTCCCTTGCCGCACGGATCCAGCGGATCAGGTTCTCCGGCCTATTGCGCAAGACGCCGCCGACATAGACCCGGGTGGCCAGGCTTGCGTCGAGGCGTGGACCGACTAACCCTTGCGCGCCGGGAACGCCGGTGATGGTGTGGCAACCGGCGCAGCCATTGGCCATCATGATCGGAATGGCGCGGGCGCCGACGCCGCCGGTCGCATTGTCGGCCTTCTGCTCGACCCGACGGCTTTGCTCGAAGTACAACAAAATCCCGGCCAGGGCTGCAACGAGCACGACAATAACCGCAGCGCCGATTACGGCTTTAGACAGCGTGAAGCGCATGCGACGCCTCCCGGTCCTTTCGGCTGCTCGAGCGGATCCACAGGCCGGCCAGCAGCAACGCCGCGCCGCCATAGATCAGGCCGGCCGGAACCCACATGACCAGACCGGCGAGTTGCTGGTCCTCGAGCGGGCTAAGATTCCATAGGTCTGCGCCTGCGCCATTTTCCGGATACCACAGCCTTGGCGAGACCAGGAGCAGCACTCCGAGCAGGCCAGTGTGCAGCGACGTGAAGAAGAGGTGCATGACTGCGCTGCCACAGGCTTGTTCGCGGCCTGAACGCGGCAGCAGGACCCACCAGAACAGCAGGCCGGAACCGAAGAAGCTGGCATGTTGCGCGTAATGCAGGACACCCTGTGCAAGCGCCGCCTCGAACAGCGCCGGAATATGCCATGCCCATATGGCGACGCCGTGCAGGACGGTGGCCGTTACAGGGCGGCTGATGGTGGCCCAAACCGCCTGCAGCATCTTCGCGTGCCCGGCTGCGCCAAATGCCAGCCGCAGCTTGATCGGCAATGCCCACATCATCGCCGCCGCCGGCCGGGAGGCGACCAGCAGGGGTGCCGCCACCGCCATCAACAGTTCGTGCTCGATCATGTGGGCGGTGAAGACCCGCTCACCCAATGCATGGAGCGGACTGACCAGTGCTGCCGCCAAAATGGCCCAGCCGGTCGCAAACAGCAGGGCTTGCCGCAACCGCAACGGGCGGCTGCGGGCACTCCGCCGCCACAGCCGAAAGGCGCCTGCCGCGTAAAGCAGTGCGACCATGGTTAGCGGCAGCGTGATCGGCAACGCCAGCGTCCAGCCGGCCTGCGCGGCGCCGGCACCGTAGCAGATCGTGGTAGAGAAGAGCGCGTCGAAGCTCATCGCAGGCAGCCGTCAAGAATGAGCGAGGCGGCGCCTTGCATGACAATTACCAGCGCAAACAGCACCGCGCTGAGAATGCCGATATTGGCGACGAAATCCTCGGTGCCGCGCGTACGATCCGGTTTAAAGGCGGCGCCACCTTGCTGGCGCGCCCGCCACGAAAGCACGCCGCCGAGCAGGGCCAGCACTGTCAGCACCAGCGCAATGACCAGTATGAGGGGAACGCCGTGGGCGCACTGCCACTCCACGAACGCATAGTTCAGCTGCGTCGACACCGCCCAGGCCAAAGGCCCGGACAACAGCCCGCCCCATGATGTGCCCAAGCGAAGCGCACGCATCTCAGTCAAGCCTCGGCATCCAGTAGATCAACAGATAGATCGGGATCCAAGTCGCGACCACGAAATCCCAGTAGAAGACGTTGTCGCCAACGTCCCCGAAACGCCGGCCGTTATAGCCATGGCGCGTGAACATCAGGACCGTCAGCACCAGCGTGTCGCCGACGTCGGTAATCAGATGCGTTGTGTGGAGGCCGAGCAGGACCCACAGCATTGAGCCGTACGCATTGGTATCCCAATAGATGTTGAGGGCCGGAAATTCGAACCACCGCACGACAAGCGGTGCGATACCGAGCAGCGACATGACGATCAGGCCGATGCGCACGGGCACCATGGCACAGGCTTCGGCATAGCGGTTCAGTATGTGGTTGGGCACCACGCTGGCGAGCAGCAACAGCGTGACGATGGTGCCTGGCCAATGGTTGGGCGGCGGCACGCCCAGCGGCCATTCTGGCGACAGATAGGCAAGGTAAAGATAGGCGCCTGCGGCGAGCGCGAACCCAGTGCCCTCCAGCGCCATGAAGGCGAGAGTGCCCCACCAGGTCGGGCTGCGTGGTCCGAGCCCGAAGGTCGGGAGTTGGGAAAGATCGGCGGTAGGGCGCTGTTTCATTCCTCATCCTCCGGGTCGCCTTTCGGCCAGAACCAGCCGATCAGAGTGATGGCGATCGGCCCGGCTCCCCAGACCACCGCCCACGGGCTGAAGATCGAATAGAGAAAGGTGGCGCCGACGGCGAGCGCGGCGAACAATGGCCAGATCGACGGTGTCGCCGACTTCTCGCGCACATCTGGATGCGCCTCTGCCACGGTCGATATGACAAGTTCGCGCGCGTCGACGCGAAGCCCGGTCGCGACAGGCAGCGTGTCACGTTCGGCCCAGAGCGGCTCGGCGTGGGTAACCACCGGGATCCGAGCGAAATTATAGCTCGGCGGTGGAGAGCTCGTCGCCCATTCCAGCGTGCCAGCATTCCAGGGATTGTCCCCCGCCGGGGCGCCCCTCGAGGCGCTGTACACCAGGTTTATAGTGAACAGAACGAAGCTTAGGAACAGGATGACCGCGCCGGCTGTGATGAACAGGTTGATGTTGCCCCAGCCGAGTTCCACCGGATAGGTGTAGACCCGCCGCGGCATGCCCCACAGGCCGACAATGTGCATCGGAAAGAACGCCGCATTGAAGCCTAGGAAGGCAAGCCAGAAGTGCCAGCGTCCGAGACGTTCGCTCATCATCCGGCCGGTGATCTTGGGGAACCAGAAATAGGTCGCGCCGAGCAGCGGGAACACCGACCCGCCGATCAGCACGTAATGGAAATGCGCGACCACGAAATAGGTGTCGTGCACTTGCAGGTCCAATGGCACCGACGCCAGCATCACCCCAGTCAGGCCGCCCGCGACGAACGTGAAGAAGAAGCCGAACACAAACAGCAGCGGCGTCCGGATTATCGGGCGTCCGTCCCACAATGTCGCCAGCCAGCAGAAGATCTGCAGCCCGTTCGGGATGGCGATCAGCATGCTTGAGGCGGTGAAGAAGCTCGCGCCGAGCTTGGGCAGACCGGTTGCGAACATGTGGTGAACCCACAGGCCGAACGACAGAAAGCCGACCGCGATCAAGGCCAGTACCATGCCCAGATAGCCGAATACCGGACGCCGGGCGAAAGCGGCGATGATCGAGGACACCACGCCGGTAGCCGGCAGGAATATGATGTAGACTTCGGGGTGGCCGAAGAACCAGAACAGGTGCTGGAACAGCAAAACGTCGCCGCCCTCGGCGGGATTGAAGATATGGGTGCCGACCAGCCGGTCGAGGATCAGGAACGTCGACGTGATCATGACCGCCGGCATGGCGAACACGATTACGAAAGAGGTGACCAGCATCGCCCAGACGTAGAGCGGAATCTTATCGAGCGACATGCCCGGCGCACGCTGCTTCAGCACGGTTACGATGGTGGCGACCGCGACCGCCAGCGATGACACTTCGGTGTAAGTGATCATCTGCGCCCACACGTCGGAACGCTTGCCTGGCCCAAATTCAGGACCGGACAGCGGCACGTAGGAGAACCAGCCGACGTCGGGCGCCATGTCGAGTGCAAACGACACCCAAGCGAAGAGGCCACCGGAGAGATAAATCCAGAAGCTGAATGCATTGAGGCGCGGAAAGGCGATATTGCGGGTGCCGACCATCAGTGGCACGAGGTAGATGCCGGTCGCCTGAACGATCGGCACTGCAAACAGGAACATCATGGTCACGCCATGCATGGTGAACAGCTGGTTGTAGCGGTCGGGCCCGATCAGCCCACGCTCCGGCCCCGACAGTTGGATGCGCATGGCAACGGCGCTGAGGCCACCGAGGCACAGGAAGACGAAAGCGGTGATCAGGTAGCGCCGCGCGACAATTTTGTGGTCGACGCTCGAGAGCGCACCGATGATGCCTGGCGCCGTCTGCCATGTCCGCGCCAACCAGCCGTCAAGGCTGGCGTCGTCGAGGCCGGTATCACGAGGACCGTCGCGCTCGGGAGCTAGGTCACCCTTTTGTGCTGCGGCGCGTTGCTGGGCGAGGTCACGCCCATGGGCCAGGTCGGCGCTACTCATTTCAAGCCCTCGAGATAGGCTACGATTGCATTCAGCTCGTCCCCGTTCAGTCCCACCACGGGCATGTGGGCACCTGGCTTGATCCCTTGCGGATCGGCTATCCAGGCTGCGAGATTGCCCCGGCTCATCGCCAGCGTTCCGGCAGCGAGCGTCCGCCGGCTTGCGATATGTGTAAGGTCGGGAGCGACCGTACCGCCGGCGATGGTGCCGCCGATCTTGTGGCACATCACGCATGGCCGTTTGAGGAACAGGTCGTGGCCGGTTTTGGCCTCGGCCGACACGGGGGCGGCCGCCGGCCGCAGCTGATCGTTCAGCCAGGCGTCGAATACAGGCCGAGGTTCGGCGATGATGAAGGTGCTCATATTGGCATGCTGCGCGCCACAGAACTCGGCGCACTGGCCGCGATAGACGCCGGGTTTGTCCGCCTTCAGATCGAGAACGTTCTCGTGGCCTGGAATGAGGTCCAGCTTGCCCGAGAGGTTCGGGACCCAGAAGGAATGGATGACGTCGGTCGAGGTCACTACAAGCCGCACCGGCTCGCCCGCCGGGATGTGGATTTCATTGGCGGTCGTCAGGATGCGGTTCGGCTGATCATTTTCGTAGCGCACCTCCCACCACCATTGATGTCCGGTCACCCGGATCGTCAGCGCCGCATCCGAGCCGATAGCAGCGAGCGTCCGGTTGGCGAAGTAGCTCAGCAGGGTCAGGCCTACCAGGATCAGGGCGGTAGCGGCGAGTGCGGCGACGACAATTCGCATCTTGCTGCGCTCGGCGGCAGCGTCGAGTACAAGTGGATCGCCGAGCGGCGCCGCGCGCCGGGCCAATGGCATGATCAGCACAGCCAGCACTAGAAGCCAGACCACCGTGCACAGCGCGGTGAAGAACCAGATCAGCCACGCAAGCTCACCCGCGGCCGAGCCTTTTGGGTCGAGCGCCGATTGCCAGCCGCTGCATCCTGCAAGGAGCAGCATGAAGGCTGCGCCGCAGCACACCCTGCAAACAAGGCGGTTCACGGCGACTTCCCCAGAGTCGCGGCATCCGGCAGGCGATTTTCGGATGGATGGGGCATCATGTCGTCGTCGCGGCTCGGCGCAGCGGATTTTGGCGCGTTGCCGCTCAACGCGCGGACGAAGGCGGCAAGCTCCCAGATCTGGTCGTCCGGGATCTTGTCGCGGAAGCTCGGCATGCCGTTTGGCCGACCGTCCCTGATCGTGGCGTGGATGCTTTCGATCGAGCTGCCATAGAGCCACTTCTTGTCCATAAGGGCCGGGCCCATGCCGCCACCGCCATTGGCATGGCAACCGGAACAGTTGAACCAGTTGAACAGACGCTTGCCCTCGCTGAGGTGGAAGGCGTTGGCCTCGAACACGCCGGCCTTGGTATCGGACGAGGCCGGCCGTTGGCCGCCCGGCTCGAGGGCCGTCACGGCTGCCGGTTGGTCGCCCGAGCCGAGCGCCGACTGTGGACGCGTGTCGCGTTCCTCACGCTGGCACCCGGAAACCGCGAGGATCGCGAACACCAGCAAGGGAAGACCGCGCTTCATTTCAAGGCGCTCCGACAGGATCGAGGCGGGGCACCTGGTAGGCCGCCAGGATCGCGTCGATCTCGTCGCGGTGTCTGGTCAGGGCGGCGTTCACCTCGTTGCGCAGCGTATCGTCGCCACGGCGCACGCCCATCGAGATGTCGTAGATCATCGGCAGTTGCGGGCCGTCCACGCGCGGCGAAACCGGCGTGATCCGCAGCGCCACCTTCTGCTTGGATGCGAAGTAGCCGGCCAACGGTCCCCAGACGACGGCCATGTCGATGTCGCCATTCGCGACCGCCTCAATAATGCGCGCTGGCGGGTTCGGCGCCGAATAGTCGCCATAGACGGGGAAACCGATGAGATGGCCGACGATGCCGCGGCGGCCAAGCGCCTGGACGGGCGGCGAGTTGGCGCCGTCGTCGCCGATCAGTTGGACGCCGATGTGCAGATCGCGCAGGCGAGGATCGTTGAAGGACGTGATTTCTGGCACATCCTTGCGTGTCACGAACACATAGGAAGACCGGTAGTAGGGCGCGGTCGTGCGCAGCATCTCGAGATTGACGGGCGTGCCGGGCACCAGATCGCACAAGCCGGCTTTCAGCGTGTTGCGGACGAAGCCGCGCCGCTGTGCCCACCACGTGTAGGACACCGTCGCACCAAGCTCCCCGGCGACGAGTTCGGCAATCTTGTTTTCAAAGCCTTCCCTGGCGGCATTGGAGAACGGCATGTTGTTGGGATCGGCGCAGATCCTCAGCTCGCGCGCATCGGCAAGGGTGGCGACAAGCGAGAGCGCCAGTGCGCCAACCGCGACGGCTAACCGCCGCGAACGCGTTCTCCGTGGCCGCGCAACTCGGCCGATCGTCTCAAGGCAGCCGGAACACATACAGCGTACCTCCCGGCGTGGTTACATCCTTCAGATCTTTCATGACGTTGACGAAGCCGAGCGCGGCGGTGGCGTCGCGCGGATCGAGATCGCCGGATACGATCGCGCCGGCCCAGCCGCCGACACCCGAAAGGATCGCAACATATTGGTGCCCGTCCGGGCCGCGATAGGTGATCGGCTGGCCGATGATGCCGGACGACGTTTTGAACTGCCACAGCAGTTCGCCGGTCCTGGCGCTGACCGCCTTGAACCAGCCTTCCATGGTGCCATAGAACACGACGTTGCCGGCGGTGGCGACGGCGCCGCTCCACACCGGAAAGTTCTCCTTCAGGCTCCACGCCGGCTTGGCGGCGGCGACATCCCAGGCGGTGAAAGCACCGCGATTGCCGCCCGGCCCGGGGATCATGCGCACGTTCATGCCGACGTAGGGCGTGCCGGCGATGTAATTCACCTCGACGCCCTCTTCGTCCATGCAGAGATTGTTGTGCGGGATGTAGAGCAGACCGGTCTTGGGCGAGAATGCCGAAGGCTGCCAGTCCTTGAGGCCGGACGCGGTCGGGCAGATGTCGCGCACGACCTTGCCGGTGCCGGTTTTTTTGTCCGGATTTACAATCAGCCGGCCGGTCTTGAGGTCGACGCCCTTGCTGGAATTGACCGGCCCGAACGGCACTGCCGACAGGACCTCGCCCGTGGTGCGATCCAACAGATAGACGTAGCCGTTGCGTTCCGGCCGCACCAGCACCTTGCGGGGCTTGCCCTGCCAGGTCATGTCGAGCAGCACCTGTTCGTTGATGCCGTCGTAGTCGTGCAGATCGTGCGGGGTCCATTGATAGAACCATTTGGCTGCGCCGGTGTCGGGATCGCGGGCAAAGATGCCGGCGGTCCATTTATTGTCGCCAGGCCGCAGATCCGGATTCCACGGACCGGGATTTCCGGTGCCATGGAAGATCAGGTTGAGGTCCGGGTCATAGGAGATCCAGCCCCACACATTGCCGCCGCCGATCTTCCAGGCGTCGGGCGGCCACGACGTCACGCCGAGATCCTTGCCCTTGTCCATGTCGTAATGCGGGTTGAAATCCGGGCCGATCAGCACCTCGGTGTCCGGGCCGGTGTTGTAGGCCGTCCAGACGACGTGGCCGTCGCCGGCGTCGAGCGCCTTGATCCAGCCGCGTACGCCCATTTCGCCGCCGGAATTGCCGACCAGCACCTTCCCCTTTACCACCAGCGGCGCCATCGTGATGGTCTCGCCGACATTGATGTTGCCGATATGGGTGTTCCAGACCGGTTTGCCGGTGGCCGCATCCACGGCGATGGTGTGGCCGTCGAGCGTGTTGAAATAGATGCGCCCGTTGAAGAAGGCCGCACCGCGGTTCACCACGTCGCAACAGGCAACGCCCTGGGCGGCAGGCTCCGGATTGGGCTCGAACTTCCACTTCATCGGCGCGCCGGGCTTGGTAAGGTCAAGCGCATAGAGGATGTTGGGAAACGGCGTCACTATGTACATCGTGTTGCCGACCACCAGGGGCGCAGCCTCCTGGCCCTTGTTGACGCCGGTCGAGAAGGTGAAGGCCACCTGCAGGGTCTTGACGTTGTCTTCGGTGATTTCCGCGAGATCGCTGTAGCGGGTCGAGGCGTAGTTCTTTGCCGGCATCGCCCACTGGCCGTCGTCGGGCGGAGCGGCTGCGGCCGGCGGATTTATCGCAGGGCTTGACGTTGACTGAGCAACCGCCGCGGTAATCAGCGCGAAGCCCGCCAGCAGCGTCCATCCCAGCATCGCAGCCATAGACCTTTTTCCCCCGTTGGCTGACACACTGGTTTGCACGGCCACCTGTCGCACTTTCTTCATTTGTGTATTGACCCGCCCACGCCGGCGCCGAGCTCCGCCGCCACGTCCGCCTCACTTCCGGCACACAATGGATGCCCCCAGCCGGAGGCGCTCTTGCCGCCGGGATCGAGGTCGTAAATGATGGCGTCCTTGCGGTCTGGGTTGATGCCGGCCGGCACCTTGTCCAGCCCCAGCGCGGCGCGCACGCGCCAGGCGACATTGTGGTCGGCACAAGAGGAATCGCCGCTTATGCCAAGCGCCCCGACGATCCCCTTGGCGTCGTAAAGAGCCAGGCCGCCGCCAAATGCGACGACACCGCCGATGGGCTTTCCCAGCAACGGATCGCTGGAGCTTCCAAATGTCGAAGGATCGCCGGCATAGGCTACCGCTGGATTGACCGGATTGGTGGCCTGCAGGCCGTATAGAGGACCGCCGGGCTGCACCGGCGCATAGAGGTTCGCGGTGGACAACGCCATCTGGGCGAGGCTGAGCCCGTTGGCGGTATTGGCTTTTTCGGCGGCGATCAGCCGGCTGCCGGGCCACTGGGCGTCGGCGGTAGGCCCGCTGAACGCGACGGCGCAGACCGTTCCGTCGCGAGCCACGACTGCGGCCCATTCATGAGTATCGAAGCCGCCATTGCCCGGGCCGCCGCTTGCTTTGACGTTGGCCTTGAGAGCGGCCAACAATTTGTCGTGGTCGGCCGGGCAAGGTGCTTGAGCCCAAGCTTTTTGCTGGACGGCGCAGATCGTAAGCAGGAACAGACATAATGCTACTGAGACAATCCGATTGCGATCCATCAGCTGCGCCGTGTTTGTTGAACACTCCCAACGCGTGACAGGCGCAGAAGTGCCAAATGGAATGAAATAAATATCGGATGGGGTGAGCTAAACTCGGCGGCGGGCGCTCGGGAGGCATTCAATCCGAAATCGGAGTTATTCTCCCGGTGGTCCGGGCTCGGCTGGAACGGAGCGGTATCTATTGCAGTTGTGTCGAATGCTGTCTGCAGTCGAGCAACTGGCCCAATCGGTGAAAGAGCGACGAGCGATCCTGTTCGTTGGAGCCGGGGTGTCGATGAGCGTCGGCTTGCCGTCTTGGCAAAAGCTCATCGAGCACATGCAAAACGAGCTCGGCCTTCACGAGGACATGATAGGCGCACCAGAGGCCAGCTATCAGGCCATTGCAGAATATTACCGGCTGAAGCAGGGGAGCCTCAGCCATTTGCGCAGTTGGATGGATCGCGAATGGAGCGTCTCGCGGGAAGAAGTGCAGCGATCGGCAATCCACAAGCTGATCGTATCGCTCGATTTTCCGATCATCTACACCACCAATTATGATCGCAACCTCGAGGTGGCCTTCGAGATCCATAGCCGCCCCTTTGTCAAAGTCGCCAATGCGAAGGACTTGCCAAAGGCCACCGGCGAGGTGACGCAGATCATCAAGTTCCACGGCGATTTCGACGACGATAAATCGTTGGTCCTGGCGGAGACCGACTATTTTGAACGGCTGTCGTTCGATTCGCCGCTCGATGTGAAATTTCGAGCCGACGCGCTAGGGCGCACCATCCTGTTCATCGGCTACAGCATGTCCGACATGAACATCCGTCTGCTGCTGCATCGGCTTTGGCAGACCTGGCGCAGGTCCGGTTACGAGAAGAACCGTCCGAAATCCTTCATCTTCATGTCGCAGCCGAGCATCGTCCAGGAGGCTGTTCTCGGCCGCTGGGGCATCGATATGCTGACCGAAGAGGCCGACGATCCTGAAGACGCGCTCCTCGCATTCCTGAACGAACTCAAGGACAGGGTCGGCCGGCCGGACGGCGCGTGAGAAAACCTGCGGAAACGAATTGGTCAGGCAGTGGGAACCGGCTGATCCGATGTGAGTTCGGGAGGACTAACATAGCCGGGACCGAGCCTTGGTGGGCGCACGCAAACACAAGCGAAGAATGTATGCCAAACACGACCTGTCGGCCGAGTTGGCCTATGAGATCGATTTTTTTGCCCGCAAGTGCGGCCTGACGAGGGACGAAGCGCTCAAGATGATGCGAGATGCCGGCCAGTTGAAGGACGGCGCAAAGGCATCTTGCGAAACCGGGGCGAAGTAGCGACGTGGATCCCGCTTCGTGGACGGCTTTTGTCGGAACGGTCATCCTGATGCAGATGCCGCCGGGGCCCGACAGTCTGCTGGTGATTGCGCGCGGCATCGGGCAGGGCCGTGATGTTGCCCTGTTCACCGTCCTGGGAATGACCCTCGGCGCCGGTATGGTCCAGCTGCCGCTGCTTGCCCTCGGCATATCGTCGCTGCTCCAGGCATCGCCGTTTGCCTTTGCCATGCTTCGATGGATGGGCGCAGCCTATCTGGTTTGGCTTGGATCGCGTCTGGTGCTGCTGCCGTCGGCCGGCGTCGCCGTCGAGGAGCCCCGCAGTGTCGGGGCGCTTGTGGCCGCACGCGAAGGAATGATCGCCAATCTGATAAATCCCTGGCCGATAACCTTCATGCTAGCTTTCCTTCCACAGTTCGTCGATCCCTCCCGCGGATCGGTCACGCTGCAATTGCTGCTGCTCGGTGGCACCCAGAAAATGACCGGTGTGTTGGTGCTGGGCACATATGCACTCGCATCCGGCACGCTCGGGACCTGGGTCATGAAACGCCCGAAGGTAAGGCTCTGGCAGCAGCGCGTGGCAGGCTGCTTCGTCGTCTGTCTCGGTATCCGCATGGCAGTCGGTGGCGCGCACCGCTGAGGATCAAGCGATGCACCGGCCACCGCCGATGGAACATCCGCCGACAATTTTCGTTGACCTGCTCCACAAGGCGAGAGGTCGAACATGTCGAAGTTCCAAGCCGCTACCCCGGAGCGTTTGCAGCAGCTCAGGCTTGAGGCGACGGCGCACTTTGCGCCACTCATACTGCGCGAGGCGCTGGTGCGTCTCTGCCGGGCCTGCGGAAACGATAATCTCGACCGGTTCGAGAAGACGATGGTCGACCAAATCGAGGCATCGCGTGACGAAAAAGCCGATTTCGACACGATGAAGGAATTTGCCATCGAACAGCTCTACGGCTGGATTCGAGAGGTAAAGTCTTCACCGGACATGAAGCAGCCACTGGAGAACGTAGATACCCGAAGGACCCCCGGCCGGTCTGAAGAGCCGCAAACGCTGGAAGACCAGTTGCAGGCGGGTCTGGAGGATTCTTTCCCGGCAAGCGACCCACCGGCTGTTGTGTCCACCGCGATTCCCGGCGGATCGAAGAAGCTGGTCGGAACCGACGAGGTCCTCAGGCAGCAGCGCGAGAAAAAGGCCGAGAACGCCAATCATTCGCGATAAACCAAGCTTTGGACGGAACTGCGGGAAAACAGCGTGCCGGTTCACCCGCTGTCCGACATGAAGGCTGTCAGGCCACGCGCGTCATGCGGCTCGCCTTCGACAAGAATGTTCGCCTCCCAAGCGGCGTCGACAAATGCTTGCCGCGCTTTGCCGGCCGTAATTTCACCGGTCCGGGCGCGATTCAATACATCAGCGGCCGCCAGCGCCAGCGGAGCATTGCGCGCCGGCCATTTCTCGCTTTTCAGGCAATGTACTGCTTCGAAAACGGAACTGACCAATCGCGATCGCCCAGGCTTGCCGAAATAGATGCAAACAGGGGTATCGAACTCTGTTCTCAGCACCGTATTCCTCCCGGTTCAAGCAAGGTGGCCGCTTCAAGCAAGGTGGCCGCTTCAAGCAAGGTGGCCGCTTCAAGCAAGCTGGGCGTCTTCAGGGTCTACACGGCCGTCCGATGGGCGTTTCGGCCAGACGTCGTGGGCCTTCGCAGCTGTTGTGGGGCGTGCTGGTATTTCGGCTGCGATATCGTAGGCCAGAATGCCCGCCTTGCGGGCGAACGTATCGAACGCCGCGCGCACCGTCTCGACGTCGACCTCGTCAGCCAGCCCGGCGCGACAGGCGTCGAACGCCGCCTTGTGCGCCGGACCGCGGCTCGGCCATTCGTTTAAGACGTCATAGGCCTGCCAGATATTCTCGACATGGCGAGGGAAACCAAGGCCGACGAGAATTGGAACGGGGCGGCCAAACGATTTTTTTGTCATCTGTGTCTCCGCGAAAGAGCCTGTCGCATCAACGTCCGGGGCGGACACGAGGCTCATGCTCTTTAACGCGGGATTGCTGCACGGGTTGCAGCAGGTTTGTTCGATCGTGCGCAGCCGGTCACTTGTTGGTCCGCATCTTTTGCCGGGGATTGATACCGCCTTGCGGCGTGGTGTCGTTCTCGACATCGCCTTCGAACGTATTGTTGCCCTGATCGAGCCGGTCGCCCTCCTTGATCGTGCCCCTGGAACTGCCGATGCCGGGATCGTTGGCAAGATCGCTATCGGCCGGCGTTTTGCCTTTGGCGTGCTTGTTTCCTGTCATGGACTCCTCCTGTTTCTTGAGGTGGCGGGCCGCCCTTGAGGTCGCAGCCAAGGCTCGCTGCGAGATCGCATTTCGACGCGCCAAATGTCGGCGCGCGAATTTGTCGGACGACCTTGATTTTGAACTCCGCGATCCCGATGGTTGTTCCGTCAAAAATATCGCCGTCGGCCGGGATTGCTCAGCCAAGTCCTCTCCGGTTTCTGGAGCCGGGTGCTTTCGCCAACCGGAACGATCTTTCGCCCAATGCATTTAACTGGTCTGCGCTCACGAACTCATTCTGGACGGGAGCTGGACCATTGCCACCTGCAGCCTACGCCTTGGCGACTCGCGAAACCGAAGAAGTTTCCATCGTCGACCTCATACCCGCTTTGAGGGCTTTCGCCCGCACCTTCTGCCGCACCCCCGATGATGCCGACGACCTGGTCCAGGAGACGCTGACCAAGGGCTTGGCCAACATTGACAAATTCGAAGCTGGAACGCGCATGAAGTCATGGCTCTTTACGATCATGCGCAACACCTACTACACGCGTGTCAGGGCCGCGGTGAGGGAAGCGCCCGGCCTGCTCGACTGCGCATCGCTGCGGCCGATCTCGGAAGCGACGCAGGAATGGTCCGTGCAGGGCAAGGAGGTCCACCAGGCCATCCAGAGCCTTCCTGAGCACCAGCGCGAGGTTCTGATGTTGATAGGCGTTCTGGGCGTCAGCTATGAGGAAACGGCCGAAATATGCGGTTGCGCGGTGGGAACCGTGAAGAGCCGGCTCAACAGGGCACGCGCCGGCGTGCTGGAATACCTTGGCGAAAGTTCCTCGCAAACCCTGATGGAAAGGCGCAGCTATCTGTCCGAAGGACAACTGGACTTCGAAGCCGAGAGGCGCCGCTAATACACGTCACGTTAGTTGCTGGTCTCGCGCAAGTGCCTTTCGACAAGCGCATGCTGCAACTCGATCGCAAGTTTGGTCAGCCGGTCAGGAACCCTTTCCTGCTCGATGGCCGCAAGCAAGGAAGCGATTTCCCGGTCTATCGTCAGATCGGCACGCGTGCTGACGGAATCTTCCCTTGAGCGAGACATCGCGCTCTCTTGGCAAATGTTGGTCCCTTCACCTCACTCTGGTGGCAACAGTGCGAGTTTGCAAGAATTTGCAGGGCGTCCATGCGACCGGCTTCGGTCCTTGCACAGCTTCGTCAGCGGTTGGGTTCTCGCGGTGTTTCAATTGCTCGCCGGCTGCAAGCCATATGCCGCCGCAACGATCAGTCTTCAGGCCGCCGATCCGCTGAATGATCCTGGTACTGCTCGGACTTGACCCGATTGCCGTCGAGCCCACGCTCCTTGGTGTGCTGCTTCTTGTCTCTGTTGGACAGAACGGCGTTCTCTCCGATCTTGTCCTTGGGAAGATCCGTCATCGCGCCAGCGCCAGCGCCTTTGCCGTGACTGCCGCGACCGATGTGCTTCTTGCTTCCGGACGCCATCTTGTCCTCCTTCATACCGTCGAATAGCGGCTTTTCCCGTTCGGCATCCGAACCAGCGTTGGGCCGCAATGTTCCGCCGGAAATCGTAAGCAGGAAGGCATCGCCGTCCCAGTGCCGGAACGGCTTTTCGCCGTCGACGAGGACTTGCATGCCATTTGCGTTGGCGAAGTTATGGACATCGGCGCGATCCAGCGCCGGCGAGCCGCGATATGAATAATTCAAAAGCGCGGCCATCCCCGGCCTCTTCAGCACGCGCGCGATTTCCACGAAATGTCGCTCCGCAAGGCCGGCCAGCACCAGATAGGGAAAGCTGTCGACGGCCAGCACGCGGTCGAAGCTTGCATCGCAAAAATCGGCAAGATCGAAACCGCGCGTAGGGCGGAATTCTACGTTGCCGAGCCCGGCGCATCGCCGGCGGGCGATCGAGATCATCGCTGGGGATATATCGCTGCCAACGATTCGGTGCGACAGAGCGGAGAGCGCCTGTTCGAACCGACCGATACCACAGCCGATATCCAGTATGTCGCGGCCGGTGCCGGTAAAGCCTCGCCTCTCCAGCCATGCAACGATCTCAGCCGTAGCGGCAGAGAGGTTTTCCTCATTGCCCAGCGATGACAGCTGGACGCTCGCCGCCGGGGAGATCGCCGCCGCCGCGTCAAACCCAGCCGCCAGCCGCTTGACGATCGCATCGTCGGTCTCGTCCTCGCCACGCTCGTGCCGAACGGCGCCACCTGTTTTGCGCAGCGTGGCGAAGATCTCGGGCCTGCGCCGAAGCAGGTCGGCAATCCGTTGCAGTTTTGCCGTGTTTCGCGGGTCAGCCGAGTGCGTGTTTTGCGCAATCTTCGCCAATTCTGCAGCATCGATTCCTGTCTCGAAACGGAGAGCCAGCCTGGCGATGACGGCTTCGACGCCGGCACCGTCTGCCATGCAATCCTCCAGCACCCGCCTTGCTGATATCGACCGCCGAGATTCTGGCTGGGTCGCGCTCATCGCCCTTTGCTCCGCGTCCAGATCTTGCGCATCGTCCACCGGTCGACGGCGCCCCAGCTGTACTTGTAGGCCTCTTGTCCGCGCAGAAAATCGAACTCTTCCGCGCCTTCGCAGATCGCCTGCCTTATCGCTTGGCCGATGAGCAGCGCGCCGGGACTTTCATCGGCATAGGCCGGATCGAAGCCACCGAGATAAGCGCAAGCGCGGCCACGATGATGGAACCCGTAATAGGCGCCCACGATCGCGTTACCGATCGTGACAAGCCAGCATCGGGCAAGCACCTGTGCGACCAGCTGCGGCAGCGCCTGACGGTGGAATGCTTCCACGCGGGAATCGGACAGAACGCCGTCGCCGTGTCCGGCCCAGCGCGCGCGGTGAAGGCGGATCAGGTGGTCGAGGAATATCTGCGGATCGGACAAAGCGGGTTCGATGGAGACACTGCCGCGTCTCGACGCGGCCCTGTGGGCGCGCCGCAATTGGCGCCTCCGCCGTGCCGGAACGCAGCCTTGAAGCGTCTGGTCGCCAGCGAGGGCGAGCACCGGGCAAGCGGCGTGACCGACGGGTTGGCACGATTCGAGCGCGGCATGCCTGATGGCAAGGCCGGCGCCGCCGGGAGGCAGATCCTGCAAGATCCACTGTGACCAGCCGACGGAAAGAACGGCGCCACCGATGACTGCGCCGACCGGTTCGGCCATCTCGGGAAGACAAAGGACATCCAGATAGTCGCTCAACGAAATGCCGAGCGGAAGCAATCGCGCGCCGGCGTCGTGGCGTTCCAGATAGAGTGGCGCCAGGCCGACCAGATCGTCGCCACGCCAGACGGCGACCGTCGCTAGCTCGCCGGGAGCAAATGTCCGCCACCATGGCAGCAACCATGCGGGAGACTGGAACGGCGTCGCCGAGGGACTGCGCGACCAAAGTTCCCACCAGTGCGGCTCGAGGGCTTCGAGGTCCGCCGGATCGTCGATGATCTCACTGCGGAGCATGTCCTGCTCACCTCGCCGTCGCGAGCTGCCCGCTGTCTGTGCCGAGCCGTGCCAGCGCCCGATAGGCGTCCATGTAGGAGGAAACCATGCGGTCGAGTGAAAAGCGCCGCCGCGCCTCGGCTCGGCAGGTCTCGGGGTCCAGGCTGGGTGCGGCAGCGATGGCTTCGGCCATCTCGTCGACATCCCCGACCAGATACCCGGTCTTGCCGTGCTCGACCACATCCGGCAGTGCGCCATTCGGGAAGGCCACCACGGGGGTGCCGCAGGCGAGCGCCTCCATTGCGACGAGCGAACTGGTCTCCGCGGCAAGGCTCGGGATGACTAGGCAGCGGGCTGTATTCAGCAGGCGCCGCTTGGCGACAAAGCCGAGCGGACCAAGGAAGCGGCGCCGGTCGTCCAGCCGGGGTTCGACCTCGTCGCGAAAATACGCTGTGTGCGTTTCATAGGGGTAGACCTTGCCACCGATGACCAGCGGCACGCTGGCCTTCTTGGCTGCGTCGAGCGCCAGATGGATGCCCTTTTCCGGGCAGACGCGGCTGAGCACGAGCGCAAAGTCGTGTTTGGCCTGCGGCTCGCTCAGCGCGTCGACGTCCACTCCGTTGGGAATCGGCCCAATCAGCCTGGCTCCCGGCGGCGCGGTTCTTTGCTGAGCCGCCGATACCGCATGCAGCCACAGATCCTCCCGCGCCGGATTGAGAGCGTCGGCCGGATACCAGTCGAGCGGCAAATGCAGGGTCACCAATGTCGGCCCGTCGCCCGGCAGATAGGCATCGAAATCGATACCGTGCAAATGGACCACCTCGATTGGCCAGCGAGCGCGCGCGGTGGCAATTGCGGCGCAATGAGCACGCTGCGCCCGGCGCTTGGCCGCTTCATCGAGCACGCCCGGTTCGGCCGGCGTCTCGATGAGGACACCCGCAGCGCTCGAGCCCTGGCAGCCGATCACGATCGAGCGGTGTCCGGCCTGTACGAGCGCCTGGTCGAGCATCGACAGCACCTGCTCGGCACCACCGACCGCATCCGGCCCGACCGGGGCGAGGGGATAGGCGACGTTGAGGATGGTGAGCGTCATGGCTGGAGGGCCGAAGCTCCTCACGCTGCGGAGGCGCGCAGCCTGCAGACCGAAGGGGCAGCGATGCTGCCGGCATATCGGCGCGTCATTGCCGCGCAGAAGTCGGCGAATTCCTCCGGCACCAGCGGCGGACTGCTGTGGTGCGGCATCATTCCGCGGTGTTCCGGCGTGAAGCAGAAAGTAACCGTCACGTCGAAGTCGGCCAAAGCCTCCATCTGCCGGTCGAACCAGTCAAGTGCGTTCGGCCTGAAGCTGTCGGCCCAGGAAAGCCCGGTACGCAGATTGGTGACGCCGAGGCGTTTCATCCAGGCAACGGCGTCGTCCAGCCGGTGATCTTCGAAATGGAACCACTGCACCAGTCCCATTGCCGGCGTGTGGTGAAGGAACTCCTCGAGCGCGGGCTTTGGCGTGCCGTCCTGGCGGAGCAGGCCCATGTAGAAATGGCGGTAGTAAGACGAGCCTTCCGCCTCGCGATGGCGTGTCGTCGCTTCCCACTCGCGCGGCAGGTCGTAGAGGCTGTACCATTGGATGCGCGGCGCGTTGCCGATCAGCAATTCCGCGGTCCGGCGCAGGCCCCAGACCTGTACCTCCTCGGCGCCGAAGGTCGATACGCCGACCTCGCTGACCCATACCGGAAGATCGGTGACAGCCGAAATCTCGCCGATCTTCTGCGGCCATTCGTGGATCTGCCAGAGGTTCCAGTCGAGCGGAAAGCCGTGCACGGCGACTGCGTCGACATGATCGAGCACGCCGAATTCCTTCATCCGTGTCATGAAGCCGGCATCGATCGGCGAGATGCCGCCAAGGACTTTGGTCAAGGCCGGATTCTCCAACGCGATCGCGTCGGCGGCCAGGATTGCCGTAGCGGCGAAGCGGCTCCAGTCGGGGTCGAGCTCGGGATCCCAGTGGGATTTGTTGTTGGGCTCGTTCCAGATCATCGCGGCTTCAATCATTTGTCGGTCCTTTCGACGGGTAGACGGCGCCGCCGCCGGCCGGCACGTCGCCGGTGCGGCAGAAATAGACCTCCTGCTCCGGTTGCAGCACGATCTCGAAGCCGGCGCTGCGCAGCATGGCTTCGGTGCAGGCGCGATTGGGAATCCACCAGTTGGTCGGGTCGTCGGCGTAACGATGCTCGATGAAATGTAGCTTTGGGAACTCCGGCCGGTCGAACAGGTCGTGGGTCCAGAAATGATAATTCTGCTCGAGCGCCGGCACGTTGGTGCTGCCGCGCTGCATCGACTGGAAGATCATCAGGTCCCGGGCGACGTGCTCCCGGATCAGATCGAGTGCGAGCAAGGGATGGCGCAAATGGTAGAGCACGCCCATGAACAGCACGATGTCGAACCGCTCATGCAGGGCGCCAACGTCGTAGACCGAGAGCTGCCGGAATTCGATGTCGCAGTCTGCTACCTCGGCGGCAAAGCGCGCCTGCGCCAGGTAAGCCTCATCGAAATCGATGCCAAGCACGCGGCCGGCGCCGCGGCGTTTCATCTCGATCGAATAGAAACCCGCATTGCAGCCTATGTCGAGCACCGCCTTGCCGGAAAGATCGGCGGGAATGGCGTCGGCGAATTTGCGCCATTTGATCAGCGGATAGTTGCCAAGGAAATGGTCGGGAGCGGTTTCGATGCCGGCCAGTTCCATATTGTGGAACCATGGGCCGAGCGCATCGATACGGCGGCGGATTTCGGCATCGGAATGCAGCATGGCTAGCCTCTTTCGCCTGCGAGGACAGGGACGTGCTGGTGGCTGGGCAGCGTAATGTCGACTTGATCGTCCCTGGTACCGGCGGCGCTTTCAAGCAGGCGAAGTGCGGTGCGGTAGCCGTTGAAGGTGCCGACGTCGACATAGGCGGTGCCAGCCTTGATGCCGCAGGCATCGCCTCCGGCGGCGAGATAGGCATTGACCAGCGTGCCGATATATTCGTCGCACCGGTCCCGTTCCCGCCACAGCGCGGCGAGCTGGTGAAGGGTGCGGCCGGGCATCTTGAACGCACCCCAGATCCAGTTCGATTGGGCATTCTGCTGCTTGACCTGGATTTGCTTCACCCGGCTGTCCTGGTCGACAACAACGGCGTCGAAGAACTCCGGCTGGTCCACCGGAAACAGCAGGAAGGACAGGCCGTCGTCCGGGAGGGCCAGGAAGCCGTCTTCGGGAAACCAGATCGTATCAGGCAACCCGACCAGAACGGTCTCATCGGCTGTGACGAGCGGTGCGGCACGGAAGATGGCGTCGCAAAGGCCGACCGGAGAGGGCTGCACCACAAACAGCGCAGTCGCGTCGGCATAGCCGGCAGAATAATATTCGAGGATATCCGACTTACCCGAGCCGATGACGAAGCAGATCTTGTCGGCCCCCGCGCGCACCATGCGGCGCACCAGGTATTCGCTGACCGCGCAAGGCCGTTCGGTGTTGCCGTCGATGCGGCTGCCGACCGGCAGAAGCTCCTTCGAAAAGCCGAGCGGCTGGATGCGGCTTCCCCGTCCGGCTGCGGGCACGATGCCCAACATCAAACTGCCTCCTTCAACGGCTCGCCATGCGTGGAGCCGTGCAGTGCATCGGACAGGATGCGGTCGAATTCCTTCGCGCGCCGTGCCGAGGTGTGTTCCTCCAGCACCCGCTCGCGCGCTCGACGGCGGATGGCGTCAAGCTCGGCGTCGGACAGGTCGAGCGCGGCGACCACGTCGTCGGTGCTGTTCGCCACGACGATCTCTTCGCCGGGCCGGAAAAAGGCCTCCAGTCCCGGCCATGTGTCGCTCACCATCGCGGCACCGCAAGCGGCGGCTTCGAACAGCCGGCCAGATGGGCACCAGCCCCTTTCTGCCATCGCCTCGCGGGTCACATTCAGAGTCAGCCGTGATGATGAAAAGAAGGCGGGGTGGTCGGCGGGCGGCAGGTGACGGACGAAGAAAATATTGTCGCTCCACGGGAATTCCTGCGGATATTGTGCGCCGCCAATGATGAAGCGGCGCTCCGGCAGGCGCGCAGCCGGACTGACCAGCAGCCTCTCGACCCCGGCCTGGCGGTCTGCCGCATAGGTCCCGAGATAGGAAAGGTCGCCGGCAAACTCCGGCCTGGGCGGAGCCGGCCGGTGTCGCTCTGGATCGACATGGCCGTAGAGCGGCATGACGTGGCGCGCACCCAGCATCGACCTCAATGCGTCGATCGCGGTTCCTCCCGTGTAGCTCAGCACGAGATCGAAATCGCGAAGCCCTTCCGGCCCGAAATAGGCCGGAGGCTCACCTTGTTCGATCCGCGCCAGCGTCACCGGCGTGTCCAGATCGTAGAACACCTTCAGTCCGCGGCAGGCCTGGTGGGCAAGGCGCGACGCGCTCACGGCATCGGGGCAATAGGAGGTGACGATGACGACATCGGCCTCACTCATCGCCTGCTCGGCAACGCTCTGGATGTCCTGCCAGTCCGGATAAAGGACAATGCTGCCGCCATCCAACTGATCGAGGTCGCGCGTCCCGGCATAATAGGGAGTGTTGCGTTCGAAGAAGGTGATGGACCAGCCCAGCCCGGCCATCGCCCGGATCAATCCGCGCCACAGTGTGGCGTGCCCATTGCCCCACGACGATGTCACGGTAAGACCGAAAATAGCCATACGCATCCGGCAATTCCTCGTCAGGCAGCTTCGTTGAGTCTGATCAGCTTCGACCCCCAGTCCCCCCAAACAACCGTGGTGATCGAGGCTGGGTCGATATCGAAGCGAAAGCAGTTCCCCAGCGACAGGCCGAGCACCTTGCACACGGCGGCCTTGATGACGTCGGCATGGCTGACCAGTGCGACGCCCTGGTTCTGGTAGGTGCCGCGGACCTGCTCGATCAATGAGACGACGCGTTGCTGCACGTCCAGCATGGTCTCGCCGCTCGGTGTTCTCGCCTGCTGACGCTGGTCGTTCCACACCCGCCAGTCGGCATCCTGGTTCAGCTCCTCGAAGGTCTTTCCCGACCAGGTGCCGAAGTCGATCTCATCGATCTCCTCGCGGATCGCGATTTCACCGGCATTGCAGGCGAGCGCGATCGGATTGGCAGTCTCCTGCGTGCGTTCGCGCGGGCTGCAGAAGATTGCCGCTATCGCCTCACGTGCCATGCGGTCTGCCAGATGCGAGGCCTGTGCCTTGCCGGCTTCGCCGAGGCAAACGCCGGCCATCCTTCCGGCAAGATAACAGCCGACATTGTCGTGCGCGGCGTGGCGCACCAGAAAGAACGTCGTCGTCATTCCGCGGCATCGAGCATCGGCTCGTCCTTGCCGGCGATAAAAGAGAGCGTGCGCTGGCGCGCTTCCGCGTCGGTGAACTGCTCGGGCGGCGATTTCATGAAATAGCTGCAGGGACCGGTCAGCGCGCCCGCGATACCGCGGTCGAGCGCCAGCTTGGCGCAACGCACCGCATCGATGACGACGCCGGCCGAATTGGGCGAATCCCACACTTCCAGCTTGAGCTCGGCATTGAGCGGTACGCCGCCGAAGGTCGTGCCTTCGACCCGGATATAGGCCCACTTGCGGTCGGTCAGCCACGGGACATGGTCGCTCGGCCCGACGTGAATGTTGCCGGGCTCCAGGGGAACGTCGATCTGGCTGGTGACGGATTGCGTCTTTGAGATCTTCTTCGATTCCAGCCGCTCGCGCTCCAGCATGTTGAGGAAGTCGGTGTTGCCGCCGAAATTGAGCTGGTAGGTGCGATCGATGCGCACGCCGCGCTCGCGGAACAGGTTGGCGAGCAGCCGGTGGACGATCGTCGCACCGACCTGGCTCTTGATGTCGTCGCCGATCAGCGGCAGGCCGTGCTGCTCGAAGCGCCGGCGCCACTCCGGCCGCGAGGCGATGAAGACGGGTATACAGTTGACCAAGGCACAGCCCGCCTCGAGCGCGCACTCGGCATAAAAGCGCGTTGCCTCCTCCGAACCGACAGGCAGATATGACACCAGGATTTCGGCGCCGCTTTCGGCGAGGATCTTGCTGATGTTGGCGACGGGTTCGTCGGCCTCCACGATCTCGTCACGCAGATATTTGCCGATGCCATCCAGCGTCGGTCCGCGTTCGACGCGGGCGCCGGTAGGCGCTACATTGGCAAAGCGGAAAGTATTGTTCGGCGCGCTGTAGATCGCGTCGGCCACATCGCGTCCGACCTTGCCCTTGGCGACGTCGAAAGCGCAGACCACTTCGATGTCCTTGACATGGTAGCCGCCAAGATCGGCATGCATCAGCCCGGGTATGGGCTCATTGCTTCTTGCGTCGCGGTAATAGGTGATGCCCTGAACAAGGGAGGAGGCGCAGTTGCCGACGCCGACTATTCCGATCCGAACTTTCTTCGATCCCACGAAACCGCTGCCTATGCTGTTGAAGGTAAGTTCTTCGTGCCAAACCGCCTGCCTCGCTGATTGTTCCTTGCCGGCTGCAAAAATCGTGCAACCGATGGTGGATCAAAGTAGCGCTCGCCGAGTTGTGCAGTGAGGCCAACCGGGACGGGACAATGATCGTCTATGGCGACCACAAGCGAATTGAGAGCGCGCGACATGTTCGCAGCTCGGCCTGCGAAGCGGCCGGGCACATTGCGGACATGCCCAGCGGGATCGAACGCCACGCAGCCCTGGTCGGCCTGTTCATCAAGACCTCGGAATTGGTCCAGGGCCTTGCCGATGCTGAATTCGAGGCCAACGGCATGGACAGGAATTCCCGACAGCGGATCGCGGGCGCAAATCTCCTGGTCGGCTTGGCCCGGGACGTGGGCAGATCGTGGAGGGCCGGATTCGCCGTCGACGGCCCGATCGATGCCGACGTGCCGCGAATGCTGGCCGAACTCGATTGCGACGGCGAAATCCTCATCGGCACGGCCGAGGGCTACGCCCATTACGCGCTCTATCCGGAAAGCTATTTGGTCGCCGCGCGGCAGTCGGGTCTCGATGCGAACACATGCGTAATCGGCATCCGCAGCATCGGCCTGGGGCTTGCAGCGATGGTGGCTGCAGCCATCGGCGCACAGGCACCCGTCGGTGTCCGTCCGATCGGTCATCCGTTTCGCAGGCGGCTTGCCGCCGATCCGGAACTGATCGGCGGCTGGAGGACAAGGCCATCGGCCCATTTCGCTGTCGTCGATGAGGGCCCGGGCCTGTCCGGCAGCTCGTTTCACGCCGTCGTCGCATGGCTGCAAGCGCTGGATATCGATGCCGGGCGCATCCATCTGTTCCCCAGCCATTCGGGTGGGCCGGGTCCCGAGGCATCGGCGGACATCCGTGAGGCATGGACGGTTTGCCAAAAACACACCGCGGATTTCGAACGGACTTTCCCCGCGGGATCCGCTCTGCCGGCGCTGCGGGATTGGGTGGCCAGGACGATCGGCCGCACAGCGGTCAGCCTGATGGAAATATCCGCCGGAGAGTGGCGTCGCTTGCATTATGGCTCGCAGGATCATTGGCCACCCGTCCACCGCGGCTTCGAGCGGCGAAAGTTTCTTGCTTCTGCGGGCCGGGAAAAATGGTCGGTCAAATTCGTCGGCCTCGGTGAAATCGGAATGCACAAGGCCGAGACTGCCAGGAGGCTGCATGACGCAGGCTTTGGCCCGGAAATTGCCGGGCTGTGCCATGGCTTTCTCGTCGAACGCTGGAGCGACGGTGCAACGCTGGAGCGGGCAAGGCATTCGAAACAAAAAATGGTCGCTCATCTGGCGCGCTATCTCGCCTGGCGCGCAGCCAATCTGCCCGCCTCCGGGCCGGGTGCCTCGCTGGAGGCGCTTGCCGACATGGCCGTGCGGAATACCAGCGAGGCGCTGGGCGAAAGCCGCGCGGCGGAGCTGCGGAACTGGTTCTCGAAACAGGCTTCACCAAAGACCATGCAGCGGGTCGAAATCGACGGGCGGCTTCATCCGTGGGAGTTCATCCTTTCGCGCGGCGGAACGCTGATCAAGACGGACGCCCTCGACCATTGCCGATCGCACGATCTGATCGGCTGCCAGGACATCGCCTGGGACATTGCCGGCGCCCGTGTCGAGTACAGCCTCTCCGACGCGGCGACTGCGGCACTGTGCAAAGCTGTCGAGGCGACTACGTCTCGTCCCGTCGATGCCAAACTGGTCCACTACTACGAGCCCTGCTATCTCGCCTTCCAGCTTGGCTTGTGGAGCATGGCTGAGCGATCGGGCGATGATCGGGAACAGATCCGGCTGGCGGCCGCGGCAAGACGTTACGCTGCCGCGCTGCTTCGTTTCCTGGAAAGCCAAGGCGACCTGCGGCCCTTCGAGCCCGATCAATCCAGCCGGCGCAGCATATCCGCTTCCTTTTCGAGGATGGCGGCTACCTCCTCGCGCTGAAGATGCGTCATCATCAGGCTCACACAACATTCCAGATAGGTGATAGAGGCGCGCCGCAGGAAGGCAGCCGTCTCCTTTGCGGCCATTTGTTCGATGTCTTTGGCGGATCGCTTCGGATGCACAGTCGTCTCCATGCCGGTACCTTGGCAGAACCAGAAGCTGGACGGGTTGTTCCCGCGACGAGAAAAAGTGACCAAATCCGAAACGACCGCGCGATCATACAGCGGCCAGACGCTCCTCGCCTCAGGCCGGCAGGTTTTGCAGCCGGCCTGATGCAGAACGCACGGTGGCGGCAATTCGACGTCTTCTGTCGATCATCTGCGCCGTCTCAAGCTCGGCAAAATAGCCGATCGTGTGCATCAAACCCTGCCTGAGCGGCACTTTTGGCGACCAGCCGAGAAGCTTTCTCGCGCGGGAAATGTCGGGTTGCCGACGACGAGGATCGTCTTGCGGCAGCGGCAGGAATTTCAGGCCCGATTTGGTTGCGGTCATGCCTCTCACCAGGCTCGCCAGTTGCAGGATGGTGAACTCCCCCGGATTGCCCAGATTAACCGGCTGGCGTGGATTGGGATCGACCTCCATCAGCCGGATCAAGCCGTCGACCAGATCGGAAACGTAGCAGAACGACCTGGTCTGCAGCCCGTCGCCGAATATCGTCAGCGGCCGTCTCTCGAGTGCCTGCATGATCAGATTGGAAACGATCCGTCCGTCCGCAGGGTCCATCCTGGGACCATAGGTGTTGAAGATGCGCGCGACACGGATATCGGCCTTTCCCATTCTCAAATAATCGAAGCATAAGGTTTCGGCGGTGCGCTTGCCTTCGTCATAGCAGGCGCGGGGCCCGATGCAGTTCACGTGGCCGACATAGTCTTCCTTCTGCGGATGCTGTTCGGGATCGCCGTAAATTTCGCTGGTGGACGCCTGCAGGAACCGGGCGCCATTGCGGGCGGCGAGCTCCAGCAGATTGAGCGTTCCGATGACGCAAGTCCGC
Source organism: Mesorhizobium sp. M0601 (assembly GCF_040320845.1). Lineage (NCBI taxonomy): Bacteria > Pseudomonadati > Pseudomonadota > Alphaproteobacteria > Hyphomicrobiales > Phyllobacteriaceae > Mesorhizobium > Mesorhizobium sp. M0601. The sequence continues at coordinate 149,442 of NZ_JAMYQK010000001.1, forward strand.
GTCGTATGGACCGGGTCGGCCTGGTAACGCGGCGGCGAGGCCGCGCACGCCATGTTGAAGATGCGGTCAACCGGTTCGCCAAGCTCCAACGGTCGGCAAATGTCTTGCTTGATCAGCCGAAAATCCGGACGATCGGCGATCGATGCTATGTTCTCCATGCGGCCGGTAAGGAAATTGTCGACGCAGATCACGCGCCAGCCGGCCTGGAACATTGTCTCGCAAAGATGCGAACCGAGGAAACCTGCGCCGCCGGCGACAAGCACGGTCTTGGTCCGTTGCGCCTTTCTTGATAGCTGCATCTCTATCTTCTCCCGTCTGCGGGTCATGCTGCGCTCTCGACGTCCAGATCGAGAACAGAACCTGGCGATTTGGCCTGCGCCAGCAGCGAAACGAATTCGCGGGCTCTTGCGATGCTTGTGTGAGCTGCGAGGATGAGCACGCGCGCCTGCCTGGCCATGGCAAGCCGGGCGCCGTCGGATTCCCCGGACAGGATACCGACTACGTCCTCGGTCCTGCGAGCCGTGTGGATCGTCCGCTCTGGAAACAGGCTGTCCAGTCCGGCCCAGCTATCGCTGATGATCGCCGTGCCGCAGGCGGCTGCCTCGAAGAGGCGCACGCTGGGCGACCATCCGGCCGCGATCATGGAACTGCGCGTGACGTTCAACGTGTAGCGTTGGCGGCTGTAAAAGGCGGCGTGATCTGCCGGCGGCAGGTGTTCGATGCGATCCACATTGTCCGGCCAGGCGATTTCGCGCGGATATTGCGAGCCTGTCACGACGAAGCGGCGCTCTGGCATGCGACGCGCCGGTTCGAACAGCAGGGCCTCCAGCGTCGCCTGGCGGTCGGGGCTGTAGGTGCCGAGATAGCCGAGATCCCAGCGGATTGGATCACCGGTTCCGTGATGCCGTTCCGGGTCGACGGAGCAGTAGAGCGGCTCGGCCCGCCTCGCGCCGAATTCCGCCGTTAGACGGGCAAGCGTCGGCCCGCCGGTGAAGGAGAAGTAGACGTCGAAATACGGGACCTGCCGCCTGGCAATGTACTCGCAATCATCGGTCGAAAGCTTTGCCAGCGTGATCGGAGTGTCGATGTCGTAGAAGCAGAACTGACCCGTGCACAACGATGCCACGACGTCGATGATTTCAGGGCCTTCGGGAACGAAGGAGCCGACGACCACGATATCGGCATCGCGCAGGCAGCGCGCAAAATTGCGGCGAAGATCATCGATCGTTTCATAGTAGCGCAAGGCGCAGAAATCGGGATCGCGCAGATCCCGGTGACTTGCGTACCACGGCACGTCGCGTTCGAGAAAAGTGACGCGGTGGCCGAGTTCGTGGAGACCTTTAAGCAGCCCCCGAAAGGTGGTGGCATGGCCGTTTCCCCAGGATGAGGAGAGCGACAGGCCAAGAAAGACGATGTCGAGCGGCTTCGTCATTCGGCCGCCTCCACGGTCGGACGCTCGAAATGGCGCCTGAAGATGGCGTCGGCCAAAACGGCCCGTGTCGTATAGGTATGTTCGCCAAGTACCCGACGAAGCGCCGATGCCCCGATCGCCTTGGCCCGTTCGGCACTAAGGCTTTGCATGATCTCGGCGACGTCCTCGCCATCGCGCGCGACCAGGATTTCCTCGCCGGGTTTCAGGAACAGGTCGACGCCGAGCCAGGCGTCGGTGATGAGGCATGCGCCGGCGCCCGCCGCCTCAAAAACGCGCGTCGCAGGTGAAAAGCCATTGGCCGCCATGCTGTCGCGGCTGATGTTCAGCACCGCCTTGGCCGTGACGTTCAATGCATTGTGGTCGCGCGTGCCGACATGGCCGAGCCATCGGACATTGGCGGGCATCTGCTTGTCGCCCCAGCCCGATCCGCCGAGCAGGAAGCGCTGATCGGCGGAGCGGCCGGCCGGGTCGAGGAAGAAGGCCTCGACGCGCGCCTCGCGGTCCGGCAGCCGGTTGCCGAGAAAGGCGAGATCGCAGGCAAAGCGCATGTCCTTGCCGACCGGATGATGCGTTTCCGGATCGAGCGCGTTGTAGATCGGCACGCATTCGGCCGCCCCCATTGCCCGATAGGCCCAGACCACCGGGTCGCCGCCGCCATAGGTCAGCACGAGGTTGATTTCCTGCAGCGCGCGATGCAGCGGATGGTCGGGCTCGTCGCGCAACTGGCCAAGCGTCGCCGGCGCATCGACATCCCAGAATACGGTGAGCGCATCGGCACGGGCGTGATCGAGCACCGCCCGCAACAGTGCGTCGTCGGCGAAACCGACGCCGCTCGCCTTGACGACGATATCTGCCTCCGCCGCTCGCGCCGCCACCTGCATCATGGCATGCGGAGTGGCCTCGTAGACGACGACGGCACACCAGTCCGGCGCCTCGATGTCGCGGTTCTTCTGGCGATCGTAGACATCGGGCTCATAGAAGGTGATGTCGTAGCCGAGCCTGGCCAAGGCCTTGAGCAGCCCGCGGTAATAGGTGGCCGCGCCGTTCCAGTAGGACGACAGCAGGCTTGACCCGTAAAATGCGATCTTCATTCGGCGGCCTCCTTTGCAAGGATCGTGTCGGCGGCTTGGCGGCGCCCGCATTCGGCGAGCACGCCGAACAATTGATCCGCCCGGTGCCGGCATGTGTGCCGCAAGCGGATGGTCTCGAGGCCCGATGTCGCCAGAGAAGCGGCGAGGTCCGCGTCGTGCAGCACGGCGCGAAGATGACGCCGCATCTCGGAACCGTTGTTTGCAAACAGAAAATCTACGCCGGGCCTGAACAGGCATTCGACATCGGACCACGGCGCCGAAACGAGCGGGATGCCGCAGGCGAGCGCCTCGAACATGCGGATGGTCGGGATGCCGGGCAGGCTTTCGCGGTATGGACGCCGCGGGATGTGAACCGTGATGCGGTTCGCCGCGAACGCCTTCGGCACGTCGGCATTGGCGATCCAGCCTTCGCAGCGCAGGCCGGCGGCCGCAAGGTCGGCGAGCGCCTCCCGCGGATAGCGAACGCCGTGGACGGTTCCGCTCAGGCCGAGTTCACGCACCGGGCCGACCAGGAACTCCCTGATTTCGGCACTGCGCTCGTCGTCGCCCCAATTGCCGATCCAGATAAGGTCGGAACTACGCTCGATTTCAGGATGCGGCTGGAACAGGTGGTCATCGGCTGCCTCGTGCCAGGTGAAGACCCGCTTGCCCCATCCGGCGCGAAGATAGCTTTCCCGCAGCGCCTCGCCGAAGGCGAGCACGCCGTCGTAATGTTCAAGCCGCAAGGCGGAAATCGCTTGCGTGGCCGAGATAGCGCGATGGTGCGTGTCGTGGAACAGCAGCGTGAAACGGCCGCCAGTTGCTTTCGCCCTGCCCAGCCGCGCAACAAGGTCCGGCTCGGTCCACTCATGCACGATCACCACATCGGCGTCGGAGATCCAGGCTTCGTGGTCGAAAGCGGCATCGTAGGTCACCGGCATCAACTCGGGGAAGTCCTTCCGGAATCGCTCGATTGCGAAGGACCCTTTCTCGGCCAGCAGGTTCGACCGGCTCCAGCCGTCGGCGGGCTCCAGCGCGATAGCCTGGTGCCCGCGCGCGACCAGCTCACGCATGATGCCGCGCAGGAAATGTGCGTTGCCGTGGTTCCAGTCGGAAACGATCGAATGGGTGTAGAATAAAAATCGCATAATCAATTATCCGCCATGGTGGCCAGGGCCGCCTTGTCGTAGACGCCGCGCATGGCGGTCGCCTGTCTTGCCAATGAAAATCTGCGGCTTCGGCGAGCGGCTGCTTCACCGAGCTCTCGCCGGCGCTGCGCGTCGCTGCAAAGGCTGTTGACGCATCTGGCGAGATCGCCCGGATCGCGCGCGTCGAAGAACATGGCCGCCCCGTCCCACAATTCGCGATAGGTCGAGATATCCGCGAGCACCAAAGGCGTCTTCGACATCGCGGCTTCCAGCGTGGCCAGGCCGAACGGTTCGTAGAGCGACGGCGATACGAAAATGCCTGCCCGCGCCATCAGCGAGCGCACTTCCTCATGTGGCACCGGTCCGACGGGAACGGCGTGACTGAAGCCAACATGCTGGCCGTCCGGGCCTTGCAAGGAGCCGGCGACGAAGACCGGCCATTGCGTCAGGGAGGCGGCCTGGTCCAGCACCGCCGCATTCTTTCCTTCGTCCCACCAGCGCGCGGCGGCGAAAACCACCGATTCCCGTCTTTCGCTCTTCGCGCCGGGCCGCGCCCCGTTGCCGACGACGCTCAGGCGGGCGATCGGCCCGTAGCAGGTTTCGAGCATGTCGGCATGGCTGCGGCTGGGTGCAACGACAATGCCTGTTTTGTCGAAACCGCGCCGGTTGCGGTCCTTCTGCCAGGCCCATTCGCCGTCCGCCGCCTGTCCCTTGACGGCGTGGAACCATGTCACCACGCAGGAATGCGACACCGTCACGATCGGGCAGGGCACATCGAGCCCCGCGGCCTGCGTCGGCGCGTTGAGATGGACGATTTCGACGGCGTAGTCACGTATGAGCGGGTGCAGCTCCCGCTGCAATGTATCGAGGTCGTGCTCGTTGCGGGTCATCCAGTCGGGCGGCGTGTTGAGCCAAGTCAGCGCCGCGAATGACTGGGCCTCCTCCGCCTGCTGCCTGGACGGTTCCGGACCAAGCCCGGCAAGCACGACGCTGTCGCCGCCGGCGACCAATTGCCTGGCCAGATCGAGCGCATAGCGCCAGACGCCACCGACGGCATCGACGGTCATCAGTATGCGACGCGGCGGGCTCAGCGTCCGCAACATGTGGCCTCCAATTCAGCCAGCGGACGCGGACGCTTCTCCTGGATGTCGCTGAACGTTCGGAAGGATGCGAGGTAATGTTCATGCGCGCGCTCCCAGGCGAGATCGTCCGGCTCGCCCCAAAGTTCGCGGTAGCTCGGCGAACTCGGATAAGGATAGAGCGGCACCGGTTCGTTGGCCCAAACGCCGTTGTCGATCAGGTGCTTCCGCCAATAATCGACGAGCGCGGGATCGTCCTCGACCACGCCGATCAGATTGGCCTGCACGAACGGCACGTGGCGCCTTGCGTCGACCAGCAGCGCGGCCAGCTCCTCGGTGCCCAAACGGCAGCGTTTTGCCAGCATGGCGCGGCCTTCCACAGTCAGGCTTTCGAGGCCCGCCTCGATCGAGACGCAGCCGGCGGCACCGAGCAGCTTCAGCAATTCCGGCTTCCAGAGGTCAATACGGGTCTGCACGCCGAACTTCACATCGCGATCGACCAGCGCCTCCAGCAATGCCTTTTGCGGCAGGAAGATCTCGTCGATGAAGTAGATGTAGCCGACACCCTGTGCGATCAGCCGGTCGATCTCGGCGATCACTGCTTCGTGGTTCCGGCGGCGGTAGGCATCGCGGAAATCGATCTTGGCGCAGAAGCTGCAATTATACGGGCAGCCGCGCGACGCCTCGACCTCCGCGCCAAAGCCGACCTGGTTGTCGTCGAAGCGATGATGGTGGTGCGAATGCGCGGCAATCCAGTCCGACGGCCATTCGAGCGGCGGGTGATCGATGAACGAGCTCGCATGCACGCCGCCGTTCGAGACCAGTTCTCCATCCTCGAAATAGGCCGTGGACGGCACCGCGCTCCAGTCGTCGCGCCGGGCAAGTTCCGCGACCACTTCCTCGCATTCGCCGCGCACGACGATGTCGACGCCTAGCTTGCGCAAAGTCGGCGTCGGCGTCGCCGAGCCATGCGGCCCGACGGCGACGGTGCGACCGCCGCACCCGGCAAGATGATTGAGGAAATCGGCCGGCACCCGCAACTCGGGCGGTGCGCAGCGCCAGAACAGGTAGGTCGGCGCGGTGCTGACGACGGTCATGTCAGGCTCGAATGCGGCGACGCGATCGGCGAGCGCGGCGTTGTCGAGCTTCTGGATCTGCCCGTCCAGCATCAGCACCTCGTGGCCGGCGGCGTCGAGCAGCGCTTTCGAATAGCCGAGTTCGAGCGGCAGATGCGGCTGGCGGCAGCCGAAATAGATGCTGTCCTGGTACGTCCAGGACGGATTGACCAGAGCGACCCTCATGCCACGTACCTCGCCGGTTCGGGATGCGGGTCGAGGCGATGACGCTGCAGCCAGTCGGCGAGGTCGCGGATGCCGTTTTGCCACGGGACGTGCGCTTTCCATCCCAGCGCCGCCTCGATCGCGCGTGTGTCGGCGACGAAGAACGGTTGGTCGCCGGTGCGTTCGCGGTCGTAACGGATCGGAACGTCCCGTTTCGTTATGTCGCGAATCTCGTTCAGCAGCGTGCGCAGGCTGACGGCGTTTTGTGGTCCGCCGCCGAGATTGAATGCTTGGCCGCTGATTTCCTCGATCCGGTCGAGCACGGCGCGATAGGCCGCGACCGCGTCGGCAACGTGGAGGATGTCGCGCACCTGCTTGCCGTCGCCATAGATGGTGATCGGCCGGTCCGAGAAGGCGCTAAGCAGGAAGTGGGCGACCCAGCCCTGATCCTCCGTCCCGAACTGGCGCGGTCCATAGATGCAGCTCATGCGCAGCACCGCCGTCGGCAGGTCGTATGACTTGGCGTAGTCGAGGACATACTGGTCCGCCGCGCCCTTGGAGCAGCCATAGGGCGTGCAGAAATCGAGGCCGCGCGTCTCGTCGATGCCGTGCGCATGGATGGCCGCGTCGCGAGGCGCGTATCTGCCGTCCTCTTCGCGCATGGCGAGATCGGCAAGGCGGCCATAGACCTTGTTGGTGCTGGCGAAAACGACGGGGGTGCGCTTGCCGCTGCGGCGAGCGGCTTCCAGGACGTTGAACGTCCCGCGCAGGTTGACGTCGAAATCCTCGTCCGGTCGAACCAGGCTCGTGGTGACGGCGGTCTGCGCTGCAAAGTGGAAAACCGCCTTTGAACGCGCCACCAGCGGCGCGAGCGCCTCGGCGTCGCGGATATCGGCGATTTCGATGGTCAGGCGGCTGCCGTGCTTTTGCGTCAGCCATTCCAGGTTCTGCTCGACGCCGGGACGGCTCAGGTTGTCGATGACCAGCACCAGTTCGCCATCCGACAACAGGCTGTCGGCGAGGTTGGAGCCGATGAAGCCGCTGCCGCCGATAATGGCGATGGGCATTTCGCGAAAATCGGGTGACTCCGGTCTCATGATACCAGCCCTCGCGCTTCGAGTTCCCGCTTCATCTCGGCGCTGCGATCGATGGCGACCGTGTTGCGCACCCAGGCGACGAAATCGCCGAGCGAATGCTCCAGCCGGTACTGCGGCTGGAAGCCGAGCAGTTCGCGCGCCTTGGAGATGTCGGCAAAGCAATTGCGGATATCGCCGGAGCGTGCCTTGCCGAGGATTTCCGGCTGGCGGCCAGGCACGCCCATCGCTTCGGCGAGCAGCCGGGCGACATCGCTGACCGCGTAGGCTCGCCCGCTGCCGATGTTGATGACGTGGCCGCGTGCCTGCGGCTGTTCCAGCGCCAGCCGGAAGGCGCGGGCGACGTCGCGTACATGCACGAAATCGCGCTGCTGTTCGCCGTCCTCGAAGATCAGCGGCCGCTGGCCGTTGGCGATGCGCGAGGCGAAGTTCGCGAGGACGCCGGTATACGGGTTCGAGAGCGCCTGTCCGGCGCCGAAGACATTGAACAGGCGCAGCGCCACCGCATCGACCCCATAGGCTTCGCCGAAGATCAGTACGGCGCGTTCCTGGGCGTATTTCGTCAGCGCGTAAATTGAGGCGAGATCGACCGGTTTCTGTTCGTCGGTCGGCAGCGGCGACAGGACTTCACCTTCCGGGGACAGGGGATTCCATTGGCCGCTGCGGATATCGTCCGGCTGCCGTCTTGCATTGTCGATGCGCCGGCCGTCCGGCGTCGCATAGAGACCCTCGCCATAGACGCTCATCGACGAAGCAACGACGATCCGTTCGATCGGGCGTTTGATCAGCGCTTCCAGCAACGTGGCGGTGCCGAGGTCGTTGGCGCCGACATAGCGGGCGATCTCGTACATGGACTGGCCGACGCCCACTTCAGCCGCCAGGTGAATGATCGCGTCGACATCGTCGACCGCCTCTGAGATGGCGTCGCGATCGCGAACGTCGCCTTTGATCAGCTTGGCGCCTGGCGGCAGGCTGATTGCCTCGCCACCATGCACCTGGTCCAGCAGCGCATCGAGAATTGAAACCCCATAGCCATGTTCAACGAGTTCCTGGGCGACGTGGCGGCCGATAAAACCGCAGCCTCCCGTGACCAGTATACGTTTCACGACAACTCCTCATACGAATGGCTTTGCCGCCCCAAACTTCCGGGCGAAAGGTTTGTTCCCTTGCTTCAACAAAGTTCCCGGAACGCTGCGCTCCGAAAGCGACCCCGCCTCGGGCTGGGCACGGGAACATCGAAGCGCGCTTGGTGTTAGGAGCCATAATCAACCAACCGCGCGCACATGCCGGGCAGCAATGCATCTGCTGGTTGTGTGAGGGCAGACCGGAGCAACGCGTGAGATCTCGCGGCCTGCGGTGGAATCGAAGGGAGATTGCGATGTCTGAATCCAGGACGACCACCGATCACGACGAAATCCGCCGTTGGGCCGAGGACCGCGACGGGCGACCGGCGGTGGTGCGCACCAAGGGCGAGGGAGGCATACTGCGCATCGACTTCGGCGAGCCTGAAGAGACGTTCGAGCCTGTCGAATGGGACGAGTTCTTCAGGATCTTCGATGAGAACGAACTGGCCTTCCTCTACCAGGATGAGACCAGCGGCGGAAAGACCAGCCGCTTCAACAAATTCGTCGAACGCAGCCGGAAGTAGGATCGCGGCAAACAGCGGCCACGGTCAGTGCAGCAGGTTTGGCCCGCGTGCCCTGACGATGTTTCGCATGATGCCGTTGAGCCAGTCCTCCGTGGAGGAGCCGGATCGTCTCTTGTCGATTTCGCCGATGGCCTGTTCGAGCGTTCGCTCGACCAGCCGGTCGGAGGCCTCCACATCTCCCAGCAGCAGGCGCGCCGCGAGCCTGAGCTTGGGCAGCAGCGAAAATACGTCGTCCGAGGGCTCCGACGATCGGCCTCCTTTCGATGCCGACGTCTCGGCTGGGAAGAGAGCATCGAAGACAGCCTGGCCGTTCGAGGATTTTCGGAGGCTGCTGGCATAGCGAAGGCGCTCAGGAATAACGATGTCTTCGTCGCCGCTGAAAAACACGAACGGCACGCCACGGCGCATCAACTCGTCGGCGATCGGGAATACCCGTCGTCCGTTGAGATTGACGTCCAGGATCGCGGCCTCCGCCTCGTCCGTATGTTTTGATGCCTGTTCGACCGTCGCCACCGGGCCAAGCACCACGGCGCCCATCTTGCTGAAGTAACGTGCAAGATCGCCCGCCAGCATCCATTCGTCCTCGACGATCAGGATATGCAAGCCTTGCAGGTCGCGCACCTCATTGTTCCTTCTTCCTGCGGGATTTACGGCTGTCGGCGCGGACTTCCGCAAAATGGCGGGCCAGGACCTCTTGCAACCGTTCCGCGAGCGCGAGCAGGCGAGGCGGGATGTTTTCAGATACCGGGAACTTGGTCAGATCCGGCGAGGGCAACAGGATTCGCTTGGCCGGCTTTATTTCAGGTGGTCGTCTTGCCATTGGAACCGCCTCCGAAGTCAAATGTTAATGCCCAGCCGCGGTGCTTTGTTCCGTTACTGGACTATTTACTGGCCTCAGGCTCGGCCCGGTCTTAGTCTGAGGCGTGATTAGGGTCTGAGGCCCGATTTGACGGCTTTGTGTTCGCGGCTGTTACCAGGGGCTTGGCGTGGCATCCCAGAATGGCAGATTTCCCATAGTCGGCGTCGGTGCATCGGCCGGCGGCATTCCGGCGATGGAGGGCTTGTTCAAGGGAATGACCGGCGGCACCGGCATGGCGTTCGTCGTCGTCACGCACCTCAGCCCGGAGCGGGAAAGCCTGCTGCACGAGGTCATCCGACGTTACACCGAAATGCCGGTCTTGGTGGCCGAGGAGGGGGCAGCGGTCCAACCCGACCAGGTCTATGTGATGCCGCAAAACGTCGTTCTCACCATCCGTAAGGGCGCGCTTTCGCTGCGCCGGCCGAACACGTTCAGCCGCGAGCGCAAGCCGATCGATATCTTCTTCAGCGCATTGGCCGAGGACCAGGGCGAGTATGCCGTCGGCATTATCTTGTCGGGTGGCGATTCGGACGGCACGCTCGGCGCCAGGGCAATCAAGGAGCATGGCGGGCTGACCATTGCCCAGGCCTCCAACGGTTCCGGCCCGCGCAATCCAGCCATGCCGCAGAGCGCGATTTCGAGCGGCCTGATCGACATAGCGGCGCCCGCCGAGCAGATCGGTGCAAAGCTTCAGGCGTTTGTCCGCGGTTTCGACGTGCTGAACGGCCTGACCGAAGCAGACGACGAACACAAGGCCGAGATGGATCGAGCCCGCGATGAAATCTACACCATTTTGCGCAGCCATTCCGGTCACGACTTTTCCGGCTACAAGGCCAAGACGTTCCTGCGTCGCGTAAAGCGGCGCATGCAGATAACGCAGCTGCAGTCGATCACCACCTACACAGAACGGCTGAAAAGGGATCCGGACGAGGTGGCGAAGCTGTTTCGCGACCTCCTCATCAACGTCACCAGCTTTTTTCGCGACGCCGACGCGTTCAAATTGCTGGAGGACAAGATCATACCGCAGATTTTCGAAGGCAAGAACGCCTCCGATGCGGTGCGTGTGTGGGTGCCCGGCTGCGCCACCGGCGAGGAGGTGTTCTCGATCGGCATGCTGATGCGCGAGCGCATGGAGAAACTTTCGGCGCAGCCGCGCGTCCAGATATTCGCGACCGACATCGATGAGCCGGCGCTCGCGGTGGCGCGTGCGGCACGTTATCCAGAAGCGCTGCTGCACGGGCTTTCGCCCGAGCGCAGGCAACGCTTTTTCCACAGTGACGGCGAGAGCTATGTGCTCGGCAAGGAGGTGCGCGAACTGTGCATCTTTTCGCCGCACAGCATTATCCGCGACCCTCCCTTCTCGCGCATCGACATGATTTCGTGTCGCAACCTGCTGATCTATTTCGGCCCGCAGATCCAGAACCGGGTCATCCCGATCTTCCACTACGCGCTGCGCCCGGGCGGCTATCTGTTCCTCGGGACCTCGGAAACCATCGGTCAGCACGGTGACCTGTTCGCCACGGTCGACAAGAAGCAGCGGATATTCCAGGCGCGGGAACATGCCACGCCGCGGCCGCCGGTCCTGATCGGCAATGGCCGCACGGGTGCCCTTCCGGTCGGACGCGGCGGCTCGAAGAAGGATGCGACCAGCCATTCACTGCGCCAGGCGATCGAGGCTCAGGTGCTGGAGCGGTTCGCCCCGCCTCACGTTCTGGTCAATGGCGATGGCGACATCGTCTACTATTCGGCGCGGACGGGCAAATATCTGGAAGCGCCGCAAGGCGCCCCGAGCCGGCAGTTGCTGACCCAGGCCCGCCACGGGCTGAGACTGGAACTGCGCGCCGCGTTGCGGGAAGCAGCCACGACGCGCCGCACGGTCGTGCGGGAGAATATAGCGGTCGAGGAAGACGACGAACAGCTTCAGTTCATTACATTGACGGTCGAGCCATACACGGAACGCGGTAATGGCGAGCCCCTCTACCTCGTCCTGTTCAATCCGGTGGGACAGTCCCAGATCCGCTCCGAGCCGGCACACGAAAGCCGCGGCACCGACGACGCGGCCGATCTCGAGCGGGAGTTGCGCGACACACGCGAGCGGCTGCAATCGACCATCGAGGAATACGAAACCGCGCTGGAGGAAGTAAAATCTTCGAACGAGGAACTCGTCTCCGTCAATGAAGAGGCGCAGTCGACCAATGAGGAGCTTGAGGCCTCGAAGGAGGAGATGCAGTCGCTCAATGAAGAGCTAAACACCATCAACGCGGAGCTGACCGGCAAGATAGAGGAACTCGATCGCGCCAACAGCGATCTCAGAAACTTGTTCGAAAGCACGGAAATCGCCACCATCTTCCTCGACCGCAACCTTGTGGTGCGGACCTTTACTCCCGCCGCGTCGTCGTTCTTCAACTTGCGTCCGTCCGATGTCGGCCGCCCGCTGACCGATCTTTCGAGCCGACTCGACTACCCCGAGTTGAAGCGGCACATCCAGGCGGTGTTCGAGACGGGAGAGACCCTGAACCATCACCTTGCGCGCGATGACAACGGCCGGTTTCACCTGGTTCGCATCAACCCTTATCGGGACAAGAGCGGCGGCGTCCAAGGCGTGGTCGTGACCATGATCGACGTGACGACGCTGGCGCAGGCGGAAGAGCGTCAGCAGGTGCTCATCTCGGAGCTGAACCATCGCGTCAAGAACATGCTGGCGGTCGTCGCCAGCATCACCAACCGGACCCGTGAAAACTCGGCGTCGAAAGACGAGTTCGCCGACGCCTTGATCGGCCGCCTGCAGGCGATGTCACGAGCATACAGTCTGCTCTCGCGAGAAAGCTGGACCGAAGCTTCCGTCGAGGAACTGCTGCGCCAGGAACTCGATCCCTTCGGGGCCGAACGGTTCGAACTCCATGGCAAACGGGTGAGCCTCAAGCCGGTACAAGGGCTTTCCTTCGGCATGGCAATCCATGAACTGGCGACGAATGCCGCTAAATATGGCGCCCTTTCGAAACCTGCCGGGCGGATAGTCGTGAAATGGTCGGTGGCGGACGGAACCTTCAGGCTCACTTGGCGCGAGAAGGGCGGCCCCCGCATCAAGGAGCCAACCGACAGCGGCTTCGGCCTTACCCTTCTGCGCGGAGAAATCGGCTACCGGCTGGGCGGAAAGGTTGAAACAACTTTCCACTCAAATGGTTTGGAGGCGGAAATCGCATTCCCTCTGACCCGTGAGGGCTCGTCGTGACCGGAAAGATGCGTGTGCTGATCGTCGAGGACGAATGGCTGATCGCCGACGACGCGGCGGCTTACCTGCGCAAAGCCGGCCATCAGGTGGTTGGACCTGTTTCGTCGGTAACGGCGGCACTCCGGCTCGTTGGCGAAGGCGGGATCGACGCCGCGTTGCTGGATATCCAGTTGAACGACGAGACCAGTTATCCGATCGCGGAAGCGTTACGGATGCGCGGTGTTCCGTTCGCCTTCCTCTCCGGGTATGGCGAACGCGAAATTCCAGCCGGGTTCCGCGCTTGCAGGATGGTGCAGAAGCCGGCGAGCCAGAGTGCGATCCTGAATGCCGTGGATGAACTCGCGCGAGCCGGCTGAGATCGCGATTGAAAGTCGCGCCAGGTCACATCGGCGTGGTGCGTGCCTGCCGCGAACGACGAACGCCTATGGCAATATCCGCACCGGTACCGATTTGACCGCCGGAACATGAGCCCTCTCGGCTCTGTGCCACAAAGGAACCAGCGGGTTGAGCTCGGGGTAGTAACCGGCACAATTTCCCTCCGGCACCGAGTAAGGCGTGATGCGCAGTCCGTGCACGCGGCGCTCCACACCGTCCCGCGCGTTGGCTTCGAGATCGACCTCCTGTCCCGCGCTCAAACCGAGGCGCTGGATATCCTTTTCATTCATCAACAGCACCATACGTGTGCCGCTGATGCCGCGCAGCCGGTCGTTGTAGCCGTAGACGGTGGTGTTGAACTGGTCGTTGGAGCGCACCGTGATCAGTGTCAGCACATCATCGCCGGCGACATCGATGTCGGGATCGGTTTCAAGGCCACTTGGCAGCTTGAAATTGGCCTTCTTGTTCGGCGTCTCCCACACCCGCTTGCTCGCCTTGATGTCGCGATGGAAGCCGCCGGGCGTCAGGAAACGCTCGTTGAAGTCGCGGAAATGTTGGGGGTAGCAGCGCTCGATTTCGTCGCGGATGCGGGAATAATCCCCAACCCACTCATCCCATGGGATCGAACTCCTGCCCGGCACCGTGGCCTTGGCGAGTTCGGCGACGATCCTGGGCTCTGAAAGCAGATGCGGCGAAGCCGGAGGTCGCGATCCGAACGAGCCGTGGATACAGGCGGTGGAATCCTCTACCGACACCCTTTGGTCGCCGCTTGCCTGATGGTCTCTTTCCAGCCGTGACAGGCAAGGCAGCAAATAGGTTGCCCGGCCGGCGGCCAGGTGACTGCGGTTGAGCTTGGTCGCGATCTCGACATGCAGGTCGAGCCCACGCCAGGCTTTCTCGACCAGGCCGGTTTCCGGCACGGCCCGCACGAAATTGCCGCCGAGCCCGACGAAGCCCTTGACCGATCCGTCGATGACGCCTTCGCAGGTTTCGACCGTATCGAGACCTTTTTCGCGCGGCGGTTCAAAGGCGTAGAATTCGGCGAACTTGTCGAGCGGGACGAGCTCGGGTTTTTCCGATATGCCGACGGTGCGCTGCCCCTGGACATTGGAATGGCCGCGCAGCGGCGAAATGCCGGCGCCGGGTTTTCCGATATTGCCGCGCAGCATCAAAAGGTTGCACAGCATCTGGACGTTCTCGGTGCCGTGCCGATGCTGGGTCAAGCCCATGCCGTAATTGCCGATCACCGCGTTGGCATGGCTGTAGACCTCGGCGACATGCTCCAGGTCGGTCTGCGCAATGCCGGATCGCGCGACGATATCGCTCCACTGGGTTTTGCGCAGGAAGGCTTCGAATTCGGCGAAGCCATGCGTGTGTTCGGCGATGAAAGCCGTGTCGAGGACACGCGTCCTGCCGCTTTCGCGGGCGTCGTCGTCGAGCGCCAGCAACGCCTTGGCGATACCCGTCATCGCGGCGATATCGCCGCCCGAACGAACCTGGAAGTAGTCGCTGGACATTTTGGTACCCGGTCCGGGCGACAGCATGTCGAGGGGGTTTTGCGGATTCTTGAAGCGCTTCAGTCCCCGCTCGGGCAAGGGATTGAAAGTGAAGACGGGCACGTTGCGTTGACGTGCCTCCTGCAGCGGATGCAGCAGGCGCGGCGCCGTCACCCCGGTGTTGTGCCCGAAGAAGAACATCATGTCGCATTTCGCAAAGTCTTCGAGCTGCACGGTCCCGACCGGCGAACCGATCGATTCCGGCAAGCCGACCGAGGTCGATTCGTGACACATGTTGGACGAATCGGGCAGGTTCGAAGAGCCATAGATCCGCGCAAAAAGCTGGTACACGAACGAGGCCTCGAGCGAGGCCCGGCCGGACGTGTAGAACACCACCGATTTGGGATCGAGCCGCCGCAGTTCGGCAGCGATGTCGCGGAATGCATCGTCCCAGGAAACCGGCTCGTAACGGTCGGTGGCGGCATTGTAGCGCATGGGCTCGGTAAGCCTGCCCTGCTTCTCAAGATCGTGGTCCGGCCAATCGAGCAGTTCCGTCACCGAATGCTCGGCGAAGAAAGCCGGTTCGCAGCGCAGCTTGGTCTGGTCCCACATCGTCGCCTTGGCGCCGTTTTCACAGAATTCGAAAGGCCTCGGCTGGGCTGGCTTTGCCCATGAGCAAGACACGCACATATAGCCGTCGGCCTTGTTCTGCTTGAGCAGCGTGCTCCATATCCCGGACAACAGCAGGCCTTCGCCGCGCGCCTTGCGGACCAGGGATTTGAGCGATCCCCAGCCGCCTGTCGGGTGGTCGTATTTCTTGGTTTCGATGCGATCGGTTACGGCGGGTTTCATGCGAGCCACTCCCTGTAAGAAGAGCATGCATAAGAACCCGCCGTAAGGCTGAATGTTCCGGGCCGGGTCCGTACCGTCTCGCCGGAACCATTTCCGCCATCGTTTGTTCGGCCCGAAGAAAGGAGCCGCGCGAAATGGAGCGACGTAACGCGTTAATTGCGATGGTGATTTCGGCCATCATCATCGTCGGCTTTCTCATCGGCTTTTTGTACGGCGATATGGGCTGGCGAACTTCGCCGCTCAAAAGAGCCCCTGAACAGAACCAGGGTGGCAATGCTCCGGCCGATACCTCGCCTGCCGCCGGCATCAAGAAGAACCCCAAGGAAAATACCGAAATGCCAGGCCAGCAATGAGTGAGGTCAGCAATGAAGGCAGGTAATGCCACGAACTGAAACGGGGTCCTGTTTTTGCGGCGCCATAACGGCGGAGATGCGCGGCGAGCCGTTCTGGATTTGCTCCGATCACGATGACGACTGCCGCAAGGCGATAGGAAGCCCGCTAACGGTGTGGGTCGGCTATCGGCCTTCCGAATTCACATTGCTCACCGGCACGCCCAAGACCTTTTCGAAAACCCCCGGCGTGCTCCGGTCCTTCTGTGCGGATTGCGGAACATCGATCGGCTATGTCGACCAGGGCCTGCCCGACGAACTCTATCTGTCGATCGGCTTTCTCGACCACCCCGAACGGTTTCCGCCGCAGGCCCACGCATATTGGGACATGAGGCTTCCCTGGGTCGACTTTCCAGACGAGCTGCCGCGGGTGGGAAGGTATTCGAGGCGGCGCGATCCCGCTTTCGGAAATCCGGCGGACCGCTAGCCTGCTGCCCGCTTGGAGGTGGAAAACGTACCGTTCGCAGTTTCGTACGAATACGACAATTGGCGCGCGGCCGAAAACGCGCAATTATAGGCCAATGGGCCGCCGTTTGGATGACAAGCTCGATTGCAAGGCGTGCGGGACGATCCTGATGGAAATTCCCGACAACCCGAAGGATTCGACGCCGATCTATTGCAGCAATTGCGGCGCCTATCTTGGCGAATGGGGCGATCTGCAGGAGGATTTCTTCAGGCAGGCGTTCGGTGCCCAGGCCTTCGATCTGAACAACGGAAACATCATCAAGAAATAATCCTGGATCCCGCCGGCCAAGCCACCGCCTGCGGGCCCGGCTATTCGCGGCAATTGCCGTTCGGACCGGGCCATCGGGAACCTTTCTCCCGAGCCGCTTGTTTGGGTGACGGAAGGAGACACGCCATGAGCACAAAACCTCCCCCTGTGCCGCCGAAGAACCTGAGCCCAAAGGGCACCGGTGACAAAAAACCGGTAGCAGCCGACCAGGCACCGCAATCAGCCGTTCCGGATCCCGACAAGCAGGGCCAGCAAGGCAATACGAAGGTCAACACCACCCATCAAGGCAACGTCCAGGATCGCTAGGTCATGTCCACGTCGAAGAAGACTCCTGCCAGCATCCGCCAGGGCGGTCCCGGCGCCGCGCACGAAAACGCCAAGAAGCCGCTGAGCGTCGAAAAGCCGCCGGCCGACTCCGACCGTCGCAGCCACAGCAAGGTTTCCGGCGGCGGCGGCGAACACGACAGCCACCATACCCACGACCCCGAAAAGAAAGGCGACACCCGGTCCGCGCATCAGGACAAGTGAAGTCGGCCGGCGACGCGACGATCGGTGAGGTTCGAGCGAAGTGTCAGCGGGGACGGCGCGCCGAGGCAATCGGCACGACGTTGTCGACCACCGGCAAGTCGAACAGCATCGGAAGCCCCCGCGTCGCGGCCATCTCCACGATCAGTTCTTCGATGGAGTGATCGGTCAGACGCGTCTCGACGCCCAGCCGGATCATCGCCGCCAGCTTGTGCACCGGCACCGGCACGGACTTCGCCCGGTCGTCGAGCAGCTTGCTGATTTCGATCACGACGTCGGCGTCGATATTCCTGGGCAAGTCTCGCATAAGCGCCTCCCCGCCAAACGAAACGAAAAGCCCGCCGCACCTTTCGATACGGCGGGCGATCCAGTAATGCGTACCGGCGAGGGATCGGGGTGGGCGTGCCGGCGCGCGCAGATCGCAAGTAATTTTAGTTAAATCCGTCAACTTCGATGTGTCACGGAAAAACGTCTGTACGTTTTTTACCGAACCGCGCGGATCGTTAGCTGTCCCCGCCGTGGCGCGGCGCGGCAGCACGGATGGCGCGATCCATTGCCCTCCGGACAGCGAACTCAAACAGTATACATTATAAACTTAAAACATCTTGCCAGGTGATCCAGCCTATGCTCCACTTGAGCCGGGAACATGGCTGATAGGTGGATTTCTGCCGACACGTGGCTGCATTTCAAACGGCACGACTGCGAGAACACAGCCTCAAACAATATACGAAATCTTCGCATGGGAAGGCGTGGATGACGGAAACGATAGAGCTCAAACGGGTTGGCGATGGCAATCTGCGTGCCCAGGTCTATCAACAAATCCGGCTGACGATACAGCATGGCGAATTGGCGCCTGGCCAGAAGCTCGTCGATGTCGATATTGCCGCCCAGCTCGGCATTTCCAGAATGCCTGTCCGTGACGCCTTGATGCAGTTGGTGCATGAGGGCTATCTCGTCGGCACGACACGCGGCTTCACCCTGCCCACGCTTACCGCGACGGATGTCGCCGACATCTTCGAGGTCCGCCGCCTGCTTGAGCCACGGGCCGCCGCGCACGCGGCACGGACACTTGACGCCGCTGGCCTCAAGACCCTGGCAGCCGCGCTTCGGGAGGCCGAGGCTGCGGCCGCCGCCGGCGATGCCGACCGCTTTTTCCAGGCCAATTCGGCATTCAGGAATTGTTGGCTCGGCGCCGTCGAGAACGAGCGCCTTTCCCAAACGATTGCAAGGTTCGCCGACCATGTGCTCGTCGTGCGCTTAAGGACGCTGTCGCACCAGCCGACGCAGGCCGTCATCGTTGCCGGCATGCGCGCAATCTATGAGGCATTCGTCAAGCGCGACGCCGTCGCCGCTTACGACCGCATGACCCACTTCATTCAGAACGCCGAGGAGCGTTTCATGAAGCTTAGCCCACCGTTTCAAAACTCCAACGGTGAAGGTGAGGGCATGTCGCGGCAGGGGAAAGCATGATCAGGAAGCAGCACCCGCTGAAAGGGCCGAACAGGTTCAAGCTCGGCGTATTTTCAATGAACGCCGATGGCGGCCTGGCAATGACTACCGTCCCCGAGCGCTGGCGTGCCCGCTGGGAGGACAACCTCAATTCCGCCTGCATCGCCGACCGCGCCGGCCTCGAGTTTCTGCTGCCGATCGCCCGCTGGCGCGGCTTCGGCGGTTTGACGCATGTGCGGGAATGGTCGTTCGAGACTTTCACCTGGGCGGCGGGCCTTGCTGTCGCCACGGAAAACATCGGCCTGTTCATGACGGTGCATGTGCCGCTGGTTCATCCGCTGCAGGCTGCAAAAGCGCTGGCGACGGTCGACCACATCTCCAATGGGCGGGCCGGCTTGAACATTGTCTGCGGCTGGAACCCCGACGAGTTCGCGATGTTCGGGCAGACGGTCGGCGATCGAACCTACGATCAAGCGGAGGAATGGATCAACATCATCGTGCGTGCCTATCAATCGAGGGAGCCGTTCGACTTCGGCGGCGAGTTCTATGATCTGAAGGGGGTCGTCAGCCGGCCGCCAAGCCTGCAGGCGCCGCGACCGGTGACCATGAACGCCGCCTTCGGCGCGCCGGGGCGCAACTACGCAGCGCGCCACTGCGATTATCTGTTTTCGACGTTTTCCGAAATTGCCGACGGCCGTGCGCATGTGGTCGACATCACCAACCGCGCGGCCGAAGTCGGGCGCGAAGTCGGCGTCTGTACAGTTTGTCACGTCGTCTGCCGGGAGACCCAGCAGGAAGCCGAGGATTACTACCGGCACTACGCGTTGGAATGCGCGGACGAGGGTGCGGTCGACGAGCACATGCGCAAGAAGAAGGAATTCGCGAACTCGCACGATGCGAAGGCTTTCACCGAATATCGGCAAAGGTTCGCCGGTGGTGCCGGGACGTTCCCGCTCATCGGCACGCCGGAAAAGATCGTCGACGACCTCACCGAGATCATGGAACAGGGTTATTCCGGCGCCGCCCTCACATTCGTCAACTACACCTACGAATTGCCCTTCTTCTGCGACCGCGTGCTGCCGCTGATGCGCCAGGCCGGGCTTCGAGTAAATTGATGCCGGCGGCCGCCATTCCGACGCCGTGGGTGGATGGGCACGACTCCATCAATCCGCGCGCGTTCAAGCAGGCTATGCGGGCCGTGGCGGGCTCGGTCGCCATCCTCGCGTCGGAACATGACGAGATCGGTTTTTGCGGCATCACGGCGACGGCTCTCTGCTCGTTCAGCGCCGAGCCGCCGTCGCTGCTGGCTTGTGTCAACCGCGGCAGCACCTTTGCCTCGGTCATTCACGAAGGTTTGCCGTTTTCGGTCAATCTTCCCGCCGGCGACCAGGAGAACGTTGTACGTGCCTTTGGCGGCATGACCAAAGCCAAGGGCGCCGCGCGGTTCTCGTCCGGATCATGGGTGCGTGGCGAAACCGGCGCGCCCTTGCTTGTCGGCGCACGGGCAATATTCGAATGCCGGGTGGCCGAAATCATCGTGCGGGCATCGCACATGATCGTCATCGGCATCGTGTCGGGCGTTGCGCTGGACCGCGCTCATCGATCGCCGGTCTTCTACGCGCATGGGCGGTTCCTGACAGTAGGAGATGATGCCAACTAACCGCCGTTCACGCGGCGGCGCGGCGATTGCAATTTTAGATCGAACCCGATCATGGACGAACTATCAAAGGGAGTATGGCAATGCGCATTTGGAAATCCCTTGTTCTGGCTGCACTCATGTCGGGTGTGGCGGGTAGCGCCGCGGCCGAAGAGGTCGTCCTCAACGCCGTGCATTTTACGCCGACGCAGAACGGCTACGCGCAGAGCTTCCTGAAGTTCGTTCAGAAGGTGAACGAAAAGGGCAAGGGCGTGGTCCAGATCAACGTCCGTGGCGGGCCGGAGGTCATTCCGCCGATCCAGCAGGGCGCGGCGCTCAGGAGCGGCCTGATCGATGTGATCGACACACCGGCAGGGCAGTTCCTCGAACTCGTGCCCGAAGGCGAGGTTTTCTCCGCATCGACGAAGACGCCGTGGGAGGTTCGCGACAATGGCGGCTGGGACTTCATCAGCGGGATTTTCGAGAAGAAGGCCAATGCCCATCTGCTGGCGCATGTCGACGCGGGCTCGGGCTTCAACGTCTTCACCGTCGACGAACCCAAGCTCAACAGCGAAGGCAGCATCGACTGGGGCAGTCTGAAGATCCGCTCGTCGCCGCTCTACCGCGATTTCCTTGAATCCTTGGGCGCAACGGTGATCGTGCAAGCGCCGGGGGATGTCTATACCTCGCTCGAGCGCGGCGTCGTCAATGCCAACGCGTATACCGTGTTTGGCTATGCGTCGTTCGGCTGGGACAAATTCACCAAATACCGTGTCGACCCGCAGTTCTTCAAAACCGACGTGCTGATCTCGATCAACAAGGCCAAATGGGACACGCTGTCGCCCGAAGCGCAGAAGCTGCTTGCCGACACGGCCGTCGAATACGAGCGCGCGAGCTATGACGCCAACCTTGCCCAGTCCGAAAAACAGGCACAGGCGATGATCGACGGCGGGCAGAAGGTGATCAGCTTGACCGGCGCCGGCCGCGACAAATTCCTGGCGGCTGCCACGCAGGCGAGCTGGGCGAGAATGGCCAAACGCGATCCCACCAACATCGATCAGTTGAAGAAATTCTTCCAGTAGCCCGAGCCGAGGGTGCCTTGCGTGCCCTCCATCAAAGCTGGGCCAAGAGGACGAAGGTGGACATGGGGGTCGTCGGGCATGGACAGATTGTTTGCAGCGATTGGGAAGCTGAGCCTTGCGTTGGCGGCGGCGGCAAAAGTGGTGCTTGGCCTCATCATCGTCGCGGTGGTTGCTGATGTGTGCGTCCGCAATCTGGGCCTGAGGCCGCTTGCCTGGGCGGTGTCGGCGACGGAATACGGCCTGCTCTACGCGGCATTCCTGCCGATGCCCTGGCTGGTCCACAGCAAGGGCCATGTCTTCGTCGAGTTCCTGCGCCAGGCGCTGCCGGTGCGGGCACGGGTGGTGCTTGAAAAGCTGGTCTATCTCGCCTGCATCGGCGTCAGCCTCTACCTCGGCAGCGTCGCTCTGTCTTCGCTGACAAGTGCCGTTGCGGGCGGCGAATACGAAACGCGCAGCTTCGATATGCCGAAATGGCTGGTCTTTCTGCCCATCATGCTCGCCTTCTATCTCTCGGCGCTGGAATGGCTCAGATATCTGCTCGGCCGTGACACGCTGTACACGCTCGATCCGCTGGAAATGGAAGGGCTCTGACCGGTGGCCTGGCTGTTTCCATTCGCCGTGCTCGTTGGCACCATCCTGGTGTTGATGGGCCTTGGGCTGCCGGTCGCCTTCGCGTTCTTCGTCACCAATGTGATCGGGCTGTATCTGTTCTTCGGCGGCTCGATCGGCGTGACGCAGATGGTCGCCAACTTCTCCGACGCTGTCTCGACCTACGCGCTTGCCCCGCTGCCGATGTTTCTCGTCATGGGCAGCCTGTTCTTCCGCTCCGGCCTCGGCGAGAAGGTCGTCTACGCGCTCGACCTGTGCATCGGCAATCTGCGCGGACGCCTCGCCTATGTCGTGCTGGCCGCCGGCACGATCTTTTCCGCGCTGTCGGGCTCGAGCCTCGCCAATACCGGCATGATGGGCTCGCTGATGGTGCCCGAGATGCTGAAGCGGGGCTACAAGCCGCACATGGCCTACGGCCCGGTGCTTGGCGCCGGAAGCCTTGCCGTCATCATCCCGCCATCCTCGCTGGCCGTCTTGCTCGGCTCGCTGGCCCAGATCGACGTCGGCGCGCTGCTCATAGCGGGGGCTCTGCCGGGACTGCTGCTCGTTCTCATGTACGCGGCGCTGATCTTCGCGCAGACAAAGATCGATCCGGACGCCGCTCCGCACTATCCGGTGCCCGCCGTCCCCGCGGCCGAGAAGGTGAGGGCGGTCGCCGTCAACATCATTCCGATGAGCGTCATCGTGTTCATGGTGGTCGGCACGATCATCCTTGGAATAGCGACCCCGACCGAGTCGGCAGGCCTCGGCTGTGCCGCTGTCTTCGCCTTGTTGTTTGTCTACCGGCGGTTCAGCTGGTCGGTTGTCTGGAAGTCGCTGGACGATGCGATGAAGGTCACCGGCATGACCTTCCTGATCATCTCGGCTTCGACGACGTTCTCGCAGATATTCGCCTTCTCCGGCGCCTCCAACGGCTTTATCCAGTTCATCGTCGGCTACGATCTTGGACCGTATCCCATGCTGCTCATGATGGTGCTCGTCATCCTGCTGCTCGGCATGTTCATGGATCAGGTCTCGATGATGCTGATCACGCTGCCGATCTTCCTGCCGATCGCCCAGCAATTCGGCTACGAGCCGGTATGGTTCGGGCTGATCCTGCTGCTCGCCTACGAGGTCGGCTTCACCACGCCGCCGTTTGGCCTGCTGCTGTTCATCATGATCGGCGTTGCGCCGAAAGGCACATCGCTCAAGACGGTTGCCATGGCTGCGGCGCCTTACATCGCGCTGACGCTTCTGCTGATCCTGCTGATTGTCCTCTTTCCGCAGATCGCTCTCTTTCTTCCGAATTTGATCTAGTCGAACTCGATCCAGCAGGTGTCCACATGCGCTTTGCCTATCTTGCTTTCTTCCATGATGACCGCGAGGCAAATTTGGCCATCGCCGGCGAAGATGTTGACGCCGTGCGGCGTGTGATTGCATCGACGCCGGGCCTTGCGCTTGCAAACATCTATCTGCCCGAAGTGGCGGACATGTTCAACAACGATGGTCCGCCGCCGGTCTTCGGCTTCCAGCTCTATTTCGACGAACTGGCGGACATGGAGGCGGCGCTGGCGCCGTCCGGCCATCTGCAGGCGCTTGCCGCACCTGGTATGCTGTCGAGCATCGCCGGTTCGAGGCCGACGCAACAGGCAATGTGCGTGCGTCCGTTTCCCGTCGACGACGCTGGCGTCAAGACGTCCGGGCTCCCCTGCAGCTATCTTGTCCACTATCCCGGGCCGGCCGAAGACATGAATGCCTGGCTCTACCACTATGTGACGCATCATCCGCAATTGATGCGGGGCTTCCCCGGCATTCGCCACATCGAGGTTCTGTCGCGACTGGATTGGTGCGGTTCGCTGCCCTGGCCGCGGATCGACCATATGCAGCGCAATCGCGTCATGTTCGACAGTCCCGCTGCATTGACGCACGCGCTGCAATCGCCGGCGCGGCTGGAGATGCGCGCCGACTACAAGACCTTCCCGCCGTTTTCAGGCGGCAGCCGGCATTTTCCGATGTCGACGGAAGCCGTGCATCCTTCGTCAAGGGCCACATAGGCAAACAGGTTTTTGCCGACGCCGAAAATTTCTGGAGATTTCATGTACGACTTTCGCAAGAAATGTATCTCTCTCGATCGCCTCATCGGCACCTTCTGCGCCATCCCGCACCCTGTGGCGGTCGAAGTGGCCGCCGCCAGCGGGGTCGATTTCCTGTGCATCGACTGGGAGCATTCGCAGATCGGCCGCGAACGGCTCGAGGATCTGATCCGCGCCGCCGATGTCCACAAGGTTCCCGCGATGGTGCGCGTTCCCGGCCACACGCCGGAGTGGATGGCCGCCGCGCTCGACGCCGGCGCGTCGGGTGTCCTGGTACCGCGCGTCTCCACGGCCGAGCAAGCGCGCATGGCGGTCATGGCCTGCCGTTACCCGCCGGTCGGCGCCCGCGGTGTCGGCCCGGGCCGCGCCGCCGGTTATGGCTACAGCATTCCGGACTACCTCAAATCGGCCAACGATGTCCTGACGGTCGCCATCCAGGTCGAGACGGCCGAAGGGCTCGCCAACATCGACGACATCGTCCAGGTCGACGGCGTCGACGTGATCTTCATCGGTCCCGGCGACCTGTCGGTTTCGATCGACGCCATGGGGCCGGCCGGCCAGGAAAAGCTCAATGCAGCGATTATGAGGATCGCGGCCGCGGCGCGCACGGCCCGCAAGGCCGTGGGCATCTTTCGCCCTTCGGCGGATGATGTCAGCAAATGGTCGCGGCACGGCATCAGCTTCTACATGCTGGCCAGCGACACGATGTTTCTCGGGGCCGGCCTTGCCGCCGGCGTCGCCTCGGCGCGCAGCGCCTCATAGCAAGAGTTTGCCATGAAGATCATCAAGACCGACGGTGTGCTGTCAGTCGAGGAGGAGCAGCTGCGCTACCTCGACGGCTTGAACGCCGAGTTTGTCGAAAAGACGCTGCTCACGGAAGATGCCCTGATCGAACACTGCCGCGACGCCGACGCATTGATGGTATTGCGAGAGCCGATCACGGCTCGCGTTTTGGCGGAACTGAAGGGGCTCAAGGTCATCGGACGGTTCGGCGTAGGGCTCGATTCGATCGACGTCGAGGCCGCCAGCCGTGCCGGTGTTCAGGTAACCTACGTGCCGGACGCCAATCTGGTTGAAGTCAGCACCCACGCCATGGCCCTGATCCTGGCCTTGACGCGCAGGCTGAAGCAGTTCGACAGCGCGGTGCGCGCCGGCCGCTGGGCTGCAATGACCGACGGCGCCGGCATCACACGGCCCGACAGGCAGATCCTCGGCCTGATCGGCTTCGGCCAGATCGGGCGGCTGACTGCCGAGCGGGCGCGGGTCTTCGGCTACCACATCATCGCCTACGATCCGCATATGCCGGCCGAGCGAATCGCGGCCGGTGATGCCGAACCGGTCGGCTTCGACGAGTTGCTGGCCAGGGCCGACATCGTCTCGCTGCACGTTCCAGCGACACCGGAGACCAGAAACATCATGTCGGCGCAAGCCCTGTCGCGGATGAAGGAAGGGGCGATACTCATCAACGTGGCCCGCGGCGGCCTGGTCGACGAGGTCGCATTGGCGGACGCGATCCGGCGCGGCCATCTGGCAGGCGCCGGCATCGACACGTTCGAGCGGGAGCCGCCTTCGCCCGATAATCCGCTGCTGGCGCTGGACACCGTCCTGGTCAGTCCACACGCGGCGCACTACTCGACCCAGTCTTACGCGGAGGTTCGCAACAAGGTGTTTGCCGATGTCGCATCGGTCCTGCGCGGCGGCAAGCCTGTATATCCGGTCAACCGGATATGACCAATTCCCGATGTCGGCACCACCTCTATCCGCCTGCTCCGCGGAACCCAAGTCCTGCAAGTCGGGGTTCGCAGGGCGATAAGGGGCAGCGCAACCTGTCGCGATTTATCCGGTTTGCCACATTTTGTTCTTGCTTTGTGCCGGCAGCTATGCTACTAATTTGCGTATGGTGATGATTCACCGAGGACCCGCCGCAAGGCGGTTTTTTTGTCTTTAGGTTTCAGCGTCATCTGTCGAGGCTCTGCTCGGCTTGTCGCGACGCTCGACGATGTAGATGTGATCGGCGACCAGCACCACGTCGCCATGCTGGTTGATCACCTCGCAGCGCTCGACGACCCGGCCTGAATCGGGTCGCTTCGGGTCGTCTTCCCTAGCCGAGATGGTGGTGCGGGTCCTGATCGTATCGCCGATGAACACCGGCTTGATGAAGCGCAGCCGGTCGTAGCCATAGGAGAAGGCAACCGGGTTGACGACGCTGGCCGTCAGCCCGACGCCGACCGAAAACACCAGCGTGCCGTGGGCGATGCGCTGCCCGAACGGCATCGTCTTCATGAACTCGGCGTCCATGTGGTGGGGAAAGAAATCACCGGTATGGCCGGCATGGACGACGAAGTCGGTCTCGGTGATGGTGCGCCCGCTGGTCATGCGCGACGACCCGATCCGGTAGTCCTCGAAATAGACTGTCTGCTCCATGTCAGGGCCTCGCCGCTATCGGTGTTGCCGGCGCCGCGCTCGATCGGTAGGCGGCTTCGACCAGCGCCATGGTGTTCCAGCCGTCCTCGACGGAACTGACAAGCTCGGCGTCCTCGCCCGACGCGTAGCGCTGGACATTGGCCATGCGGCCGGCAAAGGCGTCCGGAAACCATGCGCCGACGAGTGGAACCGCAATCCAGTCCGTGCCGCCTTTGGGGTAGATTTCGAGAATGTCCGGCTCGCCGCGCGGATAGTCGAGGTTGACGCCCAGTTTGAGGTAAGCGGCGCCTTCGGTGCCGCAGATGCGGAATTCGCAGGCCTGGTGTTTTCGACCGAATTTGTGATCGTGGTTGATCGACAGTGCACAGCGCACCGTGTCGCCATAGTCGAGAATCGCGCTGGTGCGCGTTTGCGCAACCTTGTGGCCGGGATGGCCGAGCGTCTTGGCGTGAACCCCCTTGGGGTCGCCGAGCAATTGCCGGATCAGGTCGAGATAATGGATGGAATGCATGGCGATCTCGACGCGCGGCGCCTGCAACAGGAATTCCCAGAGATGCCAGGGTGTCGCCAGCGCCAGCCATGCATCGAAATCGACCACTTCGCCCAGCCAGCCCTTGGCGATCGCATCCTTGAGCGCCAGCATCATCGGCGCGAAGCGCAGCTGGAAATTCACCGCCGCCTTCAGGTCTTTGGAGCGGCAGATTTCGAGGATCTCGGTCGCCTCGGCGAGATTGCTGCCCATCGGCTTCTGGATCAGCGCCACCGCACCATCGGACAGCGCCCTGAGCACCCCGGCGTGGTGAGCCGGCGGCGTCGCCAGATCGAAGACGGCGTCCTTGATTGACGCAGCTTCCTCGACCGACCGGTAAGCGGTGACGCCCCATTTCGAGGCGAGTTTTTCCGCCTTGGCCAGGTCGGGGTCGAACAGCCCGGCAACCGGGAAGCCGGCTTTCCCATAGGCCGGGAAATGCGCATCGCCGACGATCGAGCCGGCGCCGAAAATCACGATCGGCCGGGGCTTTGACGGCTGTGCCCAGGCCTGGGAAAGCGAGGCAGGATCGAAAATGTCATCAGTCATAATGGAAGACTTCGTCCATCGACGCCCACCACTCGCCCTCCTTGCGGGTCGGCAGCGGCTCCTGGCATGGCATGCAGAGCGCCCACCATTCCTGCGTCGTGGGATCGGCAGCCATCTTCGCCATGTCGGCGGCATAGTCGGTGCCGTGGTACTCCAAGGTGCTGAACAAAAGGTGCTCCGGCTCCCTCAGATAAATCGAATAATTCTTGATGTTGCAGGCGGAAATCATCTTGAGGACGTCCGGCCAGACGGCGGCGTGAAGCCGCACATACTCGGCGACTTTCTCCGGCTTGAGGCCGAGCACCATTCCCATTCGCTGCATGTCCGCCTCCTATTTTTTTATCGCCATGGTGAATTCCGCGATGCTCTTCGCCTTGATCGCATCCCAGTCCCAGTCGATGCCGATGCCGGGTTCGTCCGGTGCCAATGCGTGCCCGTCCTCGATACGCATTTTCTTGCCGGTCAGCTCGTCGAGCTGGGGAATATACTCGACATATCTGCCGTTCTGAACGGCGCATGTCAGGCTGACATGCAGTTCCATCAGGAAATGCGGGCAGACCGGTATGTCGAACGCCTCGGCTGCATGCGCCACCTTCAGCCACGGCGTGATGCCGCCGATGCGGCCGACATCGACCTGCACGATCGAGCACGCGCCCTTCTGCATATATTCGCGGAAATGCCGGATCGAGTAGAGCGACTCGCCGACGGCGACCGGCGTCGACGTCGCATTCGACAGGCGGATATGGCCGTCTATGTCGTCGGCCGGCAGCGGTTCCTCGATCCAGGCGAGGTCGAGTTCACGCAGGCGCTCGGCCCGGCGGATCGCCTCGTCGACAGAAAAGCCCTGGTTGCAGTCGGTCATGATTTCGTAGGAGTCTCCAACCGCCCGGCGGACCGCCGTCAGCCGGGCAAGATCCTCGGAGCCGTGCGGCTTGCCGATCTTGACCTTCGAGCCGCGAAACCCCTTGCCCTTGGCGGCCAGCGCATCCTCGACCAGTGCCTCGGTTTCGATATGCAGCCAACCGCCTTCGGTCGTGTAGAGCGGGCAGCGGTCCTTGGCGCCGCCGGCCAGCTTCCACAGCGGCAGCCTCTTTTTCTTGGCCCGCAGGTCCCAAAGGGCAGTGTCGATGGCCGCCAGCGCGATTGCCGTGATCGCGCCGATCGTCGTGGCATGGCTGGCGAACTCCAGCTCGTGCCAGATCGCCTCGATCATGTCGGCGTCGCGGCCGATCAGCCGCGGCGCAAGGTGGTCGGCCAGCAGCCGCATCACCGAGGAGCCGCCCGTGCCGATCGTATAGCTGTAGCCGGTGCCGACCGCGCCGTCGGCGTCGGTGATGGTGACGATCGGTGTTTCCTGGCTGACAAAACTCTGGATGGCATCGGTGCGCTTGACCTTCGGCACCAGGTCGACCATCCGCAGTTCGATTTTCTCGATCTTTGCCATGGTTTTAACCTCGCAATGTCTTGCCCGTTTCAGCAGAAAACAGATGGGCCTGCGACAGGTCCAGGCTCATCTTGACCCGGTCGCCGGCTTTCAGCGGCTTTGGATTGAGCATCCGCGATACCCAGTCGCTGCCGTTGAATTCGGCGAACACCAGCGTCTCGTTGCCGAGCGGCTCGGTGACGGTCACCGGCAACTCCAGCTGGTGGACGTCGACGTCTTCGCCGGAGCTGATGCCATGCCCGGTCGGATAAATGTCGTCGGGCCTGAGGCCGAACACGACTTTGTCGCCGGCCTCGATATTGGCCTTGAACTGGCTGGGCAAAGGCAGCCTCTCGCCGCTGGCGAACAGCAACTGTCCGTCGTCGACAACCGCCTCATGCAGATTCATCGGCGGCGAGCCGATGAAGCCCGCGACGAAGCGTGTCTGGGGCCGGCGGAAGACCTCGTCGGGTGTGCCGACCTGCTCGATGAAACCGTCACGCATGATGACGATACGGTCCGCCAATGTCATCGCTTCGACCTGGTCATGGGTGACGTAGATCACCGTCGACTTGACCTTGGCATGCAGTTTCTTGATCTCGGTGCGCATCTGCGTCCGAAGCTTGGCGTCGAGATTTGAAAGCGGCTCGTCGAACAGGAAGACGTCGGGATCGCGCACGATGGCGCGGCCCATGGCGACGCGCTGGCGCTGTCCGCCGGACAGCTGCGACGGCCGGCGGTCGAGCAATTGGTCGAGGCCGAGAATGCCGGACGCTTCGGCGACGCGACGGTCCATTTCTTCTTTCGCGGCGCCCGCTATCTTGAGCGAGAAGCCGAGGTTTTCGCGCACCGTCATATGCGGGTAGAGCGCGTAGGACTGGAACACCATCGAGATGTTGCGCGAGCGCGGCGGCAGGTCGTTGACCATGCGGCCGCCGATCTCGATGATCCCGTCGCTGATCGCCTCGAGGCCGGCGATCATGCGCAGGGTTGTCGACTTGCCGCAGCCGGACGGCCCGACCAGCGCGATGAATTCGCGGTCGGCGACCTCGAGATCGATGCCGTGCACCACCGCCACCGGGCCGTAGCTTTTGGTGAGGTTCTTGAGCGATACGGTTGCCATGTCAGCCTTTCACCGCGCCGGAAGTGAGGCCGCCGACGAGGTGTTTCTGGACGATGAAGGTAAGCGTGAGCGCCGGTATGACCATGACCACGGCGAGCGCGCACATGCCGCGCCAGTCGATGGTGAATTCGGCCGTATAGTCGAGCAGGCCGACCGGCAGGGTCTTGGAGTTGATCGAGCGCGTCAGCTGCGAGGCGAGCGCGAACTCGTTCCAGGAGGTGAGGAAGGCAAAGATGCCGGCCGAGGCGATGCCGGGCCCGGCCAACGGAAACTCGACCTGCCAGAAGGCCTGCCAGCGCGTGCAGCCGTCGATCTGCGCGGCTTCGGCGAGGTCTTTCGGTACCTGGCGGAAAAAGCCGTCGATCAGCCAGACGGTGAACGGCACGTTGAGCGCGACATAGACCAGGATCAGCCCGAAATGCGTGTCGATGATGCCGAGCCGCGCAAAGACGAAGAACAGCGGCAGCGACAGCGCGATGCCGGGCACCGTGCGCGTCAGCATCAGGCCGAGGAACATCGCCGACTTGGCGCGAAAGCGGTAGCGCGCAAAGGCGTAGCCGCCGGCCATGCCGATGACGATGGCGATCACCGTCGAGGTCACCGAGATGATCAGCGAATTGCGGAAGTAGTCGAGCACCGGAATGCCGCCCTGGCCGACGCCGCTGAACATGGCGATGTAGGCGTCGAGCGAGAGTTGCTGCGGGATCCACACCGGCGGCTTGGCCATGATTTCGACGGTCGGCCGCAGCGACGACAGCACGATCCAGATGCCGGGCAGGCAGATGACCAGCATGGCCAGGAACAGTCCGATGCCGTGAACGATGCCGAGCGCTTTGTTGCCGACGCGATGCAGGCTGTTCTGGTCCATCCTCACCACTCCGCCGCGATCTGCGTGCGCGCCGCGGCGAGCTTGCGGTAGAAATAGACGGTGAACAGGATCGACAGCAGGATCGAGAAATAGGCCATGGCATTGGCCAGGCCCATCCTGGCGTCGCCATAGGCGGTGCGGGCGACCAGTGTCCAGACCAGTTCAGTGCGGCCGGCGGGGCCGCCGTCGGTCATGATCTTGACGATGTCGTAGGCGCGCGCGACGTCGAGTGAGCGGATGGTCATGGCAATGAAAGCAAACGGCATGATGAACGGCCAGGTGACATAGCGGAATGTCTGCCACGGCGTGCAGCCGTCGACGCGGGCCGCCTCGACCGGTTCGCGCGGCATCGCCAGCAGCCCGGCCAGGATCAGGATCGCGAACACCGAAGTCGACGACCAGATCTCGGCGGTCAGGATGGCAATGAAGGCGAGATTGCCGTCGATCAGCCACGGGATGGCGCGGTCAGTCAGGCCGAGCCCCTGCAGGGCGTTGTTCACCAGGCCGATATTGTCGTTGAACATGAATTTGAACTGGAAGCCGACGAGGATCGGCGAAAACATCATCGGAAACATCATGATGGTGCGCAGGATCCGCTGGCCGCGCGATGCCTTCTCCACCAGCAGGGCCAGCCCGAGCCCGATCAGCATTTCCAGGTTGAGCGCCACCGTCAGCAGCACCACGGTGCGCGCAAAGGCGACCCAGAAAGCGCGGCTGGTCAGGATGGCGACGTAGTTGCGCGCGCCGATGAAGACCCAGAACGTCTTCGGCCTGGTCAGCCGGAACGGCGTGAAGCTGGAATAGAGCGAAAGCAGCAGCGGCACCACCACCACCGCCGCCAGAACGATCACCGCCGGCAGCAGGAGCAGCAATGGCGGCGAAGGTCTCCAGCCTTTCATGGCGATCCGGTTCTGGTTGGTGCCCGGACACCGAAGGCCGCCATCGGCCAGCCGGGATCAAGACAAAGCGTGTTGCGCATGGTTCGCAAAAAGTTCGGGGACGCCGCTCTTCGATGAGCGGCGCCCCCTTGGGAGAATGGTCAAAGCTTGCCGGCGTCCTCGAGGATTTGGGTGGCCTTGGCGGCAGCGTCGTCCAGCGCCTGCTTGGAGGTCTTGTCGCCCAGGATGGCGGCCTGCAATTCGGGATAGACGGCGTTGGAGATTTCGATCCATTCAGGTGTCTGCGGCACGGCAAAAGCGTGCTTTGCCTCTTCCTGGAAAGCCGCCAGCACTTCCTTCTTGTAAGGATCGCTGGCCGCCTGCTGGATGTCCCAGTCCCACACCGCCGTGCGGGTCGGCAGTGGGCCGCTTGCCGCCTCGAGCTTCTGGCTGTCCTCATTGGTCAGGAACCAGACCAGCGACGCCGCGGCTTCCTTGCTGGCGCAGTTTTCGGTGACCGAAAATCCGTGGTGCCCCGACCAGCCGGTGCGAATGCCGGCCGATCCCTTCGGCGCCACCTTCACGCCGACATTGCCGGCGACCTTCGATGACTTCGGATCGTTGAAGAAGCCTGCCCAGCCCGGCCAGTCGAGGTTGATGGCGACGGTGCCGGAGGCAAAGCCCTGGCCGAGATCGTCCCACAGATAGTTGGTGGTGCCGGCCGGCACCGCCTTGGCCTTGTAGAGATTGACGAACCAGTCGAGCGCGTGCACGCCGGCTTCCGAGTTGAAGGCCGGCTTGCCGTCCTTGTCGAGGTATTCGCCGCCGTCGGCGATGAGCATCTCGTAAAAGCGTCCGTTGATCGCCTCTTCCTTGCCGGCGAACTGGGTGCCGTAGAAATCGGGCGGGCTGGCGAAGAATTCCGCCTGCTGGGCGACCTCGTCCCAGGTGTCGGGCGGTGTCAGCTCCTTGCCGTATTTGGCCTTGTAGGCGGCCTTCTTGGCTTCGTCCTGGTAGAGACTCTTCTGGTAATAGAGCGCCGAGACGTCGAACTGCGCGCGAGGCAGCATCACCAGCTTGTCGTCGAGCGTCGAGGCCTTGATCGTCGACGGCACGAAGGCGTCGATCTCCTCCTTCGGCAGCAGCTTGTTGAGATCGGTGTAGATATCAGGATATTGCGGCGCGAAGGACGAGTGGTTCGACCCAACGCACCAGTTGATGCTGCCGGAGGCGATGTCCGACTTGATTTCCTTGTCGAGCTCGAAGTGGTTTTTCTTCGAGATCACGTTGACCTTGGCGCCGGTCAGTTTTTCCCATTCGCCGATGCGCGCGTACAGCCCTTCATATTGCTGGCCGCCGATCAGCTTGGCGTCGATGGTGACGCCGTCGAATTTGCCGGGCAGGTCGGCAGCAAGGGCACTCGCACCCAGTGCGAGCAGCGTTACGCCGGCCGACAGGCCGCAAAACAGTTTCGTCATCGGTATCCTCCCAAGAGTCCGCGTCGATCCATAGCGAGGGCGGATCGGCAGCTTCATTCATATACAAACAAAACATTTACAGGATCGTCAAGCCGAAAGTTCTTTCGGAAACAATACCGTTATGCGTATATGAAAAGTGCAATTCACTGGAGAAGCCCACAATGGCAGAGGACGAGGAAGATGACCGCTATCGAGCCCCGGCGCTGGACAAGGGGCTCGACATCCTCGAGTTGCTGGCCGGTGTCGATGGCGGCCTGACGCAGGCGGAAATCGCCAAGAAGCTCGACCGCAGTCCGAACGAGTTCTACCGCATGCTGGACCGGCTGGTGCGGCGCGGCTACGTCACGCGGCCGGATGGCGACCGTTATTCGCTGACGCTCAAGCTGTTTGGCCTGGCGCAGCTGCACGCGCCGGTGCGCCGGCTGGTTTCCTACGCGACGCCGCTGATGCGCGAGCTGGCAGAAACCTCGCAGCAGGCAAACCAGCTCGTCGTTTTCGATCGCGGCTCCGCCGTGGTGATTGCCCAGCAGGAGGCGCCGGATTACTGGGGCATCTCGATCCGCGTCGGCTCGCATATCAGCCTGTTCGACACCGGCTCCGGCCATGTGCTGCTGGCGTTCCGCCAGCCGGAAGAGCGGCAGATGATGATCTCAGAACATCTGCGCAGCACCGACAAGCCACCGCAATCGCCGGAGTTCTTTGCCCGCCTCGACCAGATCCGGGAACGCGGCTACGAGATGATGGCATCGATGCAGACCGCCGGTGTCTTCAACCTGTCGACACCGGTTCTCGGCTCGGACGGCAGGGCGATCGCCGCGCTGTCGATCCCCTACATAACCCTGGTCAACGCACCCAAGGCGCCCGACATTACGAGGACGATTGAGCTGCTGCTGGCAGCGACCGAAAAGCTGTCGCAACTGGCGGGATCGACCGTCAAGCAATCGAGATGAATTCTTATTTGAATGAAGAATTTCTCCGTGAGATGATCTCGAAGTCGCCAAGGAGGAGCGCGCCACCATGATCTTCGACACCCATCTGCACCTGATCGACCAGTCCGCGCTGCGCTATCCCTGGCTGGCCGGCGTGCCGGCACTCAACCGCGATTTCTCCTACGACGAATATGCAGTCCAGGCCCGCCGCGCCGGCATCGAGGGCGCATTGCATATGGAGGTCGATGTCGATCCTGCCGACATCGAGGCTGAAACCAGCCGTGTCAAAGCGCTGTCGCGGGAAAAGGCCAGCTTGCTGCGGGGGGCAATTGCCTCCTGCCGCCCCGAGGAGCCTGGCTTTGCCGCCTATCTCGAGCGCCAGCGCGCCGATCCTTTCGTCAAAGGCTTTCGCCGCGTGCTGCACGTCATGCCGGACGAGCTTTCGGAGGGCGCGCTGTTTCGTGAAAACATCAGGCGGCTTGCCGGCAGCGGCCTGACCTTCGACCTTGTCGTTCTGCCGCACCAGATCCCCAAGGCGATTGCACTCGCCGACCTCGCGCCAGATGTGCAGTTCGTGCTCGACCATTGTGGCGTGCCCGACATCAAGGGTGGTGCCGAGCACCCCTGGCGCGAGCACATGGCGGAGATCGCGCGGCGCCCGAACGTCGTCGGCAAAATTTCCGGTGTGGTCGCCTATGCGGATGCCGGATCCTGGACTGTCGAAACGCTGCGTTCCTATGTCGAGCACACCATCGAATGCTTCGGCTGGGACCGCGTTGTGTGGGGCAGCGACTGGCCGGTCTGCACGCTTGGCGGCGGGCTTGCGACCTGGGTGGCGGCAACGCACGCGCTGCTCGCCGGTGCAAGCATCGATGAGCGGCAAAAGCTGCTCTCCGGCAACGCCAAGCGGCTGTGGCGTTTGTAGAGCATTTTGCAGCCAAGTGACGGATCACTTGGCGTCGCACAAATGCGGCTCAAACGAATAGGTGGCCTCAGATCGTCGCCGACACGTGCCGCTCGCGACCGTAGAGCGAAACCAGGAGCACGATGACCAGGCCAAGTGCCGCCTGCACGGTCGAGGGCCGGAAGCCGAGGCCGATCAACAGCGTGTTGATCTCCGTCAGCACCAGCACGCCGGCAATGGTGCCGAAATAGCTGCCGCGGCCGCCGACAAGGGCGGCGCCGCCGACCACCACTGCCGCGATCGTCTGGAACAGATAGGGCTGGCCGACATCGCCATAGGCCGAGCCGGTGAAGCCGAGCAGCAGCACGCCGGCTGCGGCGGCGAAGAAGGCGCTCGCGGCATAGGTCACGGTCCACATGCGGACCGGATCGATCAGCGCCAGCGGCGCAGCACCTGGATTGCTGCCTAGGGCGTAGAGACGGCGGCCGTATGGCGTGCGCGCCAGCACCAGCGCCACCAGCAAGGTCAACACCGCGACGCATGGCACCAGCCCCGGCACCGGCAGCGGTCCGACCGAACCGCCGATCGAAACGAAGGCGGAAACCGCTTGCGGCGCCGATCCGGATGGAAAACCACCGGTCCACAACAGGACGGCGCCTTGCACAATCATGCCGATGCCGAGCGTGACGATCAGCGGGTGGATGTCGAGCCCGCGCGAGATCAGGCCGTTCAGCGCCCCGATCAGTAAGGCGAGCGCGCTGACGACCGCGCAGACAAGAGCAAAATTCCAGCCGACGCCGTAGAGCTGTGCGGCAACGACATTGGCAAAGCCGATGATGAAGGGGATCGACAGATCGATACCGCCCAGGATGACGACGAGGGTCTGGCCGATCGATGCCACCGCCAGCAGCGAGGCGATCACCAGCAGCGCCCGGATGGCGAACGGCTGGGAGTAGCCCGGGATGAGCAAGGTGCCAAGGAGATGCAAGGCGACAGCGACGGCAAAGGCACCGGCGACGCGGGCATTGGTGGACTGGAACCAGTTCCGGCTCATGCTTCTCAGCCTTTCCGTCCCGAGAGCCGCTCCTGCAGCGCCGTCATGATGACCGCCACAACCAGGATCGCGCCATAGGCGATCTGCAGCACATAGGTGGAGACGTTGAAGGCGGTCAGCACGCTCTGCAGCAGGAAGATGTCGACAGCGCCGATGGCGGCGCCGGCGAGCCCGCCGCGCCCGCCGGCAAGGCTGACGCCGCCGAGCGCCACCGCGGCAATCGCGATCAGCGTGTAGGTCGGCCCGATATTAGGGTCGGCCGAACCGATCAGGGCGGTCAGCATGAGGCCGGCACAGGCGGCAAGTATGCCGGTCATGACATAGGCGATGAAACGTACTTTCGTCACCGGAATGCCGGCCGTGTAGGCGGCGCGGTCGTCGCTGCCCACCGCCATCAGCTGGTCGTAATAAGGCGTCTGCCGCACCAGCCACCAGAACAGGAAGATCAGCGCCAGCGGCAGTGCCGACCAGGGTCCGGCCATTGCCTTCAGCCAGCCCGGCGCCGGACCGATCGGCGCCGGCAGGATGGTCAGCGTCATGCCGGTGAGGATCAGATAGGTGCCGAGCGTCGCAACGATCGGCTGGATGCGAACGATGGTCGCCAAGAAGCCGTTGGCAGCGCCGACGATCGCGCCGATCAGAAGCGCCGCCGGCACGATGACCAGCGGCGAAGATATGCCAAGCCTGAGAAACAGCAGCTGGATCACCATCGCATTGACGAAGCCCATCAATGGCCCGACGGAAATGTCGATGCCGCCGCGCCCAGCGAGGATCACCGGAGCCGAGGCGACCGCTGCGCCGATCAGCGGCGCGGCGAGCCCGATCAGCGCCCCCCAGGCGGCAGGATGGAAGCGCGCCGGATTGAGCAGCAGATTGACCGCGATCAGGATGGCCAGCAGCACTGCCGCAAAGCCAGCGCCGCGCCATCGCGCCGCCATGCGCCGCAACCCGCTCATGCCGCGCGCCCGAACATGGCGGCGATCACCGTATCGCTTTTCATCGCATCTCCGGTGATTTCAGCCGCCACCTGCTGTTCGCGGAACACCAGCACGCGATGGCAAAGCAGGAGGATCTCCTCGATCTCGCTCGACAGGATGACCAGAGCCATGCCGTCCGCCGCCAGTCCACGAAACACATCGTAGAGGACATGGCGCGTCGCCACGTCGACACCGCGCGTCGGATCATTGAGGAGCAGGATCGCCGGTTCCAGCGCCAATGCGCGGGCCAGCAGCACCTTCTGCTGATTGCCGCCGGAAAGCGTGGTGATCGGGGCGTCCGGCCGTGGCGCGATGATCGACAGTCTGTCCCGATAGCGTTCATAGCGCTGCCGCCGCGCGGCGAAGCTGAGCAGACCGAAACGCATATCGCGCGACAGCGTCGAGACGGCAAAATTGTCGAGCACCGATTGGGTCGGAAAAATGCCGGTGGTGCGCCGGTCGCGCGGCAAATAGGCGATGCCGCCGGCGACCGCCTTGCGGAAATTGGTGATCGCGCGTGCTCCGGTTGGCGCCTCGACGGTCACCTCGCCGCCGGCCGGGCGTTCCAGGCCGGCCAGCACTTTCAGGAACCGCTCCTGTCCGTGGCCGTCGAGGCCGGCAAGGCCGACGATCTCGCCAGGCGCGATGGTTTGCGTCATGGGGCTTGCGCCCGGCGCGATCACCAGGCCACGCACCGAAAGGCTGGCGCGATCAGCCATGCGCCAGCTCCGCCGCCGTGCGTGGCGCCATCGCTCTGAGAAGTTCGGATGCGGAGGACGTGCCGCGTTCCTCAGTCGTCACCACGCTGCCGCCGCGCAGCACGGAAATCCGGTCCGAAAGCGACATCACCTCGTCCATGCGATGGGTGATGAACAGGATCAGGCAGCCTTCGGAGGCAAGCTTGCGCATCATGGCGAAGACCGCCTCGCGATCGGCAAAGTCGAGCGCCGCCGTAACCTCGTCAAGGATGAGAATGCGCGGGCTGCGCACCACGGCGCGGGCGAGCACTACCAATTGCTGAACCGCAAGCGGCAATTGCCCGGCCAACTGGTCGAGCGGGATCTCGGTCACCGCGAAGCGCTTCAGCACCGCTTGCGCGCGTTGCCGCCGCTCGGCACGCGGCACGGTGCGCGTCAGCAAGCCGTCGAGGCCGAGCAGGATGTTGTCCGTCACCGAACGGTCAGGCGCGATCAGCACTTCCTGGAACACGGTGGCGAACCCGGCGCCCTGGAACGCCGCCGGCGAGAGGCCGGTAAAGGGCGCTCCGTCGAGCAGGATCGCGCCGCTGTCCGGCTGGACGATCCCCGACAGCAGCTTGACCAGCGTGCTCTTGCCCGAACCATTCTCGCCCAGGATGGTGTGGATCGTGCCGGCGCGGAATGCGATTGAGGCATTGGCCAGCGCAATCGTTTCGCCGTAGCGTTTCGAGATGGCCTGGACTTCCAGCATGAGCAATCCTGATGGAGAAAGCCGGCACCGCCCGTGCGGAGCCGGCCTTCGTATCCTACTTGGCGCAGGCGTCCGGCACCTTCGAATAATCCCAGCCCTTGGTGGGTGCCGGATTGGCGAAGTAGGCATCGAGCCATTCCTCCGGCATCGGATCCTTCGGCGGGACCGGGAAGATCGAGACGGCGTCCGGCGTCATGCAGTCCTTGTACCAGGCGCCGAGGTCGGCATTGTGCACCGGCGGAATCGGGATCAGCAGCGTGTTGAGCTTCGCCTTCTGTCCGTCGAGCATGCGCACGCCGACACGAAACAGCGTCTCGGCCGTCCAGTGCGGCAGAACCGCATGGCCTTCGAAGCGGTATTTGTCGGGATTGGCCTTCCAGTAGCCGAGCGCATCGCCGGTGATCGAGCCGGTGATCAGCGGGGCAGGGCGGCCGGCCTCGGCAAAGGCCTCGGCGACGACGCGGCTTTCGCTGCCCGTCGTCCACACCGCATCGATCGGCGCCGGATTGGTGGCGATCGCCTGCAGCACCGCCGTCTTGGTGACGTTTGCAGTCCAGTTGCCGTTGACGCTGCGCGAGACCTTGAGCTTTGAATTTTCGGCCAGCGCCTTGTCGGCGCCCTGGCGCTCCTGCACGACGATCGGGTGACCGGCAATGCCTTCGACCAGAAGCACGCTGCCGCCGTCCGGCATTGCTTTGCCGATCGCGGTCATCATGTCGTAGCCCCAGCGCGCATAGTTGGAATCGACATTGATCGCATTCGGGCTGGTCACCGACCCAGCTGCCGTGATGAAGGGGATGCCGGCTTTGGCTGCGGCATCGATGGCATCGTCCAGCGCCGTCGCCGAGCCGGGGATCGAGGTGATGATCGAGCATTTCTTGTCGATGAAGGCGCGGATCTGGTTGATCTGCTGACTGGCGTCGTTGTTGGAATCCGACACCTCGAAGCTCGCCACGGTGCCGTCGGCGATCAGGCCGTCGACCAGCCGCTTCAACTCCTTGGTCACGGTGACGCGCCACGGATTGCCCTGGTAGGACTCGGAGTGGCACCATTTCCACGGCTTTGACGGCGGCGTGAAATTATCCCAGGCCGACGGCAGCACCTTTTGCGGCGCGCCGTCATATTGTGCCTTCAGTTCGGTCGGCAATCCAGCAATCACGCCCGAAACGTCTTGAGCGCAAGCTATGGTCGTGACCGATGCAAGTGCGGTTGCGGCCATAAGGCCGCGGATCAGGCTGTTCATGTTCTCCTCCGTTCGGTTGTTTCAGGCTCCTCCGCCGGCAACGCCGGACACCTGCGTCGAAAGGCTCTCCCGAAACAGGCGATTGAGATCGGCAACGACGCGAGCGGCATTGTGCCTTTCGCTCAGGCCGAGATTGATGCGATCGGACGCCGCCTGCTGGAACGCCATGTAGCCGTCGTGCCGCGGCCTCACCCAGGCACCTTCGAGCGTAGTCCGCGTGTCCTTGTAGAAATTGCCGGCGGCGGCGTTGACGGCGGCATCCGCCCAGGCTGCCGCATGGCCGGGCTGGCCGCCGGCCGAGGCGTAAGGGCCGCGCTGCACGTCACCGCTGGCGATCCAGTAGGCGAAGTCGATTGCTGCCTGTCCGGCCCTCGAGAAGGCCGACACGGCGATGCCGGTCCCGCCGAGCGCCGAGCCTTTGGGGCCGGCATTGCCAGCGGCCGGGATATCCGCGAAAGCCAGGCGGGTGGGTCGAAACCCGGCGATGGCATAGGAGACATAGCCATAGATCAGCGGCGCGCAGGCGATCCGCGAGCCGGATCCGGCCATTTGCTCCAGAACCGCGATCGGATCCATGCCAAGACAGGCCGGGTCGACGAGGGCTGCGATCTCGCGCATCATCTCGAAGACCTGCTTGCCCGCTGCCGGATCCACGTGGTCGCCAGGGCCTTCACCGGCGGGCCGGCCGAGATTGCCGGCAAGCGTGTAGAACACCATCAGCGAATGCGGCGGCCTCAGCGGCAACATCACGTGGCCTTGCCGGGCCAGATCGAGGGCATCGGCCCAGCTCGCCGGCGCAGCCGAAAGCATGTCGGGCCGCCATGCCTGCACCTGGCTGGCCGCGTCGATCGGAAACGCCCACTGCCGGCCTTGCCAGTTGTAGCTCGGAAAGGACCGGCCGACACTGCCCGCCGCAAGTGCCGCGCGTTCGGCTTCCCGGCCGGCGACATCGAGCGGCGCCAGGCAATTCTCGGCGGTGATCTGGCCGACATGCGGATGGTCGACGACGATCAGGTCGTAGGCACGGGCCAGTTCCTCGACCGGGAAGGATTCGAAATCCTGCAGCGAGCGCTTGTCCCATTCAACGGCGATGCCAGTTTGTTGCTTCCACAGTCTCGAACAGGCGACCATCGGGTCATAGCCGCGCGGATGGCTCCAGGTCATGCCTTTGAGCGTGGCGTCGCTCACAGCCCGAACTCCGCGCGGATTTTTGCGCTGTGCTCGCCGATGCGCGGCGCGGCCCGCTCGACCTTGGCGCGGATGCCGTCGACCCTGAGCGGCGAGCGCGTGGTGAGGATCGAAACGTCATCCTCGCGCGTCACCGTCTGCAGCATGTCGAGGACCTGGAAGCCTTCGCTGGCCATCATTTCCGGCCAGGTCAAAACCTTGGCGCACCAGATGTCGGCAGGCTCGAGGATGGCAA
Source organism: Mesorhizobium sp. M0601 (assembly GCF_040320845.1). Lineage (NCBI taxonomy): Bacteria > Pseudomonadati > Pseudomonadota > Alphaproteobacteria > Hyphomicrobiales > Phyllobacteriaceae > Mesorhizobium > Mesorhizobium sp. M0601. The sequence goes on from NZ_JAMYQK010000001.1 coordinate 190,753, forward strand.
GCCATTCGTCGACCGTCTTCGTTGCGATCTTTTGCGCGATGATCGCCTTGATCTCGTCGCGGGCAGTGAACCAGGTCGACGGCTGATCGCGGTAGGGCGCAAGTTCCTCGAGCCCGAGGAGATCGGCGAGTTTCGAGATCGGCGTCATGGCGATCGCCAGATAGCCGTCCTTGGCCGGATAGACGCCGTAGGGCGCCGAGAGATAGGCGTGCGCGCTGCGGAAGCTCGACCGCCGCGGCAGCCGGCGCCCGTCATTGAGGTGCGTGGTCAGCACCTCGAATTGGAAGTCGACCAGCGCTTCGAGCAGGCTGGTCTCGACATGGCTGCCCTTGCCGGTCACGCCGCGCCGCACCAGTGCGGCGAGGATGCCTTGCGCGGCGGCGGAACCCGCCAGCATGTCGGCGATCGCCAGGCCGAAGGGCACCGGCCCTTGGTCCTCGTCGCCGTTCAGCCACATCACGCCGGAGCGCGCCTGCGCCAGCAGATCCTGCCCCGGCCGCTTGACCCACGGGCCTTCCTCGCCATAGCCACTGATCGAGGCATAGACCAGGCGCGGATTGATCTTGCGCACCGCCTCGTAATCGAAGCCCAGGCGTTCGATGACGCCGGGCCTGAAATTCTGGATCAGCACGTCGGCCTTGGCCAGCAGGCCGCGCAGCGCCGCAAGGTCGGCCTCGTCCTTCAAGTCGATGGCAAGGCTTTCCTTGGCGCGGTTGATCGCATGGAAAATGGTGGAATCGCCGCCGATCTCGGTGTCGCTGAGATAGAGCCGGCGCGACAGGTCGCCGCCGTCAGGCCGTTCGATCTTGATGACCCGAGCGCCGAGGTCGAGCAGCCGCAGCGAGCAGTAAGGCCCGGACAAGAACTGGCTCATATCGACAACGATGAGCCCGGTCAGCGGCAGTTCGGCAATGGCAGCCATTGCCTATTTCTCCGTCTTACCGGCGAAATCGGCCGGATTGCGGTACTTCACCGTCTGCAGGTGCTCGCAATAAAGCACGAGCTCGCCTTCACCCTTGAAGACTTCATAGCTGGCGCGGATCAGCCCCATTTCCTTGTATTTTGGCTTCTTGTCGAGGTTGGAGCGGATTGAATAGATCGTGTCGCCTATGAACACCGGCTTGATGAAGCGCAATTTGTCGTAGCCATACGAAAAGGCGTTGACGCAATTGGTGGCGACGAGACCGAGCCCGGCCGAGAACACGAAGGCCCCTGCCACCAGCCGCTTGCCGAAAATGCCTTGCGTCTCGGCGAACATCTGGTCCTGCACGTATGGATGGATGTCGAGCACCAGCGTGTTGAACAGATGGCTGTCGCCCTCGGCAATGGTCCGGCGCAGCGAGCGGATCTTCTGGCCGACCGGCCAGTCTTCGTAGAACCAGTTCTCCGCGTTCCAGACGGGAAGGTCGGCGTGATCCCTAGGCATGTTGGCGGGGTGTGTCGATGCCACGCCCACGGTTGGCGCGAAACTGCTCATGACAACTTCCTCTGGGAGCGGGAATCGTCCATCAGGGCGCGCCGCAGACCAGCGAAATGCATGATCGATCCTCCCGTCAATCTTCTTTTGTGAATAGTATTTTCACATATGGGGTTGCGTTGCAAGCGAGTCTCGGCGAAATTTTGCCTGCTCCGTTGGGGCCAATGCCGGCGGAACAAGGGAGGAAGTGATGCAGAATGCCTGTCTGATTTTCGTCGGCAGCCTCAATCGCGACGCCCCGTATTTTCAGGGCGCGCGCGGCATCGGGCTGGGTGTCTACAGTTTCGACGAAGGGACGCTGCAGACGAAGAAACTGGCCGAGACGGGAGACATCGACAATCCCACCTTCCTGTCGGTGACGCCGGACGGCTCCCACGTCTATGCCAACTCAGAAGTGTTCACCTGGCGCGAAGGGGTGGTCTCGGCCTACCGTTTCGACAGGCAGACCGCCACGCTGTCCTACATCAACAAGCAGCCGACGCTGGGCAGCATCACGGCGCACAACACCATCACGCGCGACCGGACCAAGCTGCTGGTCGCCAATTACGGCATGGGCGAGGGCGGCCCCGATCGCTCGGTCGTGGTCTATGGGTTGGGTGAGAATGGCGGCCTGACAGCGCCGTTGTCGAGCGTTGCCCATAGCGGGACCGGACCAGATCCTGCCCGCCAGGAGCGGCCGCATGCCCATAGCGTAACCGAGACGGTTGCCGGCGGCATGGCGATCGTCGCTGACCTCGGCATCGACCGGCTGGTGTCCTATCGCATCGGGCGCGACGGCAGCCTGACGAAACTCGCCGAGTCGGCGCTTGCGCCAGGCGCGGGTCCGCGCCATCTCGCACTGCATCCGGGCGGTCGCTTCGTGTTCGTCATGAACGAGCTGGATTCGACGGTTGTCTCGCTGGCGCTGGACGAAGCATCAGGCAAGCTTACGGTGATCGACAGCAAGCCGGCCGTGCCGCCCGAGGCGCGCGACGGCAATCACTGTGCCGACGTCCAGATCTCGCCTGACGGCCGCTTTCTCTACGGCTCCAACCGCGGTCATGACAGCATCGTCGTGTTTTCGGTCGACCAGCAAACCGGCAGGATTGCTCTTGTCGACTATACGCCTTGCGGCGGTGCCACGCCGCGCAATCTGGCACTGACGCCCTCGGGCGGCCATCTGTTCTCGGCCAACCAGAATGCCGACCGCATCTCGATTTTCGCCCGTGATGCCGCAACCGGCCGGCTGACCGACACCGGCCGATCCATCGATATTGGCACGCCGATGTGCGTGAGGATCGTGCGTTGAGCGCTGGCGGGTGAAAATTCCGCCAGTACCATGGCCATAAGAACGTGTCGTTTCAATACGAGGATCGGGACGCCCGTCGCGCGAGATAGGGAGCCACCAGCGCGCGTATGTCTGCGGCCGCTACGTCACCGGCAGCACGCAATGCGCGCTCGCAGCGCCCATATTCGTCAACTGCGCCTTCGAAATCATTGCGGCACAGTTGCTCCTTTATCAGCGCTTTGCAGATCGGTCCGGCATCTGGATAGAAGTCCAATACCGCTAGATATATCGCCCGTGCTTTGTCGGCTTGGTCGGCCGCCTCCAGCCGCTGGCCGAGCCGCAGCCCAAGATCGATCAGTTCGCGACGCACGCGCTCGCAAGCCGGGAGCGACCAGGAAGCGGTTCGCTCGTGCAACAACAACGGACCCGGGAATGCATGGAAGAGCGCCTCCGCGTCTGGCCGCAATCCCTCCGCATTGACCTTTGCGACAGTCTTGAGCCGTGCTTCCCAGTCGGCGAGGTCGACCCAGACCTTGTCCGATGCAAGGCGAAGCTTGCCTTCGCGCTGGACGATGAGGTCGGTCCGTCCCAACAGCTTGCGCAGCCGATGAAGCGCCTGGTCGCACGCCGCCCGCGCCTGGTCGCCGTCGAGGTTGGGCCACAGCCAGTCCTGAATGGTCTCCTGCGAGCGGGTATTTTCCTTTGAGATCGCCAGCACTCGCAGGATGTCGAGGGCCTTCGTCGGCGGCTTCGCGCCGAGCGCGAGAGGGTTTGCATCGAGTTCGAGCCGAAAGCCTCCGAGGACGTGGACCCTGAGCGGCCAGGGCCAGGCGGCGGGCCGCCGGGGCGGCGGCTCGAGCCGGCGTTCGCGGATCAACGACCGGCAGAACTCGGGCTCGATGCCGCGCTCAAGCGCATCGCCAAGCAGTTCGGCGAGCAATTCCGGGACATTGAGCAGCACCATTGGCCAGCTGATGTCGCGCAGCGCTTCCAGGAAGGCCTGCAGCCGGTCGCCATAGTGCGGATCGTCGCTCCACAGGTTCTCCAATGCGGCCGCTGCCAGAATGCATATCTCGGTTCGCTTGTGGGCGCCGCCGTCCAGCCGCGGCAGCAGATCGCTGAGAAGCACGGCGGCTTCGCGCGGCTTCCTGTCCGCCAGCAGCACCTGGAACTGCGTGATGTAGTGCGGCCAGCGCTCGATCATCGGCTCGTTGGCCGCCTCGATGGCAGTCATGAAGCGCTCGCAATCCTGGTAAGCGGCCGTGAAATCGCCTTGCCTGGCATGGAGCGCGGCGTGGCAATCGGCGACGACGGCGACCTGCGTGGTGAAACGGCTGTCGGCGATCTCGGCCAAACGCTCGACCACTTGGTGGAACTCGGCAAAATCGTTGCGGACCTTCATCTGCATTTGCAAATGATAGAGCCCCCCGAACTCCACGCCCCTCAGCGATTCGCGCTCGCCAATTGCGATCGCCGCCCGCAACGCCGCTTCGGCCGACGGATAGGGAAAATCCCTTCTCTTATAGGGAAAATAACGTCCACTTTCCGCACCAAAGGCGACCAGCCACATGCCGAGAATCCAAGGCAGCACGCTCTTGTCACTCAAATCGTCAACGACGCTGTCGACGGCCTTGGCGAACAGATCGGCGCGCATGGTCGATACCGAAAGATCGATCAGCGTTTCGCTGGCAAGCAGCCGCAATCCGCTCGGATCGTGCTCGGGATTCCGGGTCAACCGCTCCAGGAGTTCGGTTTCGAGTGCTTGTCCGGCGGGGCTGCTGCGATAGCAGTCGTCGCCGAAGTTCAGCGCCCGCATCATGCCAATGCGTACCAGCATCGCTTCCTCGGAAGGTAGTTCCGGAAGCCCGCGTTCGATCAGCTCGAACGCCCGTCGCGTCCACATGGACAGACCTTCGTACGTGCGCCAGCTGGCAGTCTTGACCAACACCGCCCGCGACACAGTGAGGCACAGGCCGCGCAGATCGTCGGCCTCGCCAAAGGCTTGCCACGCCTTGGACAGCCAACGCTCCGCCGCAGCGTCGTCGGGCATGTGGGCCACGCCCAGCCAATAGAAATGCCAGCCATTCATGATGGTTTCCGGCAATCGGCCGCACCACTCGATGAAGGTCGCGCGGCTCCCTTGCGCCAGCAAGTCCTCTGCGCGGCTCAGCAGCAGGTCGCTCGCTTGGTCCCAGTCGTCGGCCTGTAAGGCGAGGCGTATGGCTTCGTCATGACGGCCCGCCCCCGCAAGGACCTTCGCCGCCTTTCGCCGGAGCGATTGCTGCTCTTCCCTGGCAATTTGCTGTGCGAAACGACGCTCGAGGAAGTCGCGCAAGAGGTCATGAAGGTGAAAGATATCGCGGTTGTTTTCCGAGCGCGTGACCAGAAACTGTCGCCTGTAAAGCCTGTCGAGCAGCTTTCCTGCTTCGCCCGACCCGATCATCTCGTCAGCCAACCCGGCGCTGATTTCGGGCAGCAGATTGAGTTTCAGCAGCATGTCCTGGTCGACGGAGGGAAGGGAAAGGAAGAAATGACGACCGAGAACGTCGGGCAGCACGTTCTGCCCGCCGGGGACCGTCTCCGTTGTGCCGTCCAGTCCGGCTTTGGTGCCTTGGTCCGCGTGCAGGACGAGCCCGACCGCCCAACCGCGCGCCGCCTCGACATCGACCCGAGCGGCGTCCCTCGAACGCAGGTGGACGAGATCGCGCGCTTCCGCGGTCGAGAATTCGAGCGCGTGGCGGTCGATGACAGCCATTTTGCCCTTGAGAATGAGGTCGCCCAATTCCTCCTGGGGCAGCGTGCGTGAGACACAGATGCAGCGGACGGTGTCAGGAAGTTCACGGAACATCTCGGAAAGCACCGCCCGAAATTCTGCGGTATCGGCGTCGTGCAAATCATCGAGCACCAGAATTGTGCCGGGCTTTAGCCGAGCGAAATAGGCTCTGGAAAAGCGCCTGGCGAACTCCTTCGGCTGCTCGGCATACTCGACGCCGAAGACCGGCATGTCTCCAGCCGAGACTGAGTCCAGCGACTGCGCCAGATATTGAAAGAACCGCGCTATATCCTGGTCGCCCTCATCGACACGGTACCATATGTGCGGCGCCTCGACGCTTTCGAGATAATCGATGACCGCGGTCGTCTTGCCGTAGCCGGCCGGTGCCGCCACCCAGCATACGCTCGACCGCGACACCCGATCGATCGCTTCGAGAACGCGGTTCCGCCTCAATATCCTGGCGCTGCGCGGGGCCGCCAGCTTGGCGATCCGGCCTGTGCCCGAGAGCGGTTGCGTCGCATCGGCTTCAAAGGCATCTAAGGCGGCCATGGGGGCTCCCGCTCGACCAATCATCGAGCGACGGTCGTGCTGCCATGACCGTCCCGCCGATCCGATTGACGTTAGCCTGGCGCAGTCATGCGACAATTCGTGGGGGCTTCGTAGATGAAGCGGCACTGGCTGATCCCGGGAGGGCGGATCTCGATGGTTGCGCAACCTGAAACTGGGCAATGGACGGCGGGCGAACCTCGCACTCGGTCTTCGACCGTCGGCTCCAAATCCGGTAGAAGACCTGATCATGGCTATTCCCTCCGATTGGCAAGCTCATGGGCTGCCTGGCAGTCCTTTCCAAACGCACGAGCTCATCCTGTGCGCAGTGGCATCCGCGCACATCGGTACGGTCACCTAGTTTCCCGGCGATTGATCTCCCAGTTTTCGCAAGCGTGCCTAGTTTTCAAGGCTTGTTGGGCGCCCGGGTCTTCGGTGCCTTACGCAACCGGAAATCGGGAAGCGGACGGGACCGGATTGTGCGAGGGGATGGGCGACCGGTGGATCCCGCACTCTGTTTTCGACAATCCGCTCCAGCGGCCCGCGCGCGGATTGTCCGCACTGCCGCACGCGACGGTGCAGGGCGCACAACCGATCGAGAAATAGCCTTTTTCGATGAGCGGATGCCGGGGGAGGCGATGATGGTCGAGATAGACCTCGATCTGCTGCCGGGTGAAGCGGGCGAGTGGCTCGATCTTCAGGCGTCCGTCAGTTTCTTCCAGCGTCGCAACATCCGTGCGAACTCCGCCATGATAGCGCTTGCGGCCGGAAATCCAGGCCTTGAAACCGCTCAGGGCCTTCTCGAGCGGCAGCACCTTGCGGATGTGGCAGCACCGGTCCGGATCGCTGCGGTGCAGCGATCCAGAGCCGTCGAGCACCCGCAGGACGTTTGCCCGGGGCGTGACGATGCGCACGTCGGTGAGGCCGAGCAAGGCCGTCAATTGCGTACGATAGGCGACCGTTTCCGCAAACAGCTTTCCGGTATCGAGCGTGGCGATGGGGAGCGACCTGTCGATCGATGCGGCCATGTGCAGCAACACCGCAGATTCCGCGCCAAATGAGGAGACGAGCGCTACCTTTCCGCGGAACAAGTCGGTGACGAGTGGCGCCAGCAGCTCGGGTCCGTCGAGATGGTTCAGCTCCGCGATGATGCCTTCATGCATGGCGATTCGGTCCGGTTTTGGCGTGACGCGGCCGGTTCATAGTCTGCTCACGAAATCGAGGACCGCCTGGCGGTCGGCCTCGTCCAGGCCGAAGAAGCGGTCGCGGACGATCTGCGCCGTGCCGCCATGCGCGAACACTGCATCGCGCAGTGTGGTCGCGCGGCCGTCATGCAGGAAGCGCTGGCGCAGGCGGATGCCGACCAGCGGCGTTGTCCGCCATTCGGCGCCGATGGCGTTGCCCTGGATGATCTTGTCGTCGAGCGCCGATCCCATGTCGTGCAGTAAAAGGTCCGAGTAGAGCCTGACTTCGCCTTTTGTGCCCGCCAGCGCCGGCACATGGCATTTGGCGCAGCCGACCGAAGCGAAGAGCCTTCCGCCATCGCTGGCCAGCATTGCGCTTTCGCTCGAGACCGACGGCGAGGCCAGGAAGCCGGCCGAGAACGGGATCAGTGCGCCAGAGGCCAGGGTTGCCGACAAAAGCACTCCGCTGGAGCCGAGGCCGATCAGGCGCCACGCACCGCCGGCTTCGCCGAGACGGCCGATGCGTGTGGTGATCCCGAGCGCGACCATCACCATCAGGAACAGGAACTGGTCGACGTCGAGAATGCCGCGGCGCAATTGCGGATCGAGCGTGATTTGCGAATTGAGCATCACCACGCCGATGAAGGCGACGATGAACCACGGGAACGGGATCGGCGTTGCTCCGGGCGCGCTCTTGCGGCCGCGAAAGAACGTGCCGATGGCCAGCAGAAGCGGGATGAGCATCAGCACCTTGCTGAGCTTGACGAGGGTAGCGGTGTTCAGCGCCCCGTCCGAGACTGCGAAGGAGGCGCCGTAGACCTGCGCCAGTTCGAAGATGCTCGCGCCGACGAACACGCCGTAGAGCCGGTCGTCGAGATGCGGCAGCCAGCCGCCCAGGAACATCACGGGATAGACGAGCAGCGCCGCGGTGCCGCTGAGCGTGATCAGGGCGATCGCAACCCCCGCGCTCTGGTCGCGTGCGCGCATCAGCGCAGCCACTGAGAGAATGGCGGCTGCGCCGCAGACGGCGCTTCCGACCGCGACCAGCAACGCGATCTCGGCCTCCAGCCTGAACAGCCTACGTGCGATGGCGTAGAGCAAAGCCGCGACCAGGATCAGTTCGATGGCCGCCACCGCGAGCGGCATCAGCCCGAGATCGAGGAACAGTCGCGTCGTGATGCGGAAGCCGACAAGGACGACCGCCAGGCGCAACAGGTAGCGCTTGGTGAAGTCGAGCCCCGGGCGCAGGACGTCGGGGCAGGCAAAGCTGTTGCCGATCAGCAGCCCGAAGAGCATGGCGACGAGGACCGGATTGCGCGACAGCGGCTCGCCCAATCCGCCGGCAATCCAGCCGCCCGCAAGGGCGAGCGCGGCCGCCACGGCTATACCGGGCAAGATCGAGTGCGCTTGTTCCGGCGCATGCGAAAACGTCAGGGCGATGCTCATCGCCTGGCCTCCTCGGCCGGGGTGAGCGTTCGCAGATAGGCAGCCACCGCCTCGATCTCTCCGGACCCTTGTTCGACGGGTTGCGTGTCCGTCCCGCTGTGGCCGGAGACGACGCTGGTGATGCCGAGCTCCCTGGTGAAAGCGTCGGCGACCATCTCTTCGAGGACCGCAATGTCGGCCTTCCAGCCATAGCGGCCGACGCGCGTCGCGCCGTTGGCATCGAGGACATAGTGCGGGCGGCCCTTGATCCCGTCGCCTTTGCTGACTGCCTGCGCCTCGATGACGCTGTCGGGTATGTCGTCTATGCCAGCGACGCCGTAGAGGCTGGGCGGCATGCGCAGCGAGATGACATTGGCCTGCTGCGGCAGTGCAGCCGGTTCAGCCGCGATGCCGGCACCATCGCGCAGCATGTAGCGCCGGGCGACCGGGCTGTTGGGATGATCGATCGGGACCGTGCGCCCGGATCCCGGATCCATATGGGCTATCCTGCGCGCGAAACGGTTCTCATCCGCGCTCGCACCGCCGGGGCCGGGATGACAGGACAGGCAGGACGTCGCATTGAACAATGGTCCAAGACCGGTCCGCGGCGTGAAATCGGTGTGAAACAGCTCCCTTCCGCGAGCGGCGAGATCGGGGTTGGCGGCAGCATTTTGCGTCTGCTGGGCCGTCGCCGACACGCCGTGCTCGTCAAAAGCAGGAACCTCGAGCAGCGCTCCGTCGCGGCCGGGAAATCCGGGAAGCTCGCCGCCTATCGTTATCCAGATCCGCTGCGCGTCCGCCGACATTGCGATGGCTCGCAGGCGATCGCCGCCGAGAGGCCCAAGGCCAGGGATGTCGATCGTCGCTCGGGCGAGAAGCCGGCCGTCCTGGCTTATGCGCAGCAGCGAGCCGTCGCCGCGATTGGCGACGAACAGGTCCGACCCCCCGGCAAGCGTCGTATGGCTCGAAAAGTGCGGATTGGCGATCTCGGGGACAGCGGCGGCAATGTCGACTGGACGATCGAATTCCGGCAGCGAGACCATGCCAGCCCCGGCGACCGTGAAATGCCGCCGGTCGTCTTGCAGTTTCAGCAGCACCAGCCGGTCGCGGCCGGGGTCGGCGATGTAGAGAACACGGTCCGGGTTCCACTTGAAGGCAATGCCGATGACGCCGGGATCGTCGCCGCTGTTGCGGCCCATGCTCACCGTGCCAGGGCCGGCTAGGCCGTCGACACCGTCCTGGACATGGATCTGGACCACGCTGCCGTCCGCAGTGACCGCGCCGAACACGGCAAATCCGCTGCCGTCCGGTGACGGGCCGAGAAACGCCGTTCCGAGCGCACCGGTCTGCAGCCCGCCGGGCGTCAGTTGGCCGCTTGCCCGGTAGTTCAGCCGCTTCGCCAGCCATCCGTTGGCCAGCCAGCCGCTCGCCAGCCATCCAGTGGGTTGAGCGATCTGCGCTTGTTCGCGATCGGTAGACCGGCCGGCGAACACGCCGCCGGCCTCGCGGCTTGGCGCATTGTCGAGCGGGGCTCCGTCGGGGTCGACGACGGTGACGCTGCCTTCGCCGGCCAATCCGTTCGGCGCGTTGGCGATCCAGGGCCTTCCAAAGGCGTTGTTGATCGAGATGTAGCGCGGTCCGGATGCCGCCGCCAGCCGCGCCGTTCGAGCCTGGCCATTGTAGCGCCGGTTGAGGAATGGCTCGCTCTGCGCCGTGTAGAGCTGGACTGGGCTCGCTCCGCCATAGTCGGCTAGATCTTGGTCGGTGAGATCCTGCGGAACCAGGATCGTGCCCGATTTGTCGCCGCGCGGATCGATTGACAGGATCGCGCCAGGTTTGAATACGAGATCGCCTTGTGGCGCGCCGAAATTGCTGCCTACCGCGACCAGAACCCTAAGCGGATCGAGCACACGTCCTTCGCGCGTGGTCAGCAGGAATTCCGGATTTCCCGGTATCGGTCCGCCATTATGAAAACGCCCCACCTCGCGCACGCCGGCCACGCCCGGCAGCCCGACGGCGACGATACGGGCGCCCAGGCGCCAGGCGGAGATGTGATCGCTGGTGAAGCCCACCGTCGGCAGCAAGATGAAAGACACCGCTGTCATTCCGGAGATAATCCGGCCAAACGAAAGGTCCAGCGAGGCGCAGCTTCGCCGCGACCGACGAGCTCTGACGAAATCCATAAGCACCGCGGCAAGGCCCTTGCGCATTGCGACATCCCCGGCTCGATACCTCGATGCGTCTACATGCGGCCCCGAGCATGTGACGCTTATCTCGACGCAATCATTGAGCGGGTGCACTTACGTATCGTGTACGGCACCTCAACCGCCGGCCGTATCTTGCGCTTTGGGGGAAGGCGTGCGGCCGCGCGCGCTTCGCAAGGCAAGCGCTTGTCGGGCAAAGGTGATTATGGGCATGGCGAGGTTGCCGCGAACGGCAAATTTTCAGAACTCGAGCGCCTGCCTGAGTGCCGGGCCGCTCCTGACGCGCAAATCGAGGTCGGCCTCGATATGGTCGATGTGGTGCAGCATCAGCGCGCTGGCGCGTTCGGCATTGCCATTTTCCAGCGCCTCGAGGATCTGCGTGTGTTCGTTGTGGCCGCAGCTCGAGATGCCCGAGCGGCCATAGAGTGCGATCACCAGCGATGAACGAGCGACCAATTCCTCCATGAAGCGCTGCAGGATGACGTTTCCCGCGACCGACGCCAGAAGCAGGTGAAAATCCCCCGACGCCTTGATCTCCGATCGCCTTGCGTTCGGTCCGCGTTCGGCGATGAAACGGCCTTCTTCGTCGAGCTGGGCCTTGAACGCGGCGACATGCGCCGGCGTCATCCGTCCGGCGGCGGCGATCGCGATGCCTGGTTCGATGAGCCGGCGCGAAGCAAAAACCTGCCGCGCTTCCTCCGGCGACGGATTGGCGACGAAGGCGCCGCGATTGCGCTCGGTGCGCACCAATCCCTCGAAGGAAAGCATCTGCAGTGCGGCACGCGCCACGGTGCGGCTGACATCGAACAGCGTGCCGACTTCGCCTTCGGAAAGCTTTGTTCCCGGCGCCAGCCGGCGATCGACGATCGCGTCGCGCAACTGGTCGCGGATCGCCTGCGCGCGATCCTCGTTGGCGGCCTCGATAGCAGGGAAGGTCTGGTCGGCAATGTTCATGGCAGTGGTCCTGCCTTCTTCTACCCTGAATCGCATCGCTTGGACGAGAGACAAAGTGAATACAGAGATGAAAAAGATTGCATACGATCTTTGCGGAGATCGGCGGCAATCGCCTATAATTTGTGCATTGCACAAGGCCGACGTATCGGCAGCTACATAGAGGCGGCCCTGATTTCTTCGAGGATTCAGTCAGTTGGTGCGGCGGTGCGCAACTGGCACGCATGATGCTTTGGCTAATCCGACCAAAGGGGAAGCTGGATGTCCAAAGCCGCCGAAATCGACATTGTGTCCGTTTCGAAAGTCTATGGCGCGACGACTGCCGTCGAAGGCATCAGCCTGAAAATCCCTGCCGGAACCTATTGCTGCCTGCTCGGTCCGTCCGGCTGTGGCAAGACCTCGACGCTGCGCATGATCGCCGGGCACGAGAGCATATCGAGTGGCGACGTGCGTCTCGGCAACACAGTGGTCACCGACCTGCCGCCGGCCAGGCGCGGCACTGCCATGATGTTCCAGTCCTACGCACTGTTTCCGCATCTCGACCTGATCGACAACGTCGCCTTCAGCCTGAAGATGAAAGGCGTCGGCAAGGAGGAGCGCCGCGCCAAGGCGCTCGACATGCTGAAGCTGATGCAGATGGAGGCCTATGCCAGCCGCCGCCCGGCGCAGCTTTCCGGCGGGCAGCAGCAGCGCGTTGCCCTTGCGCGCGCCTTGATCACCGATCCCGAGGCGCTGTTGCTCGACGAACCGCTTTCGGCGCTCGATCCTTTCCTGAAGATCCGCATGCGAGCCGAACTGAAGAAGCTGCAGACGTCGCTCGGCATCACTTTCGTCCACGTCACCCACAGCCAGGAAGAGGCGATGGCGCTGGCCGACCTGATCGTGGTGATGAACGACGGCCGTATCGAGCAGGCGGCGCACCCTCGCACGGTGTTCGAGCGGCCGGCCACGGCCTTCGTCGCTCGTTTCATGGGCGACCACAATGTCATCTCCGGGCGCGTCGCCGGCAGTCGCGACGGCATGGTCGTTTTCGATGTGCCCGGCGGCGTCACGCTCGCCGCCAGCGGGCAGGGCAGGGAGACCGGGGAACCCATCGACATCGCCATTCGCACCGACCACGTGCGCATCGGCGAGCCGCCGGCAGCCGGGCTCGGCTTCACCGGCATTATTGCAAACGTCGAGTACCGCGGTTCGACCGTGAAGCTCTCAGTCAACGGCGCCGGCATCGAGGATTTCACGGTGATCGTCGACGACACCAGCTTCTTCGCCAGGCCGGTTGCCGTCGGCGACGCAGTGCCGATCGCCTGGGACGCCGAGGACGCGATCGTCCTTGGCCGTCTCGATTCCTGAAATCCAGCATAACCAACCAAAACAGGGGAACTGAACATGACCAACACCACCGACAAGAAGACTGGAATATCGCGACGTTCGCTGCTCAAGACAGGTGCCGCCGCCGTCGGTTTCGCCGCCGGTTCCGGCGCCATATCAGGCTTTCCGACCATCTGGGCGCAATCGAACATCACGCTGCGCCAGTTCGGCACCGGCGTATCCAACCTCAATGCCATCGCCGACAAGTGCAAGGCCGACCTCGGCATCACGCTGGAGATGACAGCAACCGATTCCGACGCCGCCGCGCAGCGCGCTGTGACGCAGCCCGACAGCTACGACATCGCCGACATCGAATACTGGATCTGCAAGAAGGTGTTCCCGACAGGCGTCCTGCAGCCGATGGATGTCAGCAAGCTGAAATATTACGACGAGCTGGTGCCGCTGTTCAAAACCGGCAAGCTGACGCCGGACAGCGTCATTGCCCAGGGCACCGCGCCGCATACCGTCGGTTACGTCGAGGCGCAGGACAGCAAGGTCTTCGCCAAGGCGCCGACCAACTGGTTCACCATGGTGCCGACGATCTACAATGCCGATACGCTCGGCATCCGCCCCGACCTCGTCGGCCGCGATATCACCACCTGGGCCGACATCATGGATCCGGCCTTCAAGGGCAAGACCGCCATCCTCAACATCCCGTCGATCGGCATCATGGATGCGGCGATGATCATGGAGGCAACGGGCAACATCAAATACGCCGACAAGGGCAACATGACCAAGGAGGAGATCGACAAGACGATCGACTTCCTGATCAAGGCCAAGCAAGCCGGCCAGTTCCGCGCCTTCTGGAAATCCTTCGACGAGAGCGTCAACCTGATGGCTTCAGGCGAAGTCGTAATCCAGTCGATGTGGTCGCCGGCCGTGGCCGCGGTCCGCTCCAAGGGCATCGCGTGCCGGTTCCAGCCGCTCAAGGAAGGCTACCGGTCCTGGGGTGGCGGGCTTGGCCTGGCAGCCCATCTCTCCGGCGCCGAACTCGATGCCGCCTATGAATACATCAACTGGTACACGTCCGGCTGGGTTGGCGGCTATCTCAACCGTCAGGGCTATTACTCGGCCAACATGGTGTCGGCCAAGAAGTTCATGTCCGAGGACGAGTGGGGCTACTGGATCGAAGGCAAGCCGGCAAAGGGCGATATCCTGTCGCCGGACGGCAAGGTCATGGAAAAGGCTGGCGCCGTGCGTGACGGCGGCTCGTTCGAAGAGCGCATGGGCAAGGTCGCCTGCTGGAACTCGGTCATGGACGAGGACCGCTACATGGTGAAGCGCTGGAACGAGTTCATCGCTGCTTGATGCCCTCTGCCTTCTCCCCTTGTGGGAGAAGGCAGATTGGCGCGCAGCGCCAAGACGGTTGAGGGGTGCTGGACGGAGCACTGTTGGTGCCAAGCTGGAACACCCCTCATCCGATCGAGCTTCGCTCGGCCACCTTCTCCCACAGGGGGAGAAGGGCACACCCCTCAGTCGCATCGCCGACTTCGACCGAGATATAGATGGCAGTAGCGCTCGAACAATCCACGCACGTTACGTCTGCAAGGCCTGCCAGACGTAGGCGCTCCTTTGCCGGAGTCGCACCCTATCTCCAGGCGGCACCGCTGGCGCTGATCCTCGGCGCGTTCCTCCTGCTGCCAATTCTGATGATCGCCGTGGTCTCATTCTGGGATTACGATTTCGCGGCGATGTATCCGGATTTCCTGACCACCAATTATTCCGACACGCTCGGCTCCTGGGTCACCTGGAAAACCTACCTGAATACGCTGAAATACGCCGCCATCGTCTGGGCGCTGACGCTGTTCATCGGTTTCTGGGTCGCCTATTTCCTTGCCTTCCATATCAGGACCACGGCCATGCAGATGGTGCTGTTCCTTGTCTGCACGGTGCCGTTCCTGACCTCTAACATCATCCGCATGATCTCGTGGATTCCGGTGCTTGGCCGCAATGGCCTGGTCAACTCGACGCTGGTGCAAATGGGGCTGATCCCGAAGCCGATCGAATGGCTGCTCTATTCCGAATTCGCCGTGGTGCTGGCCATGGTGCATCTCTATACGCTGTTCATGGTGACGCCGATCTTCAACACGCTGATGCGCATCGACAAGTCGTTGATAGAAGCCGCGCGCGACGCCGGTGCTTCCGGCTGGCAGGTTCTGTGGAACGTCGTCATTCCGCTCGCCAAGCCCGGCATGGCGATCGGCACCATTTTCGTCGTCACCCTGGTGATGGCCGACTTCTCGACGGTGCAGGTGATGTCCGGCGGGCAGAGCGCCTCCGTCGCGCTGATGATGAAGAACCAGATGTCGCTGCTGCAATATCCGGCAGCTGCCGCCAACGCCGTCGTGCTCTTGGTGCTGGTGCTGCTGATGGTCGCGGGCATCCTGCGCATCGTCGACATCCGCAAGGAGCTGTGAGGCGATGAGCCAGGACAAGCGCACCCTCGAATTCTATGTGTTGGCGGCGTTCTTCGGTCTTTTCGTGTTGTTCCTCTACGGCCCGCTTTCGGCGATCCTGATCCTCTCTTTCCAGGGCGAGAACGGCGGTCTGACATTTCCGCTGAACGGCGTGTCGCTGCACTGGTTCGCCAATTTGTTCGAGCGCCAGGCGGTCGGCGACTTCGGCGGCAGCTTCAAACGCTCGCTCGTCCTTGGCCTGATGGTGATGGTCGTCACTGTCGCCGTGTCGCTGCTCGCCGGCCTGGCCTTCCGGCAGAAATTTCGCGGCGCAACCGCACTGTTCTATCTGGCCGTCGCCAGCCTGGTCGTGCCGTCGATCATCATCAGTCTCGGCATCGGCGTCGTCTTCCAGCAGATCGGCTTCCGCCCCGCCTGGTACACCTCCGCTTTCGGCGCCCATCTGACCTGGACCTTGCCTTTCGGCGTGCTGATTATGTTTGCTGTCTTCAACCGGTTCTCGCCAGCCTATGAGGAAGCCGCGCGCGATCTCGGAGCATCGTCGTGGCAGACCTTTGCCCATGTCGTGCTGCCGATGATCGCGCCCAGCCTGATCGGCGTCGGCCTGTTCGGCTTCACTCTGTCATATGACGAGTTCGCCCGCACGCTGATGACCTCGGGCACGTTCAACACGTTGCCGCTCGAAATCTACGGCATGACGACGAATGTCACGACGCCGGTGCTCTATGCGCTGGGCACCGTGACGACCGTGTTTTCCTTCCTGGTGATCCTGCTGACGCTCGGCGCAATCGTCTATGTCGGCCGCCGCCGCGAGCGTGCCTGACAGTGCAGATCCTCGTCGTCAATCCAAACACCACCGCCAGCATGACCGACACTATCGCGGCGGCAGCCCGATCGGTCGCTGCTCAATCGACGAAGATCGTTGCCGTCACCTCGTCGATGGGACCTGTATCGATCGAAGGCTATTACGATGAAGCACTTGCCGTGCCCGGCCTGCTGGTCGAGATCGCCGCCGGCGAACGCTCCGGCGCGCAAGCCGCGATCATTGCCTGTTTCGACGACACCGGCCTCGATGCCGCGCGCGCCATGGCCAACATTCCGGTCATCGGCATTTGCGAGGCATCGCTCAGCACGGCCTCGTTCATCGCCCAGCGCTTCACCGTCGTCACCACCACCGGACGTTCGCGCGTGCCGGTCGAAGGCCTGGTGCAACGCTATGGCATGGCGGGGCGGGCACGCGTGCGCGCCGCCGACATCCCGGTTCTTGCCCTCGAAGATCCGGCGTCCGACGCACTGCTCAGGCTGCGCAGCGAGATTGCGCGCGCCATCGACGAGGATCGCGCCGAGGCGATCGTGCTCGGCTGTGCCGGCATGGCCGATCTGGCGGCGGCGCTGCAGCGGGAATTCGGGCTTCCGGTCATCGACGGCGTGGGCGCTGCCGTGAAACAGGCCGAGGCATTGATCGCCCTTGGCCTGACGACATCCAAGCGCGGCGCCTATGCAAGCCCGTTGGCAAAGTCTTATCATGGCGCGTTGAAATCCTTCGCGCCTGGCGCCGCCGAGTGATCGCAATGCCCCGAACGATCCGAACGCTCGCACGTGAAGAAGTGCAAACCCTTGTCGATTGGGCGGCGGCGGAAGGCTGGAATCCCGGCCTTAACGATGCCGCGCTGTTTCAGGCAGCCGACCCGCAGGGCTTCATCGGCGCCTTTATCGATGGCGAGATGGCGGCCGGCATTTCGGCCGTCGCCTATGGCGATGGTTTCGGCTTCATCGGCCTCTACATCTGCCGGCCGGACAGGCGTGCCCAAGGTCATGGCAAGGCGGTCTGGGATGCCGGCATAGCGCGGCTCGGCAAGCGCACGATCGGCCTCGACGGCGTTGTCGAACAGCAGGCCAACTACCGCAGCATGGGTTTTGCACCGGCCTACCGGACGATCCGGTTCATGGGGTCACCGAATGTCCCGGCAGCCGTCGGCAACGACATTCGCGCCATAGGGCCGGAACTCGTGCCGGACATACTGGACTATGACCGCCGCTTCTTTCCCGGTCCGAGGCGATCCTTCCTGGAACACTGGCTGCGCCCGCCGCACATGGCGCTTGCGATCCTCAAGCACGGCGCCATTGCGGGATACGGCGTCGCGCGCCAATGCCGGGACGGCTGCAAGATCGGCCCGCTCTTTGCCGACAGCCTGGACGCGGCAAGCCATCTCTTCGCCGCGCTCGCGCACATGTCCGGTCCCGGAAACGTCCATCTCGACGTTCCCGAAACCAGCCGGCAATTTGCAGACTTGCTGTCGTCCGCAGGCCTTCAACAGGGCTTCGAGACGGCTCGGATGTACAAGGGAAAGGCGCCGCAGCTCATGCAGTCCGGAATTTTTGCGATAACGACGTTGGAGTTGGGGTGAGGCGGTACAAGCCGACTTCCAGTGCAAAGTCGGGCAACAGGACTACGCGGTCTATTTTTCCTGAACTGAAATGCCGGAATCGTCGATGCGAAGTTCCACGCCTTTCGGCCTAGTCTCCTCGCGATAAACGTAAATCCCCAACGCAATAACGGCGACGGCCAAAGCGCCGATGATGAGATAAAGATAGTTCTGCTTCATCCGCTGTCGTTAACAACATGATGTGGGCGAGTCTAGCAGTTCGGGTATCAGGACGGCGGCCGGAGACGCACGTCGATCAGCCATCCAGCCGGTCGCGCAGCATGCTCCAGGGGAGCACCATGTTTGGTGCATGCCGCATCAGGCTATGGAACGGGATCGGCGACGGCGGCGCAAACGGCAGCGGCAAATCCTGAGGTTTTGTTCCATCAGCCCAATCCGCAAGCACCTTGCCCATCGCAGTGGTCATGGCGATGCCGCGTCCGTTGCACGCCAAGCCGGCGATCAGCCCGGGGCCGAGATCGCCGAGGTGCGGCAGGAAGTCGGGCTCGACGGCAGCCATCCCCGACCAGCTGTATTCAAGCGGCGGGATGTCCGGGAGATCGAGATGCCCGGCAAGCCGCCGCCAGATCGCCCGCGGCACCCGCGTGTCGGCACCGGGGCCAAAAACATGCATGCCGCCGGTGATCAGCCTGTTTTCGCCGTCGAAGCGGAAGGTGAAGAGATTGCGTCTTGTGTCGCCGACGCCTTGCCCGCCAGGAAGCAGGCGAGTGCGTATTTCGCGCGGCAGCGGCGCTGTCGCGATCTGGAAGATTTTCAGCGGGATGTAGGTTCGCTCAAGCGTGCGGTTCAGCGACCCGCCATAGGCATTGGTGGCGACCAGCACTTTTTCGGCACGCACCGAACCGGCAGCCGTCTTCAAAGCCCAACCATCGCCTATGTGATCGATCGACGCGACACGCGTATTCTCGAAGATGCGCGCTCCGGCCTTTTCCGCCGCGTCGGCCAATCCGCGCGCATATTCGACCGGATTGAGGACGCCACCCGATCTGTCCATCCAGCCGCCGAGATAACCGCGAACGCCGGTCAGCTCTTCGACCGCTTGTCTATCCAGCGCAACAGCCGGCCTTCCGCGTGGTGCCCATTGTTCGGCGCGCGATCTGGTCTTTTGCAAAGCGGCCGGTGAATGGGCTGGTTGTATCCAGCCGCTCTGGACGGCATCGCATTCGATGGCATGCCTCCTGATCAGGTCGAAGACGAGGTCGGCGCTGCCGGCGGCGAAATCGACAAGGCGTTCGCCGCGTTCGGGCCCGAGCTGGGCAATGATATCGTCGGGGTCTCTTTTCGCGAAATTCGGCACGACGAAGCCGGCATTCCTGCCGGTTGCCCCCCAGGCGATGATTTCCGCCTCGAGGACGGCAACCGAGATGCCTTTCTCGGCACTGTGCAGCGCGGTGGAAAGACCTGAAAACCCGCCGCCGACAATTGCCAGATCGACATCGAGTGCGCCTTCGAGGGTGGGCCGGTCGTGGCGACTGCGGCTGACGGCATGCCAAAGGGAAACGCCGTGCGGCCGGGTTACGGCGTTCATGAGCCGCTCTCGCTCGGGGCCACGCGTGCACGCTTGCCGAACCTTGGACGCCGCAGCCTGTCGCCAAACAGGCCGTTCGGCCTGACCAGAAGGATGACGCACAGCATCACGCCGATGGCGACGATCTGCAGCGAAGCGGCGCGGGCCTGCTGTTCCGGCGAGAACAACACACTGGTCAAGGCTCCCGATCCGGCCCATATCGCCCAGACCAGGATGCTGCCGATGACGGCGCCGATGTTGCTGCCCGAGCCACCGACGATCAGCATCACCCAGACCTGGAAAGTCAGCGCCGGCAAATAATTGTCCGGGGCGATGAAGCCGGTGAAATGCGCCTGCAGCGCACCGGCAAGCGCCATGATGGCGCCACCGACGGCAAAGGCCTGGACGCGGTAGAACCGTGCGCTTTTGCCTAGGGATATCGCGGCCCGCTCATCCTCGCGAAGCGCCTTCAACACGCGTCCCCACGGGCTGCGCGACAGATGCTCCAGCGCGAGATAGACGATCAGCGTCACTACCGAGACGATCGCAAGGTTCGAAAGGTTGAACAGCAACGGCGTTTCGGCAAGACCGCCGAACGGACGCGGAATAAAGCCGATGCCGAACGGCCCGCCGGTCAGCTTCTGGGCATTGAGCGCTATCAGTTGCACGACGACGGCGACGCCGAAAGTAGTGATCGCCAGATAGTCCGATCTCAGACGTAGCGTGGCAATGCCGGTGATGGCGGCGGCGACGCCGCCCAACAGCATGGCGCCAAGCCAGCCGATAAGGATCGGCAGGTCGAAGCCGCCCAGGCGCGCGGCATCGTCGGGCGTGGTCAGCAGCGCCGAGGTGTAGGCGCCGATGGCAACGAAGCCGGCGACCCCGACATTGAAAAGCCCGGTCAGCCCCCATTGCAGATTGAGCCCGAGCGTGATGAGCGAAAAGATCAGCGCGGTGGTCAGGAAGAAGGCGCCGTAGCCGAGCAGATCCATCAGCGTTCCCTCACTCCGAAAAGGCCGATGGGCCGCACGAACAGCACCGCCATCAGGATGATGAACGAGACGGCTGCCCGCCATTCGGCGCCGATCAAATGCACGGCAGCCGCTTCGGCCATGCCGATGATCAGGCCGCCGAGAACGGCGCCAGGCACGCTGCCGATGCCGCCGAGGATGGCGGCCGCGAACATCGGCAGCAGCATCTCGAAACCCATGAACGGGCGGACCTGGATGAGAATGCCGATCATGACGCCGGCGACGCAGGCCAGCGCGCCGCCGATGATCCAGGTGACGCGCACCACCCTGGCGACGTCGATGCCGACGATGCGGGCAAGTGCCGCGTTCTGGCTCAATGCCTGCATCGAGCGGCCGGTCTGGGTCCGCGTCATCAGGAGATGCACGCCGAGCACCAGCACGGCGGTCAGCAGCAGCAGCGCGATCTGGTCCGGGGTGATGCGGATGCCGAAACCTATCGGCATGGCGATCTGGATCGCCCGGCTGAAATAGGTCGGACGCGAGGTGAAGATGAATTCGAGCAGGCTTCTCAGCGCCATCGAGGCGCCGAAGCTCGCCATCACCACGATGATCGCCTGGCCCTTGGCCCGCAGCCGCGCGAACAGCACCATGTCGAGCACCAGCGCCAGCAGGCCGGTGGCCGCCATGCCGATGATGAGCGCGACGATCAGCGGCCAACCGAAGGAGAGGGGCGCGATCGGCGCGATCTTGCCGAAAATCGCGCCAATGGCGCCAACCACGGCGAGCGTCGCATAGGCGCCCCAGGCCATGAAGTCGCCATGGGCGAAGTTCGAGAAGCGCAGGATCGAATAGGTGAGTGTCACGCCGATGGCGCCGAGGCCGATCATCGAGCCTGCCAGCAGTCCGTCGACGACGAATTGCAGGTTCATGCCGCGCTTCCTTGTCCAAGATCGAGGCGGCGCTGGCCAAGATAGAGTTCAGCCACGACCGGGTCGCTCCAGAGCTCGGAGGCGACGCCTTGGTGCCGCTCCTTGCCCTCAACCAGCACATAGGCGCGGTCTCCAATGGCAAGCGCTGCCTTGGCGTTCTGTTCGACCAGCAGGATGGTGACGCCGGACTTTCGGATGCCGGCCAGCATCTCGAACACCATCGCCACGAATTTCGGCGACAGGCCGGCCGACGGCTCGTCGAGCACCAGCACCTTGGGATGGACAATCAACGCCCGGGCGACGCCCAGCATCTGCCGCTGTCCACCCGACAGATTGCCCGCGGCCGTTCTGCGCTGACGGGCGAGATCGGGAAAGGCCGCATACATCTCCTCGATGCGGGCTGGGACCTCGCGCGGCCTCAGGATGCCGCAGGCGACCCTGAGATTGTCCTCGACCGACATCAGCGGGAAGATGTTCTCTGTCTGTGGCACGAAGGCAAGGCCACGGCGGACCATGATGTGAGCGGGCGACGCCGTGATATCCTTGCCGTCCAGCAGCACCGTGCCGCCGGTGATCGGGACAAGGCCGGCGATGGCCTTGATAAGGCTCGACTTGCCGGCGCCGTTGGGACCGAGAACGACGACGATCTCGCCCTGGTCGACGGTGATCGAAGCGCCGCGCACGATCGGAACGCCAGGCTCGTAGCCGGCTTCGAGATCGCGGACATCGAGTACCTTTTGGCTCATGCCGTGCCTCCGAGGTAGGCCTCGATGACGCGCGGGTCGCGCGCCACCTCCTCCGGGGTGCCTTCGCACAGAAGCTGGCCGCTTGCCATGACCAGGACGCGGTGGCAAAGCCGCGTCACCATTTCGATATTGTGCTCGATCAGCAGGAAGGTGATGCCGCGCGCATTGATGTCGCGGATGCGATCGATAATGATCTCGAGCAGGGTTGCGTTGACCCCGGCCGCCGGCTCGTCGAGCAGGATGATGGCCGGGTCGGCCATCATCACGCGGGCCAACTCGAGCAGCTTGCGCTGGCCGCCTGAAAGCACGCGCGCAGGTTCGTGCGCGAGGTGAGCGATCGTGACGAGCTCGAGCAGTTCGACGGCTCTTGTCTCGGCAGCCCTTTCTTCGGCAGCGACTCGCCGGGGCGTCAGGAAATTGGCGAGCAGTTTTTCTCCAGTCTGTCCTTGCGCGGCCAGCATGACGTTTTCGATCAGCGTCAGGTTAGGCAAGGGCCGGGGGATCTGGAACGTGCGGCCAAGGCCGCGGCCGATGCGGCGATGGGCTGCTTCCCCCGACACCGATACGCCATTGAGGAGGATTTCGCCGCTGGTCGGCAGAATGCTGCCGGCGAGCAGGTCGAACATCGTGGTCTTGCCGGCGCCGTTCGGGCCGATGAGGCCGAGTATTTCACCCGGCCGGACGTCAAACGAGACATTGTTGACCGCGACGAGGCCGCCGAAGCGCTTGACGACGTTCCTGGCCGCCAGAACCGGCGTGCGGATCTCCTCCTGCCGTTCCGTCGTGTCGCCCATGAATCCCTCAGGCCGAAAGCGATCTTCGCCGCCTATGATTTGATTTGTGATCACACTTGCTTTGATCACGCTATTCGGCTTTAATTTCTTCCGCAAGCCGAAAACGGCCAAGACCGGGATTGCCCATGCAGAAGGCCGCCATCGAAAGGAACAATGAGGTGATCGCAGCCCAGCTTACGCCGGTCGGCCGCGAGACCGTGCAGGATCGCGTCTATTCGGAGCTGCGCCGCGCCTTGATCGGCGGCCTTTTCGAGCCGAGCCAGGTGCTAACCATCCGCGGCCTCGCCGACGCGCTGGTCACAAGCACCATGCCGGTGCGCGAGGCGCTCGGACGGCTGATCACCGAGAAGGCGCTGGAGGCGCTTCCCAACCGTTCGGTGCGCGTGCCGCCGATCACGCTGGAGCGCATCGACGACCTCTTGCGGGCCCGCTCCCTGATCGAGGGCGAAGCGATCGCCCTGGCCGCCACGCGCATGAACGCGCGCCAGATTGCTTCGGTCGAGGCCATGCTCGGCGAATGGGACGAGATGCGGGCGCTGAAGCACAAGAAGGATATCGACCGCGAGGCCACGCTCAACCAGAGCTTCCACTTCGAGATCTACCGTTGCTGCGGTTCCGCCGTGCTGATCCCGATGATCGAGAGCCTGTGGTTGCAATCCGGGCCTTGCATCCGCGTCGCCATCTACGCCTTCTCCGACGCCGGCGAGGTCGATACGGCCCACTACCACCGCAGCATCGTCGCAGCGCTTGCGAGGCAGGATGCGCAAGCGGCGCGCGAGGCGCTGGTGGCCGATATCAGCCGGCCCTTCGCCTTTCTGCGCGACAAGCTCCAATCCACAAGCAAGGAAGGATTGAGGGCATGACGGCGCCTGGCATCAGCATCACCGAGCCACGCTCGAAGCTTTCCGTGACCGCGCTTCTGTTGCCTGAAAAGGCGCCCGACAACGCCGCCTTCCTGCTGGCGTATCTCGAGCAGCCGCGCGTCGTTTCCGGCATCCATGCTATGTGGACGGGGCCGGAAATCTCCTGCCCGGTTCCATCAGCCGAACTTGAGGGCCAAACCTATGCCAGGCCCTTGCCGGCGGAGAACGCAACGCTGACGCCGCAGCCGGGCGACATCGTGTTGTCCTACGTGCCGCCGCGCATGTGGGGCGGCAACCCGAATGCCATCTTTGACGTCGGCCTGTTCTACGGAGCGGGTGCACGCCTGCTGTTCCCGATCGGCTGGCTTGCCGGAAGCGTCGTCGCGCAGGTGGTGCCTGAGGATCGCGACAAATTCGCAGCTGCTTGTGGCGTGATCCGCCGCAACGGTGCCTGCGACATCACCTTCACCCGGGTGGAGATCTGAATGGCTGAGACCGACGACAGTTTTGAGCTCTTCGACCTTCGCGTCGAGGCGGTTATCCCCGAGGGCAAGCCGATCTATTGCGGCGCCAAGCCCGGCGACTATTTCGAGTTGAAGGGCGAGATGCTGTCGATGCCAGCGGGGCAAGGTTTCTCGATCTATTCCATTGCGGCAGTGTTGCCGCTTCTGGCCGCAAAGCAGCGCCCGACCCACAGGAACGACTGGATGACGTCGGACGCCGAGATCGCTTGTCCGGATCCCAATTGTGCCAGCCGGCTGAGGATCGTCAGGACCGGCAAGCGGCGGTTCAGCCATGCCGAAACGACGGCGGTGCCGCTGCCGAAGGAGAATGACCGGAGATGACCGCCAAGGCTTTCGAGCTCAGCCCCGGCTATACGATCTCGCGCGTTATTCGCGGCGGCTGGCAGCTTGCCGGCGGGCACGGCGCGATCGACCGCCAACAGGCGGTAACCGACCTGATCGCCACCTTCGACGCCGGCATCAGGACCTATGATTGCGCCGATATCTATACCGGTGTCGAGGAGCTGATCGGCGCGGCACGCCTGCGCCTTGCCAATGAGCGTGGCCTTGATGCTGCCGCCAAGATGAAGGTGCACACCAAGCTAGTGCCTGACCTCGAACGGCTTTCCACGATCAGCCGCGACTACATCAGCAGCATCGTCGAGCAGTCGCTGCGGCGGCTGAAGACCGAGCGGCTCGATCTCGTGCAGTTCCACTGGTGGGACTATGCGCTGCCCGGCTATGTCGAAGCGATGGGCTGGCTCAACGAAATCCGCGGGGAAGGCAAGGTGCGCAACATCGGCACCACGAACTTCGACACGCCGCGGTTGGCCGAGATCCTGGCCGCCGGTGTGCCGCTGGTCAGCCAGCAATTGCAATACTCGGTGCTCGACCAGCGGCCAGCCAACAGCCTTGCAGCGCTCGCCAGCCGGCACGGCGTCAGTTTCCTCTGCTACGGTTCGGTGGCTGGCGGCTTCCTCAGCGAAAAATGGCTTGGCGCTGCCGAGCCGCAGACGCCGCTCGAAAACCGATCGCTGGTCAAATACAAGCTGATCATTGACGACTTTGGTGGCTGGGAGCTTTTCCAGGAGTTGCTTCGCACACTGAAGGCCGTCGCCGACCGCCACGGCGTCGATATCGCCACCATCGCGAGCGCCTGGGTGCTGGAGCAGCCGCAAGTGGCGGCCATCATCGTCGGCGCTCGCAACCAGGCGCACGCCCTTGCCAATGCCAGAATCATGGACGTCGCGCTCGATGCCGACGACTGGGCGAGGATCGCTGCCGTGATCGCGCAAAGCCGTGGGCCGCTGGGCGACGTCTACACTTTGGAACGCGACCGTCACGGCCGCCACGGCTCGATCATGCATTACAATTTGAATGCAGGCAGGAAATGAACGCGGCCATGGACGAAAAGCCCTCCTTGCTTTCCCGCGCCAGCGCCGAGGTGGTCGATCTCCACCGCTTCTTCGTCGACTGGTTCAATGCGGCGAGTGCGGACAATTCAGATTTCAGGCGCTTCGAACGCGTCATGGGCGAAGGCTTCCGCATGGTTGTGCCGGATGGCCAGGTCCTCGATCGTGACGCGGTGCTCGACCATGTCAGGGCAAGCCGCGCCACTTGTGACGGCAATTTCACCATCTCGATCGAGGAAATCCGGGCCGGCTGGCAACAAGGCGACACGATCGTCGTCAGCTACATCGAAGCGCAGCAGCGCGCCGGCAAACATAGCCGCCGCCGCTCAAGTGCCGTTTTCACCACCAGTTCATCGGCGCCCAACGGCGTCGAATGGCGACATCTGCATGAAACCTGGCTGCAGATGCCGGAAGGCTGAACAGGCTCAAGACATCAATGAGAGTCGTGTAACGAAAGGGGAACAACAATGAAAAAGACCATACTTCAGATCACCACCGCGCTCGCACTGCTGACAGCGGCCGGCGCAGCGCAAGCCGCCGATTGCAAGATCACCGTCGGCCTCGTCATGGAACTGACAGGCCCGGCCGGCGAGTACGGCCAGGCCGGCGCCAAATCGGTCGAGATGGCCTTCCGCGACATCAACGATGCGGGTGGCGTCCGCGGCTGCGATCTCGCAACCGACACGCGCGACAGCCAGAGCCAGGGCAACATTGCGGTCGACGCCGCGACGCAGCTCGTGCAGGTCAAGAAGGTGCCAGTGATCATCGGCGGCATCATCTCCTCGGTGTCGATCCCGATCCTGACCTCGGTCACCGCTCCGGCCAAGATAGTCCAGGTGTCGCCTGCTTCCTCGTCGCCGACGCTGACGGCGCTCGGGCGCGACGGCAAGACCAACGGCATCTTCTTCCGCACCATCACATCTGATGCGCTGCAGGGCGTCGCCGCCGCCAAATATGCCATCGACAAAGGCTTCAAGAAGCTGGCGGTCATCCACGTCAACAACGACTTCGGCGTCAACATGGTGGCGGAATTTTCGCGCGCCTATAAGGCACTCGGCGGCACCATCGTCTCCGACACGCCCTACAATGAAAAGCAGTCGAGCTATGCCTCGGAAGTGACGGCGGCGATGGCCGGCGAGCCCGACGGGCTTTATCTCGTCAGCACGCCTGTCGACGGCGCAACCATCGCCCGCACTTGGATTTCGCAGGGCGGTGTCCAGAAATTCCTGCTCAATGACGGCATGAACAGCCCGGACTTCATCGAATCCGTTGGCGCGGATTATCTGAAGGATGCGTACGGCACTTCCTCCGGCACCAGCCCGACCGCATCGACCGAGTATTTCACCAAGAACTATAAGGAATTTTCGGGCATCGAACCGTCGAACCCGGCGGCCGACCGGTCGTATGATGCCGGCGCCATCGTCGGCCTGGCCATCGCCATTGCGGGCTCCGAGGATCCGGCCAAGATCAAGGAGGCGATGTACAAGGCGGTCGACCCGGCCGGCACGCCGATCTATGCCGGCAAGGATGAGTTCGCCAAGGCGCTCGGCCTGATCAAGGATGGCAAGCCGATCCGCTACGAAGGCGTCATCGGCCCGGTCGCCTTCGACAAATACGGCGACATCACCGGCCCGTTCCGCCTCTGGAAGATCGTCGACGGCAAGGTGACGACCGACGGCGAAATGACGACGGATGACGTCAACGCCCTGCAGGCGAAGCTTCAGTAAGCCGCCCATGTCTTGTCCGGCATCGATCCCATTCCATTGAGGTTGATGCCGGACACTTGCATGTCCTGTTGCTGGTCAGGCCGGCCTGGAAACGAC
This sequence comes from Mesorhizobium sp. M0601, assembly GCF_040320845.1. Classification (NCBI taxonomy): domain Bacteria; kingdom Pseudomonadati; phylum Pseudomonadota; class Alphaproteobacteria; order Hyphomicrobiales; family Phyllobacteriaceae; genus Mesorhizobium; species Mesorhizobium sp. M0601. The sequence continues at coordinate 218,360 of NZ_JAMYQK010000001.1, forward strand.
CACCGCACCAGCCCAGAGCGGCCTCGGTTCAACGCAGCTTTGACACCACCCACGGTCGAGCCGACGAGATCGGCAATCTCTTCCAGCGAATAGTCGAAGACATCCTTGAGCAGGACGCAGGCGCGCTCCTTGGGCGGCAGATGGATCACCAGCCGCTCGATGGCGCGATCCGCGCCCTGGCCCGCCGTCCAGCGAAATGAAGCTGCCCACGATCAATTTTCTCATCGCGTGTCTCCGGTTGCGCAACAGGCATCCAGTCGGATCCAAGAACCGGCGCAAACGAACCGGCCCGACGGATGACCACAGGATGCTTGCCTGAGACGTTTCCGGTTCGACTTTGGATACGCGTGAGGACCGTTTGAGCTAATAAAGCGGCTCGGCCATGTGCCGGGGGGTCGGCCATTCCGTCGTTATCCCCGGCTGCACCGGCCGCTCGAGATAGGTCGACAGGACCACATAGCTTCGGGTCGAGGTGACGCCGGGTGTTTCGTAGAGGCGCGACAGCAGGCCCTCGAGCGCCCGCGTGTCCTCGGTGCGGACCTTGATCAGCATGCATGTGTCGCCGGCCACCGAATGGATCTCCTCGACTTCGGGGTGTTCGGAGATTGCCATCAGCTCCGGCGTCTTTCCCCACCCCTTTGTGTCGATATGGACGAAGGCAAGCAGCGGCTTGTGCACCGCCTTGGGATCGATGATGACCGCGGTGTTGCGGATGGCGCCGCTGCGCCGGAGGCGCTTGACGCGTTCATGGGCTGCCGGCGGTGAAAGGCCGACGCGGTCGCCGAGCTCGGCATAGCTGATCGTGGCGTCGTCGACCAGAACGCCTAATATTTTTCGGTCGGTTGCATCGATATCGCGGGCGGCGGGCCTGTTCTGCGGAATGCCATCTGTTTCTTCATCCATATTAAAATTCCCGATTGATGCAGAATTTAATACGGCCATTATTGCCATATGTCGAACACTGATCAAGTCGCAACATTTACAGCAAGGCCGCCTATCCCGGCCCTCGCTTACCTCCTCACCGGATGCATTGCCGTGATCGGCTCGAACTCGCTGGTGCTCGGTCCGATCGCACCGGCGGTGGCCGCGTCCTTCGGCACAAGCGTGCCGGCGGTTATGATCGCGTCCGCCGCGTTCGGGCTCGGTACGTCGGCGAGCGCCTTGTTCCTGGCGCGCTATATCGATCGGCTTGGCGCCCGTCGCATGCTGCAAGGGGCGTTGCTGCTGCTGGCGATAGCGCTCGTCGCCAGCGCCGCTGCGCCGACCGTGACGACGCTGGTCGCGGCCCAGCTTCTCGCCGGCATCGCTGCAGGTGTCGCCATGCCGGCAATCTATGCCAGCTCCGCCGCGATTGCGCCGCCCGGTCGTGAAAGCGGCACCATAGGCGTCGTGCTGACCGGCTGGACGCTGAGCATGGTCGCCGGCGTTTCGCTGTCGGCCGTACTTGCCGATCTGGTGCATTGGCGCGCCGTTTTCGCGGCGGTCGCGGTGCTCGCAGCACTCGCATTGGCAAGCCTGGCGCTGACGTCGCTGAGCGATGTCAGGAAGAGCGGTCCGGCACCGACGCCGCTGGGTGCGTTGGCCGTTCCGGGCATAGTGCCGCTGCTGGTCGCCTGCGCCGCCTTCATGACCGCGTTCTACGGCATCTACGGCTATCTTGGCGATCACCTTCACAACGGCTTGGGACGGCCGGTCAGCGCGAACGGGCTGGCCACGCTCGCCTATGGTGTCGGCTTTGGCGCGGCGGCGCTCCTTGACGGCGTTATCGATCGCCTGGGTGCGCGGCGTGTCATGCCGTTTGCCTACCTGCTCGTCGCGGTCGTCTATGTCGCGATTGCCGCGGCAAGCAGTAGTTTTCATCTGACCATAGCGGTGATAGCCGTCTGGGGCCTTGCCAATCATTTCGGGCTGAACGTGCTGGTGATGCGCCTGTCGGCGCTCGACCCTGCGCGCCGCGGCACGATCATGGGTTTGAACAGCGCGGTGACCTATCTTGCGGTGTTCGTCGGCACCACGGCGTTCGGACCGCTCTATTCCACGTTCGGTTTTGCGGCATCGGCGGTGGTTGCAGCCTTGCTCATGCTAATCGCTGCTGCGGCAGCGGCGTGGCGTTCGCCGAAGCTATAGCACAGCAAGGCTTGCGTCTCGGTCCCGTCCTTCGATAGATGCTTGGTGGATGGACAATACAACGCTTGAGACAACCGCCGACCCCTTGCCGCACGAGCTGGCTTTTCTCGGAGAGCGGCTTGCGGCGTTCAACGACAGTGATGTCGGCGCCTCCTGCAGGAAGGCATTGGCCGTGTTCGTGCGCGATGAGCACGGCGCTATTGTCGCCGGCATCTCGGGATACACCGCCTGGGGCTGGCTCTATGTGCAATGGCTCTGGGTCAATGAAAAACTGCGCGGTCACCGCATGGCCGGCAGGATGCTCGAGGCGGCCGAGAGGGAGGCGATCGCGCGCGACTGTCGCGGCGCCTGGATCGACACGTTCAATCCCAAGGCCGCCAAGGCCTATGAGCGCCAGGGCTATCAGCCCTTCGGCGTGCTTGCCGATTTTCCCGTCGGCCGCAGCCGCATCTTCCTGCAGAAGAGGCTGAAGCCTGACTAGCCGGCAAGGCGTCCGCCGCACATCGGCTTTGGCACGCCGGTCGTACTGGGGAAGCTGATCGGCAAGCCCCTGAGCACGCGCACTGCCAGGAACGCAAAACACTCCGCCTCCACCGCATCGCCCTTCCAGCCAAGCGCCTCGGCCGGAACCGCTTCGACGCCAGCGCGGCTGGCAAGCATGGCCATGATCGTTGGGTTGTGTCGACCGCCACCGCTGACCACCAGCCGCTTCGGCCGGCGCGGCAGAAGATCGAGCGCCTTGCCGACGGCGGCCGCGGTGAAGGCCGTCAGCAGGGCTGCGCCGTCCTCGGCGTTCATTCCGTCCGCCATTGAGGCGCCGAAATCGAAACGGTCCAGCGATTTCGGGTAGGGTTTGGTCAAATACGGATGCTGCAGGAGCTTGGCCAGCCGCGCTTCGTCGACCGTGCCGGCGCGGGCAAGGGCGCCGTCGCGGTCCATTTCGCCGAGCCCCTTCGATTTGATGAAATCGTTCAGCGGTGCGTTGGCGGGCCCGGTGTCGAAGGCAACAACATTGTCCGTGCCATCCCACCAGGTGATGTTGGCGACGCCGCCGAGATTGAGCACCGCCGTGTCGCCGGTGGCGTCGGCTTCGCGCAGCAGCGCGGCGTGATAGGCGGCCGACAGCGGCGCGCCCTGGCCGCCGGCGCGCATGTCGGCCGAGCGGAAGTCATAGGCGACCCTGGTGCCAAGGATGGCATGCATCAGCTCGCCGTCGCCAAGCTGGCGGGTCTGGCCCAGTCGGCCCACTTGCGGGGCACGGTGCAGCACGGTCTGGCCGTGGAAGCCGACGACCCCTATATCGGCCATCGTCAGCCCGTGGCTTTCGACCAGATCCTTGACTGCCGCGGACTGGGCGCGCGTCAGCGCTTCCTCTGCCTCGTCGAAGATTGCCGGTTCCGGCCCTGTGAAATTCCAGCTCCTTGCCTGCCGCAGCGTCTCTTCCAGCAAGGTCCGGATCGACTGCGGGTAGGGGGCAAGCGTGTAGATGCCGAAGTCGTCAATCCGTTCGCCGTCGGTCTTGATCAGCGCGACATCGATATTGCCGTCCAGCACGGTGCCGGTCATCAGGCCGACGGCCCACATGGGTTCGCCATTTTTCGGATTCATGGTTGTCAGGCTCCGTTGACGAGATCGCCGACCGCTTGGCGAAGCGCTACGATCCCGCTGTTGAAATGACGTGTCGGATGGATCCGGTTGGTGAGCAAGGTCCAGGCTCTGCCTTTGTCGAAGTCGACCCACAGCCCGACACCGGTAAAGCCGGTATGCCCGATGGTTTCGGGGCTGCATAACCGGCCGCCGGACCAGCCTTCGTAGGGTCGCTCCCAGCCATGGGTGCGGGTTGCCGACAAGGGCGTGCGCATTAGCGCGATCGAACGCTGCGACGCGCCGGTCCCGTCCAGCAGCCCTTGCGCAAAGTCGAGGACCGAAGCCGCCGTTCCGAACAGGCCGGCGTGACCGGCACCTTGCAAGGCCGAGCAATTGTCGTCGTGGACTTCGCCGCAGAGCACGCGATGACGCCATGTGCAGTCTTCGGTCGCCGCCGCTTGATCTGGTTCGGCGGAGAACGCGAAGCCCGGACCGGGATCCATCTCGCGAATGGTCTTGCCAGACAGGCGCTCTAGGACGAAGCCGAGCAGGATGAAGTTGATATCAGAATAGACCGGCTCGCCAGCCTGCCATTCGCGCTGCAGGATGAAGGCGCGCAGCAGGTCCGGATCGTGGCCATAGGTGTAGATCGGCGCGACGGCGGGAAACGGTGTCTGATGGCCGAGACACTGGCGAAACGTTACGTTCCGTTCCCAGGCTTTTTCGTCATATTGGCGAAGGTCGGACAGGACGGAAATCAGCGGCGCGTCGAGGTCGACGACGCCTTCTTCCGCCAGTGCCAGGATACGCGACGTGGTGAAGATGACTTTGGTCAGGGAGGCCAGGTCGAACCATGTCCCGACATGCATCGGCGGTATCTTGGGCACGACTTGGGCTGAGCCGATTGCCCGGACGATGCGTTCGCCGTCCCCGTCAACTATGCCGAGCACGCAGCCCGGAATGCGCGATGCGGCCACGGCCGCTTCGAGCGGGGCGAATGCGCGGGAGAAGAAATCATGGTCGATCAACTACGCCTCCGTTTGGAAGGCAGCGAGGGGCTGTCCGTCTGACTCTGCATGCTTTCGAGCGACAATCATCACGCTTCCACCCGTGCCCTATGATCCGGCCCGAATTGCTGCCAATTGGCCGGCCCCGGCTCAAACCCCAGCGGACGCACGAGCGAGGGGACCTGGCGCGTGTCCAGCTCGAAACGTTCATGCCGCCGGTCTATAGTAGGAACGGCCGCGATAAGCTGTTTGGTATAGGAGTGCTTCGGCTCCGAGAGCACCGATCTGGCATCGCCGATCTCGACGATCTGGCCGGCATAGATGACCGCGATGCGATGGGCGATCCGCTCGACGACAGCCATGTCATGCGAGATGAACAGATAGGCCAGCCCGAATTCACGCTGCAGCTCGATCAAAAGCTCCAACACCCTGGCCTGCACCGACACATCGAGCGCCGAAACCGCTTCGTCGAGGACGACAACCGAAGGATTGAGCATCAGCGCGCGAGCGATGCACAGGCGTTGCCGCTGGCCGCCGGAGAATTCGTGCGGATAGCGCTGCAGGCTGTTTTCCGGAAGGCCGACGCGTTTCAGCAGCGCGGCCATTTTCGCCCGCGTTTCAGCAGTTATCCGTCCGCCGGTAGCGATCACAGGCTCTGCGAGGATGCTTTGGATGGTGAGTCTGGGATTGAGCGAGCCATAGGGATTCTGGAACACCATCTGCATGGGAAGGGCGCTCTGCCCGGTGACGGGCTTGCGCGCGCTGGCCGAGATCGTGCCGCGCGTCGAGCGCACCAGCCCCAGAATCGCGCGGGCGGTGGTGGACTTTCCGGAACCGCTCTCGCCGACGACCGCCAATGTCTCGCCCGGCATTAGCTCGAAATCCACACCGTCCACGGCATGGACGGCACCGCTGGTACGGCTGAAAAACCCAGCCTTGACCGGAAACCGCACTACGAGGCCATCGACCTTCAGCGCCGGCTCGGCAGCTTTTTGCGTTTCGCGTTGCACGTCCTTGCGTGCGGCACTGCCGCCGGCGAAATGCGGCACCGCATGAAGCAGATGCCGCGTATAGGGATGCCGCGGATCGTCCAATATCTGGTTCAATGCGCCCTGCTCGACAGCTTCTCCGCCTTGCATCACCATCACCTTGTCGGCGATGCCTGCAACCAGACCGATGTCGTGGGTGATGAAGATCATCGACATCCCGGTTTCCTGCTTCAACTCGGCGAGCAGCGCCATGATCTGCGCCTGCACCGTAACATCCAGCGCCGTCGTTGGCTCGTCGGCAATGAGCAGGCGCGGGTTGCACGCAATCGCCATGGCGATCATCACCCGCTGCAGCATGCCGCCCGAAAGCTGGTTGGGCGTGTATTTCAGCCGCCGTGCAGCGTCGGGAATACGCACGCGGTCGAGCGCGTCCTTGGCCGCCGCCGTCGCTCGCCGGCCGGTCAGGCCGCGATGCAGGCGAAACGATTCCTCGATCTGCCTGCCGATGGTCAGCACCGGATTGAGCGAGGTCATCGGCTCCTGGAAGATCATGCCGATTTCGCCGCCGCGGATCTTCGTCAATTGCGGCTCGGCTGCGGCTGTCAGGTCGAAGGTGCTGCCGTCGGCCCGCCTCAGCTTGATCGACCCGCCGGTGATGCGGCCGCCGCCATAATCGACGAGGCGATTGATCGACAGCGCCGTGACCGACTTGCCCGAGCCGCTTTCGCCGACGATGGCCAGCGTTTCGCCGTCGGCGAGATCGAAGCTGACGCCGCGCACGACCTCATTGGCTTGCGGGTTGCGACCGAAGCCGACGCGCAATCCGCTGACGGACAGCAGCGGGATCATGCGATCGATCTCCGCATCTTCGGGTCGAGGACATCGCGCAACGCATCGCCGAGCAGGTTGAAACCGAGGATGCCGATCATGATCGCCACGCCCGGGAAGATCATCAGCCAGGGAGCTGTCTCCATCAGATTGCGGCTGTCGCTCAGCATCAGGCCGAGCGACGCCGCGGGCGGCTGCGTGCCGAGCCCGAGGAAGCTTAAGCCGGCTTCGGTCAGCAGTGCCCAGGCCAGCGCCAGCGTCACCTGAACCGTCAGTGGCGCCACCAGATTGAGCAGCAGATGCCGTGTTACGATATAGCCCGCACTGCTGCCGAACGTGCGGGCCGCGTCGACGAACTCGCGCGCCTTGAGCGACAGAGCCGGACCTCGCACGACGCGCGTGAAGATCGGTGTGTAGACGACGGCGATGGCAATGACGCTGGTCGAGGTTCCCGGTCCCGCAACCGCGACGATCAGCAGCGCCAGCAGGATCGCCGGGAACGCCAGCACAACGTCCATGATGCGCATCACCATGCCGTCCCAGCGGCGCCCGAACCAGGCTGCCGCCAGCCCGAGCACGGTGCCGGCCAGTGTCGCAAAGGCGACCGAAAAGAAGGCCACGATGAAGGACTGGTCGATCCCGGTCATCAGCCGACTTGCGACATCGCGGCCGAACAGGTCCGTGCCCATCCAGTAGATGCCGTCAGGCGCATGCAGTCGCTCGACCCGGTGCTGCGTCAACGGATTGTGCGGCGTCAGCCCCAGCATGCCAAGCACGGCAAGCAGCAGATAAAGCGCAACGATGGCACCGCCGATCCGGCCGCTGGGATGCGCAAATATAGCCCGCAATGTCGCCATCAGTGCTCGCTTAGCCGGATACGCGGGTCGAGCGCGACATAGGCGAGGTCGACGAGGAGATTGACGATCATGAAGTTGAAGGCGATGAATAGCACGCTTCCCTGCACCAGCGCGTAGTCGCGCTGCAGGATGGCATCCAGCACCATGCGGCCGAGACCGGGCAGCGCATAGATCTGCTCGACGATGACAGCTCCGCCCAGGAGGTAGCCGAACTCTATGCCGCTCAGCGTCACGACCGGGATGAGCGCGTTGGGCAAAGCATGCCGCCAGATGACGCCGCGCGCCGAAACGCCCTTGCTGCGCGCCGTCCTGACATAGTCGTCGCTGAGCACATCGAGCATCGCCGAACGCGATATGCGGGTCACCGAAGCCGCGAAGGCAAATCCAAGCGTGACCGCAGGCAGCAACAGCTGGCCGAGATTGCGCAGCGGATCCTGCCACAGCGGCGAAAACTCGCCCATCGCCGGCAAAACGCCAAACCCCGCCGACAGCGTGTAGATGATCAGCAGGGCAAGGACGAAGTTCGGCGTCGACTGCCCGATCATTGCGACAACGCGCACGCCGAGGTCGGATAGCTTTTCATTATGGGTGGCGGCAAAAATCCCGGCCGGCATGCCGACAACCAGGGCGATGATCATCGACAGCAAGGCGAGTTCCAGCGTTAGCGGGAAACGCTCGAGGATGACGTCGAGCACCGGCCTGCCATAGGTGGACGAAATGCCGAGATTACCTTGGAAAAGACCAAGCAGCCAGCGCCAGTATTGGATGAACCAGGGCTGGTCGATGCCGAAATAAGCTGCAAGCGCATCGCGCTGCTGCGGCGTCAGCAGGCCGGCTTCGGTCCCCAGCATTGCCGTGATCGAATCGCCCGGAACCATCCTGATCGCCAGGAACACCACGATGGACACGCCAAGCAGGACGAGAGGGAAGGTCGCCAGTCGCCGCATCAGATAGTTCACGCGAAGAATATCCTCTCGTCCGGCATCAAAGCAGCTACTGGATCGTCACCTTGGCGAGGCTGAACAGCGAACCTGTCGGCACCGGTTCGAATCCTGCGATATTCTTCTGCTGTGCCGTGTAGCTGTAGGACGTGTAGAGCCAGATCCAGGGCGACATCTCAGTGATGTGCTTCTCGAAGTCGGCGAAGATCGCTTTGCGCGCTGCCGGGTCGGTCTCGGTGCGGCCCTTCTGCATAAGACTGTCCAGCGTGTCGTCGACATAGTTCGCCACCTTCTGCAGATTGCCCGTCTTGGTCCAGTAGCGGTTGTACATAGTGTAGGGATCGGCCCTGCCGCCGTTCAGCGCGACGGCCATGTCGAAATCGCCCTTCAGCCAGGCGTCGACATAGACGTTGAGCTCCATCATCTTGATGTCGAGCTTGACGCCGATTTCTGCGAGTTGCGACTGGATGACCTGGGCTTCCGCCGCTGCCGTCGGCGGCTCGCCGGTGGCGCCGATCACGGTCGCCGAAAAGCCGTCGGCATACCCGGCTTCGGCCATCAACTGCTTGGCCTTCTCAATGTCGCGCTTATAGCAGAACAACTGCTTCGGATCGGTCGCCAGTGCCGGGATGGTCAGCGGGCCGGTGACCTTGCCTTCGCCGAGCGAGGCGGTGTCCAGCACTTCCTGCCGGTCGATGGCGCAGGAAATCGCCTGACGCACCTTGAGTTCGGTCATCGGTTTGCGGGAGGGATTGAGCTGCAGCACGTGATAGGCAAGCACCGGCACGCGGTTCAACTGCAGGCTGGCTTCCTTGGGCACCAGCGTGGCGACAAGCGGATCGTTGAGCAGGGCAAAATCGATCTGCTTGGTGCGCATCGCCGCCAGGATCGCCGTCTCGTCCGGCAGCACGCTGATATCGATGCCGTCGACGCCGGTCGCGCCGCCTGCCCAGTCCTTGTTGGCGACAAGCACTTCCTTGGAATTCGGATCCCATTTTTCGAGCTTGAACGGACCCGAGCCGATCGTTGTCGTGCCGATCGAGCCAGTCGCGATTTCGCTTGCCGGGACGATCGCCGCGTTGACGTCGCTCATCGCCGTCAGGATCGGCACATCCGGCTGCGAGAGGTGGAACACGACGGTGGCTGGATCGGGCGTGTCGATGCTGGCGATCGAGAGAAAGTTCGCGCGCGCCGCAGCACCCGTCTTCTCGTCGAGTATGCGCTCGAACGATGCCTTGACGTCGGCCGAGGTCACGGCGGCGCCGTTCTGGAATTTTGCTTTCGGATTGAGCTTGAAGCTCAGCTCCTTGCCGCCCGGCGAGAACTGCCATGAATCGGCAATCGCGGGCGTGATTTGCAGGTTTGCGTCGAGCCGCACCAGCGGTTCGTAGATCAGCTCCAGCAGCCGCAGTGAGGAGAATGCCGTCTGCTTGTGCGGATCAAGACCGGTGGCGTCCTGCGACCACGCCATATGCAGCGTCGCCGCACTCGCCTGCACCGGTAGCGCGGCGATGCCAACCATTGCCGCGAGCGTCATGCCGGAAAGCAGTTTCTTGCCAATGTGCCGTACCATTGTCGTCTCCCATTATTGTTAAACCAGATGCCTTGCAGTTCCCCGGACCGCTTCAAAGGGACACACGCCCCGGAACATCGGCCCAGTATCCATGCGGTTTTACACCGTCTTTTCGCCTATCGCCTTGCGCAGGAAACCTCCCGCGTTGGCAAGCGCCTTACGTGCTTCTTCGACACCCATGCCGGTGATCGTCACGAGGATTGCCAGTTTTACATCATTGCCGGTCTGGTCGAGTGCCTGTCGTGCCTGCTGTGCCGCGCAGCCGGTCGTCTGCATCACGATCCTGACCGCCCTTGCGACAAGCTTCTTGTTGCTTGGATTGAGGTCAACCATCAGGTTCTGATAGCTCTTGCCGATGCGGATCATACTGGCGGTGGACAGCATATTGAGCACCAGCTTTTGCGCGGTTCCCGATTTCAGCCGGGTCGAGCCGGTGAGGACCTCCGGGCCAACCACCGGAGAGATGGCAATATCGGCAATGCCGGCAATGGTCGATCGAGGATTGCAGGACAACGCCACGGTGGTGGCTCCCACCTCCTTGGCATAGGTCAGGCCGCCGATGACATAAGGTGTGCGTCCGCTGACAGCGATGCCGACCACCACGTCGTCGGCGGTCAGCTTGATGTCCTGCAGCGCCTTTATTCCCTGTTTCGGATCGTCCTCGGCGCCTTCCGCAGAGTGCACCAGCGCGTCGACGCCGCCGGCGATCAGGCCCACCACCATGTCCTCGGGTACGCCGAAGGTCGGCGGGCATTCCGAGGCGTCAAGGACGCCGAGCCGGCCGCTGGTGCCAGCCCCCATATAGACAAGGCGTGCACCGTCCTGGAACGCGCTCACGATCCGGTCCACGGCCGCAGCAATATCGGGGATGACCTTCTCGACGGCTGCCGCAACGCCTTTGTCCTCGTCATTGATCTTGCGCAGCACCTCGAGGGTCGGCAACAGATCGATGTCCATGGTTTTCGGGTTCCGGTCCTCGGAAACCAGCCGCTCCAGCTCCGACATCAACCCTTGTTCGACCACTTCGCTTACTTTCAAGTGCGACTGCGAGCAGGACTGTGATGCCCACAGCAAGCGGCGTCCAGTGCCTGCACCTGGCCGTCGGCTCCGTACCGGCTGCGCCGGTTCTGTTTCGTTAACTTTTTAGAATTCGATATTCCCTGTGTCAACAGAAAGTAGGAATATTATATTCCTTGCGAGCAAGGCATCACTGGCGGCAGAGGGATTTTCTGGCCAGGATTATGGCTCCCGAAACCGCGTCGCCGTCGGCCGGCTTCAGCCGTCGGCGGACGTCGGGAGCGAGCCATGGCTCAAGCGGGCTGGACAACCCTCCGAGCAGCGTAACCCGCGGCGCGCCTTTTTCGAACAGCACCCGCACGAAGGTGTCGATCTGCTCGGCAGCGCCTTGCACGATCCGCCGACCGGCCGGATCGCCCTGATCGGCATGGCGGATCACCATCGGCGCCAGGGCGGCATAGTCAGTCGCACTGGCGCGGTCCATCCAGGCCACCGCCTCGAACGGATCGTCCTTGAAGCGCTGCATCACCTCGGCCAGCAGCGCCGTCCGCTCATGCCGACCGTCATGGGCTCGCAAGGCAAGCTGCACTGCCTTCAGTCCGAGATCGGCGCCGCTGCCCTCATCGGAAATCGGAAAACCGTAGCCGCCGACGCGCAGGTCGCGCCCTTCGACAAAGCCGAGCCCGATCGAACCGGTCCCGGCTATGACGATGGCGCCGTCTTGACCCGAATGCGCGCCAAGGCAAGCCGCGACGCCGTCGCTGACGAAGTCGATGCTCGCAAAGGGTTGTTCGATGCCATGAAACGCCTCGAGCGCACCCTTACGGCCGATGCCGGCAACACCGATACCCGCGCGGATCCTGGCGATTTCCGCCGCCGTGAACCCTCCCTCTTCGATCGCCGCGCCAAAGGCTTTGGCAATCGAGGCCCAGGCCACCTCTATACCGAGTCGCGTTGTCGCCGGGCCCGACAGGCCTTGCCCGAGCACGGTTCCTGCCTCGTCTTCGATACGCGCCCGGCAGCCGGTTCCGCCGCCATCGACGCCCAGGAAATAATGCGGAGACGCCCCACCGGCACTCATTGCCTTATTCGTTCGATCTGGGCACCGCACAGCCGGAGCTTGCGGTCCAACTGCTCGTACCCGCGGTCGAGATGATAGACGCGATTGATCGTCGTCTCGCCCTCCGACACCAGCGCTGCCAGCACCAGCGAGACGGAGGCGCGCAGGTCGGTCGCCATCACTTGCGCGCCCTTCAGCTTCTCGCCTCCGCGCACCAGCGCCATGGTGCCTTGCAGCTTGATATTGGCGCCGAGCCGCATCAGTTCAGGCACATGCATGAAGCGGTTCTCGAAGATCGTCTCGCGCAACAGCGAAGCGCCCTCGGCACAGCACATCAACGCCATGAACTGCGCCTGGAGATCGGTCGGAAAGCCCGGATATGGCTCCGTCGTCACGTCGACCGCCTTGAGCGGCCCGTCTCTCGACACGATCAGCCCGCGGTCGCCCGGCCATATTTTCACACCGGCTGCTTCGAGCAGCTGGACGATGGATGCCATGTGCTCGAGCCGCGCGTGGGTCAGCTCGAGCTGACCGCCGGTGATGGCCGCTGCGACGGCATAGGTGCCGGCCTCTATCCGGTCCGGGATGATGTCGTGCGTGGCGGCGCGCCAGTCTGTGCTGCCCCCGATCAGGATGCGGTGCGTGCCGGCGCCCTCGATCTGCGCGCCCATGTCGTTCAGGCAGGCGGCAAGATCGGCCACCTCCGGCTCGCGGGCCGCGTTGAGGATCTCGGTCTCGCCGTTTGCCGTCGTCGCCGCCATCATCGCCGTTTCGGTCGCGCCGACCGACGGCGAACTCAAAACGATGCGCGCGCCTTTCAGTCCGCCCGGCGCAGACGCGACGATCAGTCCGTTTTCGATCGCGATATCGGCGCCAAGTGCGGCAAGTGCGGCGACATGCATGTCGACCGGCCGTGCGCCGATCGCGCAGCCGCCAGGCAGCGAGACCCGGGCATGGCCGAAGCGGGCAAGCAGTGGACCGAGAACCAGCACCGTCGCGCGCATGCGCCTGACTGTATCGTAGCTTGTCTCCCTGGAAGCGGCGGCACTGGTATCGATTGTGGCGGCATGCGCCGATCTGGTGACTTCGGCCCCATGAAGGCCGACGACGCCAAGCATGTTATCGACATCCGTCACCTCAGGCAGGTTGGTCAGCTGCAGCGGATAGGGGCTGAGCAACGCCGCCGCTATTTGCGGCAAGGCCGCGTTCTTGGCGCCGGAGATCGTAACCGCGCCCTCAAGCCTGTGCCCGCCGACGATCCGCAATTTGTCCATGGCTCTGACCTAATCCCGAGCTGTCGGCGAGTCTACGATCTTTTCATGTCCGAATCGTCGACATGCCCGAAGGCTGGGCCGCAACTGCATCAGTCGAGATTTGATGGTTCATTCTTGGCTGTCAATCAGAGACGGAATAATTTATTCCTTGGCTTGGCGTTGCCTATGACAGGCAATGGGGGAACGCATGTCCGTCCTGAAGAAGATCGAGGCCAAGCTCGAAGTCATGGCGCCCGGCGACCGCGAGATCGGTCAGTATATCGTCGATAATCCCGACCAGATGCTCCGCCTGTCGACGGCGGCGCTTGCCGCCGAGATCGGCCGCAGCCAGTCGAGCGTCGTCAAGTTCAGCCAGAAGCTCGGCTATTCCAGCTATCAGGAGCTTAAGCTCGCCGTCAGCGAGGCCAAGTCGCAGGAATGGCACGTGCCGGCCGGCATGATCCACGGTTCGATCGAGGTCGGCGACAGCTATCTGGTCATCCTGCGCAAGCTGATCGGCAGCAAGCTCTTGTCGATGCAACAGACCGTCGCGGCCAACACCGAGCAGGAAATCGGCAAGGCCCTCGAAGCGTTGAACGGTGCGCGCCGCATTCATTTGGCCGGCGTCGGCGCATCCTCGCTGGTGGCGCGCGATTTTTCCTACAAGCTGATGAAACTCGGCCGCAACGTGCTGCACGACAGCGACAGCCATGTGCAAATGGCCAATGTCTCGACGCTTGGACGAGGTGACGTGCTGTTCGCGCTCTCCTATTCCGGGGCGAGCATCGAAACCCTGCGGATAGCTGAACTTGCCCGCAAACGTGGCACCACCGTGATCGCCGTCACCGGACTTCGCGACAATCCGCTGAGCCGGGTTGCCGACATTCGCCTCCACACGATCGCCGATGAAGAGCGCGCGCGCTCTTCATCGATAACTGCGCGTGATGCACAACTGACGCTGACCGACCTGCTGTTCATCCTGCTCGTGCAGAAGCAGCCTGACGCCAACGAATACGTCCACAACAGCGAATTGGCCGTCTCGGTGCTGAAGGCTTAGCGGTATTCGCGGCCTGGTGTTAAAGAGTCCCGTTTTTCGACGGAATCCCCGCGGCGTACGGACCTTCAGCGTGAGCACGATCGATACGTCGATACAGTCGCCAAGTGGACTGACTGGGCGTCGCCGAAATGCGGGCAGTCGACTGGAACGCCCAGCTTCAAACAAATATTGACAAGAGCATCTGTTGTTTAGAATATCGTACATTCAGCCTCGAATTTGGCGGGCCAGGTGAGACGATGGACGACATTGGAGCACAGGAACAAGCGGTTCTCGACCTCATTGCGGCGAATCCGTTCGCCGGCCAGCAGGATATTGCAACCGCGCTCGGCATTGCCCGCTCGACGGTTGCGGCCCACATCGTGCAACTCGTCAACAAGGGATACATTCTCGGCCGTGGTTACGTCTTGCCGACGTCAAAGCGCATGGTCTGCGTCGGCGGTGCGGTGCTCGACCGCAAATGCCACGCCAAGAAGGATCTGATTTTCGAGACGTCGAACCCGGTCGACGGCTATCGCAGCTTCGGCGGGGTTGCCCGCAACGTCGCCGAAAACCTTGCCCGCCTCGGCGTCGACATAAGCTTCGTCTCGATCGTCGGCGACGATGAAACCGGCCGCTCACTGGTGCGGCATCTGCGCGACCTCGGCGCCGATGTCAGCCAGGTCATCACCACCACGGAACGGCCGACGGCGGAATACGCGGCCATCCTCGACCGCAACAACGACCTCGTGCTCGGCATTGCCGACATGGAGATCTTCGATCTGTTTTCGTCGTCCTATCTCGACCGCTTCTGGCCGCATCTGGCTTCGGCGACATGGGTGTTCATCGACTGCAATCTGCCGGCCGCGACCCTCGCAGCACTGATGTCGCGCAAGCAGGGTGCGCGCTTCAAGCTCGCCGTCGACACGGTATCGGCGCCGAAATCAGCGCGCCTGCCGAAGGACCTGACCGGCATCGATCTTCTGTTCACCAATCATGACGAGGCCAATACGATGCTCGGCATGACGGATGCCGACAGGCGGCTGACGCCGGAGGAAGCAGCGGCAGCGCTGCGCGCGGCCGGCGCCGGCGAGGTGATCGTGACCGTGGGCGCGCATGGATTTGCCGTTGCGACTGAGAGCGGTGTGACGACCATGCACTCCGTCCCGGCCAAGCCCGTCGATATCACCGGCGCCGGTGACGCGATGATCGCCGGCACACTGTACAAGGTGCTTTCGGGTGAGCCGGTCGCTCATGCCGTGCGCACCGGCGCGCTGCTTGCCACACTGACCACCGAGAGCGAAGCCAGCGTCCATCCCGATCTGTCGCCGCGCTTCCTTGCCGCCGGCATGTACCGCATTCCTGCCTGAAAGCGAGATGATATGAAACCTTTCCTTGTCCACCTGAACGATGAAGTCGCTGCTGCGCTTGATGAAGGCCGCGCGGTGGTGGCATTGGAATCGACGATCATCACCCACGGCATGCCCTATCCGGCCAATCTGGAAACTGCCCGTGGTGTCGAGACCGTGGTGCGTGAAAACGGCGCCGTGCCCGCCACAATCGCAGTGGTCGCCGGCAAGATCAAGGTTGGCCTCGACGACCGTGAGCTGGAAGAGCTGGCAGCGGCAAAGGGCGTGGTCAAGGCTTCCGGGCGCGATCTCGCCGCCATCATGGTGCGCGGCGGCTCGGCCGGAACCACCGTCTCGGCGACGATGCGGATCGCCGCGTTAGCCGGGATCGGCATTTTTGCGACCGGCGGCGTGGGCGGCGTGCATCGCGGCGCCGAAGCCACTTTCGATATCTCCGCCGACCTGACCGAACTCGGCCAAACCGGCACGACCGTGGTCTGCGCCGGAGTTAAGTCGATCCTCGATATTGCGAAGACGCTGGAATATCTGGAAACTCAGCGCGTGCCGGTGATCGCCTATGGGAGCGATGATTTTCCGGCTTTCTACACCCGCTCCAGCGGGCTCAAGGCCGATCATCGCCTCGACACGCCCGACGAGATCGCGCGAGCCATGCTGCTGCATGACGAGATGGAATCCGGCACCGGCATTCTCGTCGCCAACCCTATTCCCGAAGCGGACGCGCTCGATCCGGCGTTCATCGACGGCACGATCGCAGCGGCCGTGGCTGAGGCCGAGAAGCGCGGCATCGGGCGCAAGGAACTGACGCCGTTTCTGCTCGCACGCATCAATGAGCTTTCGCAAGGCCGCAGCCTGAAGGCCAACATCGCGCTGGTCCGCAACAACGCCGCGCTTGCTGCCCGCATCGCGGTTGCGCATGCGGAATTGAAGGGCGCGACCAGATAGAGACAGCGCCCGGCCAGCGCTACGCACCTTCGATTTCAGCCCGGCGCGAGGTCGAAGATGCGCCCGGCATTGAGGATGTTGTTCGGGTCGAAGGCTGCTTTCAGGCGCCGCATGGCCGCGATCTCGGCGTCGCTGCGCACAAGGTGCAGCCATTCCTTCTTGTCCAGGCCGATGCCATGCTCGGCCGAGACGCCGCCGCCAGCCGCGGCCACGCGCCGGTAGACGATGTCGTATGCGGCCGCCGGATCCCCGGTGCGAACCTGATAATGCAGATTGCCATCGCCAAGATGGCCGAAGACGTAGACGTCGGCGCTGCGGTCGACGGCCTTGATGACGGCTTCTGTTTCGCCCAGGAAAGTCGCCATTCTCGCCAGTGGGATGCTGATATCGACGCCGATCAGGCCTGCCATCGAAAACAGGAAACGGTTGGCCTCCTCGCGCACCGCCCAGAGCGCCCGGAATTCGCGCGGCGATTGCGAGACGACCACGTCGTCGATCACGCCATCTTCAACCGCCTGCATCAGCACCGCGGCAAAACGTTCGCGGTCGCGGTCGGGCTCGCTGCCCTGTATCTCGGCAAGCACATAGACGGGCGAGCCGACCGGCAGCGGCGCCGGCGCCTCCATGCCGGCGATCATGGCGCCATAGAGCGGTGCGAAATTCACCTCATAGGCCGATAGCAAGGGCCCGAGCTTCCGCCTGAGCAGCGCAAGCAACGTGATCGCCGCGTCCAGCGAAGCAAGCGCGCAGAAGGCATTGATCTCGGTGGCCGGCTTCGGATGCAGCCGCAGGCATGCGCGCGTGACCACGCCGAGCGTGCCTTCGCTGCCGATGAACAATTGGCTGAGGTCGTAGCCGGAGTTGTCCTTCGCCAAACCCTTGAGCGAGGTCAGGATACTGCCGTCGGCAAGCACCGCTTCCAGCCCAAGCACCTGCGCCCGGTACATGCCGTAGCGCAGCACACGGATGCCGCCGGCATTGGTGGCGACATTGCCGCCGACGGTGGCCGTGCCGCGCGCTCCGATGTCGACGCCGAACAGCAAGCCGGCCGCATCGGCGGCTTCCTGCACCGCTTGCAGCGGCGCGCCGGCCTCGGCGATGATGGTCGCCGCCTCGCGGTCGATAGCCTCAACGGAAGTCATGCGCTCCAGCGACAGCACCGCTTCGCCGCGCTGGATGCGCGCCGCGCCCGCAAGACCGGTGCGGCCACCCTGGACGACGAGCCTTTGCCCGACCTCGTTGCACAGGCGCAGAATGTCCGACACCTCGCCGGTCGTGCGTGGACGCAAGACGATCGCCGGCGGCGCGCCGTCCTTGCCGTCGGGGTCTTCCCGGTAGCGTGGTCCGGCCTCCTCAGCCGAGACAATCGCTGACCTGTCCAGCCGCTTTTCCAGCCGCGACAGAAGCTCGGTAATTTTCTGCGACATGTGGCTCAAGGACATGAACGGCCCGGGCGCATCGACGCGGCCGGGAGAGGGAAGGGCGAGGGCTGTGAAAGCGGCCGTGGCTGATTTCTACTGTTCAGCAAATGTGCGGAAAACCCGCCAAGAATACAGCCGGTTGTCTTCGCCATGCGTCGCTCCTGTAACAGGTCGACCATAGGCGCGGCCGGCTATTTGTCAAACCTTTGACCGCAAGCGCTTACCTGCGGGCGGCCCAGTATTCTGGACCGAGGCAAACGCTCACTCACGCGTCCCAGGCGCCTCAGCCTCGGCGCAAATGAGCTTGATGTCGGCTCCCGCCGCCCAGGCGCCGATATCCTCCCGCCGCAGTGCCGCCGCCATCATGTCCGGAAACAGATCCGGGGTGCAGGCGAAGACCGGAATGCCAAGTGCCGCGAGCCGCGCTTCTCCCCGCCTCGACGCAGTATAGATAGCGGTTTGTGAAGAATTATTATAGCTCTGGCATGGTGAAGATTGGCATGCCTTGGCCCTGTTTTGATGGACCAGGACGTGCCTCAGACGCAAATAGTATCGACTGTTATTCGGCGGACAGAACGGGCTTTGGTAGCCGGCGGCCTTGGCGGAAGCTTCAGGCTCTGCCCTTCAGGAACTCGATCACCATTGCCGCGGTCCAGGTGAAGCGATTGCCGCCGAGCGGCTCGCCGTTGAGGGGATCGTAATATTCGGCAAAACCGCTCTCGGCGATCAGCTCGAGACTGGATTGCGTGATGCGTTGTGCGATTTGGCTGTGGCCGGCGACGGCAAGGCCGTCGGCGATCATGTAGTTGACCACCAGCCAGACCGGGCCGCGCCAGTAGCGCTTTGGGTCGAAGCGCCCATCCTCAGGATCGTGCGACGGGACGATGCAACGCGTTTTGCCGGCGATGCGCTCGATCGTTGCAGCGATGGTCGCTGCCCGGCTTTCCGGGATGGCCGAAAATACCGACAGAATGCCGCCGACCGACGCGCTGTCAACATGCTTTCCGGCCACTCGGTCGAAACAAATGTACTGGCCATGCGCGTCGCTCCACAGCCGTTCCATTGCCGAAAGCCCCTTTTCGGCACGGGCGCGATTGGCTTCTGCGACTTCGGTTTCGCCAAGTGCCTCGGCGAGATCGGCAAGGTCGGCGGCGGAACGGATCAGGATGGCGTTGAAGCCGGGATCGACGACCTGGAATGGCGAGGCATCGTGCAGCCGGGCATTGTCCCAGCCAAGCCCGCGGAAATGCTGCAACAGCCAGACATAGCGGTCATACTGTGCCTTGGTTGGACGATGCGCCGGATCGGCGTGCAGGATGTCGCGGCGGGTGTAGGGCTCGACGCCTTCGGTCGGCACGCGCTCGAACGCCTCGTCCCAGTCGATCGAGTTGTCGCGACCGGACTCCCATGGGTGGATTATGGCGACCAGCCCTTCGCCGTCCGGGTCGCGATTTTCGTAGAACCAGCGGTGCCAGGCATCGATTTTCGGCAACAGTGCGCGGGCGCGCTCGGCCGCCGGGGTCTTGTCCTTGGCCTGGTCGAACAAGCGGCGCACGGCAAAGCCGGCGACCGCCGGCTGGGTGATGCCGGAGGTGGCAGTCGGGCGATTGGTTCGCCAGACCTCCGGCCCGGGGAAATAGCCGTCGCTCCAGACATGGAAGACGATGTGCGGCACCATGCCGTCTGGCCATTGGTGGGCGAACAGCGTGTCGATCTCGGTCCAGGCGCGCGCCTCGTCATAGTGGGCAAGGCCGAGCGCGGTCAGGCAGGAATCCCAGTTCCACTGAAACGGGTAGAGGCCCTTGGTCGGTATGGTGTAGGTGCCTTGGTCATTTTCCCTGAGCACCTCGACGGCGCGGGCGATGGTTTCGTCGACAGCAAGAGATATCATCGGGCGTTCGTACTTTCAGAATCGAAGGGGATCAAAGGGCGTTGGTGGTTTCGGGATCGAACCAGCGGATGCGATCGGGTTTGGGCGAAAGCCGCAAGTGATCGCCGACGGCGACCGTGGCATTCGATTCGAGGATGGCGCGGAACAGGCCGCCCTCGACGCCGCAGGTGACCAGCGTGTGCGGTCCGAGCGGCTCGACAACGCGCACGGTGGCGTTAATACCTTCGTTGCCGGCGTCTACATCCTCGGGGCGAATGGCGAATTCTATCGTCTGCTTGTCCGATTTGGGGCCGGGCAGCGTCAGCCCGGCGACGGTCCAACTGCCGTCGGCCGTCTTCGTCGCCGGGATGAAATTCATCGGCGGGTTGCCGATGAAGGAGCCGACGAAGCGGGCCGCCGGATTGCGGTAGACCTCTACCGGCGAGGCGGCCTGGACGATACGGCCCTGATGCATGACGGCGATGCGGTCGGCAAGGCTCATCGCCTCGACCTGGTCGTGGGTAACGTAGATGGTGGTGGTCTTGGACGCCGCGAGCACACCTTTGAGCTCGGCGCGCATTTCGAGCCGCAGCAGCGCGTCCAGGTTGGACAGCGGCTCGTCCATCAAGATCACGTCAGGCTCCATCGCCAGGGCGCGGGCCACAGCCACGCGTTGGCGCTGACCGCCGGAAAGCTGGCCCGAATAGCGCTTCAAAAGCTGTTCGATATGCATTAGCTCGGCGGTGCGGTTGACGCGCCCGTCGACCTCCTGCTGCGGCAGCTTCTTCATGCGCAGGCCGAAGGCGATATTCTCGAATACCGTCAGGTGCGGAAACACGGCGTAATTCTGGAACACCATAGCGATGCCGCGTTCGCGCGGCGGCAGATGGTCGACGCGACGGCCGCCGATCCAGACCTCGCCCTGGCTTGGCGTTTCCAGCCCGGCGACGATCCTCAGCAGCGTGGTCTTGCCGCAACCCGAGGCGCCGAGCAGCACCATGAATTCCTGGTCGGCGATGGTCAGGTCGATCGAATGCAGCGCGGTGAAGCCGCCGAAACGTTTTGCCACCTGCTTGATGACGATCTCAGCCATCGGCGTTCTCTTTTGTGCGCGTCATCGATTGGCGATCCCCCACATGGCGAACAGATATTTGCGGACGGCAAAAATGAAGATCAGTGCCGGGATAACCAAGGCAGCACCGCCGGTGAATTTGAGGTAGAGCGGCGATTCGCCAAGGCTCTGCAGCAGGAAGGCGGTCAGCGTCCGGTTCTCGATGGTGAGCACGGCGGCGGCAAACACCTCGTTCCAGGAGATGGTGAAGGCAAACACCGCGGACGCCGCGATGCCCGGCAGCGCCAGCGGCAGAATGACTTTTCGGAATGCCTGCAATCTCGTGCAGCCGAGCGTCCAGGCCGCCTCCTCCAACTCGACGGGAATGCCGGAGAACAGCGAGAAGGTGATCAGCACCGCAAACGGCAGCGCCAGCGTGGTGTGGACCAGCGCCAGCCCGATCGCGGTGTCGTCGAGGCCGGTGCGGATGAACATCACCGCCAGCGGCAGCGCCAGCAGCGGCAGCGGGAAGGCGCGGGTCATCAGCACGAGGAAACGGAACGTTTCCTTGCCTGGGAAATCGAAGCGCGACAGTGCGTAGCCCGCGGGTGCGCCGAAGCCGATCGAGAGGAGCATCGTCAGCGTGGCGACGAGAACGGAGTTCCACAGCGCCTTGGCGACGCCGGCGAAATTGATGAAGAAAGAAAGGCTGCCGAAATCGAATGACGGGAAGAAGCGCTTGGGGAAGGCGGTCACCTCTTCCGGCGACGACAGCGCGTTGACGATCAGCAGATAGATCGGCAGCAGCACCCAGACGCAAAGCAGGATGACCGTTGCGACCAGCAGCCAGTTGCCGGCTTTGCGGGCCGCAGGCGCGGCGATCGAGATCTCCGCGACGGTGCTCATATCCGCGCCTCCTTCGGCACACGCAGCACACGCAGGAAGAACAGTGTGAAACCGATCGAGATGGCGAGGATGAACAGCGCCATGGCGGCGGCGACATTGTGGTCCTGCAGCGTGAACTGCCAATTGTAGGTCTCGCCCATCAGCACCGGCAGATTGGTGCCGCCGAGTGCTGCAACCACGGCAAAGACCTCAAAGGCAAGGATGACGCGCAGGATGATCGCCGTCTGCAGGCTTGGGCGCAGCAGAGGCAGCGTGATCTTGATGAAGCGCTTCCACGGGCTAGCGCCAAAAACCTCCGCCGCCTCGTAGTATTCCCGGGGGATCAGCCCCATGCCGGCGACCAGAATGACCATCATGATGGCGGTCGCGCGCCAGATCTCGGCCAGCGCCACGGCGATGAAGATCGTCAGCTTGCTCTGGTAGCCGAGGAACATGACCGGGCTGTCGATGACGCCGAGATTGGAGAGCAAGGTGTTCAGGAAGCCGGACTGGTCGAAGATGGCGAGCCAGATCAGCCCGGCGGCCAGATCGGAGATGCCGAGCGGAATGGCGAAGATATAAAGCGCGGCGCTGCGTCCCGTTTCGAGCCGCGACACCGCGGTTGCCATCAGCAGTGCCATGACCAACTGAATCGGCACGACGACGACGCTCAGCAGTAGCGTATTGCGGACAGTGACCGGAAACTTCCAGCTGCCCGCCATGGTGCGGAAATTGTCGAGCGTAAAGCCGCCGTCGCGGGTGAACGCCTCGAAGGCGACCAACACGAACGGGTAGAGGAAGAAGACGCAGAGGAACAGCGTCGCCGGTGTCAGCAGCAGATAGGGCAGGGCCTTGCTGTGCATGGAGCGCTCTCTATTCGAAGCTTCAAAAGGGGTGGGCGCCCGGCGCGCTGGAAATCCGGACGCCCGGGAGGATTCTTAATCGACCGGGCAGGCGCCTTGCGAGGGCTTGTCGGGCGCCCAGCACGGCGCCTTCGCCTGTTCGATGATCGCTTTCAGCGCCGTCGCCTGTTCGTCGAGCACGCCGTGCACATCTTCGCCGCCGAGCACGATGCGCTCGAAGCTGTCGGTGTAGATCTGATTGAACTTGCCGCCGAGGCCGCCAAGTCCCATCGGCAGCAGCGCCGGCAATGCATCGGGAGCTCCGGTCATGGTGGCGATCACTGGGCTGAAGGCCTTCACCGAGGCCGGCATGTCGTCGGGCAGCTTGACGTCGACGATGGGGAAGAAGTTTGTCGCCTTCAGCGTCGCGATCTGGGTTTCCGGTTTCAGCATATAGGCGACCAGCGCCTTGGCCTTGTCCATGTCGGGCGAGGTCTTCGGGATAGCGACGCCGGCCACCACCGGCATGTAGCCGCGGCCTGACGGGCCAGCCGGCGCCGGGAAGGCGACGAAGTCATCGGGTTTCTGGTTGAAGGCGTCGGCGAGGCGCGCCACGTGATCGAATGCCACCCAGACTTCGCCGGTCAGCAGCGGCTCCTGCATGAAGGCATAGTTGGTCGAATTCGGGTTGGTGTATTGCCACAATTCCTTGAACTTGTTCCACGCCGTTTCGGCCTCCGCCGAGCGGAACTTCGTCATCATCGAGCCGGTATACGATGGAAGGAGAAAACCCTCGAAGAAACGGTGCTTCAGCCCTTTCGGGCCGGCCGGAAAACCGAATTTGGGCGAACCGGTCTTTTCAGCGATGTTTTTCGCCCACTCGATCAGTTGGTCATAAGTGATGGTGTTGAGATCGGTGCCGGCCGGCAGATATTGCAGCGCCTGTTTGTTGGCCGCCATCAGAAAGGTGGCCTGCATCCATGGAAGGTACTTCTGCTCGCCGGTGCCGAGCATGCCGAGCTTCTTGTAGGTCTCGTTGACCTTGACGCCACCGAGATCGACGCCAGAGAGATCGACAAGGTTCGCGCCGACGGTGGAGAAGTCTCCGTGCAGGCCGCCGAGCACGCCTATGGTGCCGGCGCCGGCCTGCAGTTCGGCCTGAAGGCGGGTGAGCCAGGGCCCGTCCTCGGCGACCTGATAGTCGACCTGGCCGTCAAACCCCTTCAGCACTTCGCTGCGCATCTTCTGTGTCTCTTCCACTGGTCGCGCCTGTGTCGACCAGAACAACACCTGCTGGGCTTGTGCTGCGCCGGCAGCAAGCGACAACGCCAGCACCGCACCTGCCAATGTCCTCAACGCATTCATCGTCGTCTTCCTCCCTGGTTGTGCGCCGCTAAGGCGTCAGTTCCGTCCTGTGGGTGCCGGGCCATGGCTTGCCCGCAAGACAAGTGTCGGCCGGACCAGCCGCGTCAGTGGCGCGTCCGGCCTGTCGCCGATGACGGTCAGCAGCATCTCGCCGATCTCGCGCGCGCACTGGCGGATCGAGGCGTCGAAAGTGGTCAGCCCCGGCGGCGCATAGGCGGAGGCGGCTATGTTGTCGAAGCCGATCACCGAAAGGTCGCGAGGAATGGCAAGTCCGGCGCGCCCCGCCTCTTCCATCACAGTCAGCGCCAGCTCGTCGAACAGTGCGACAATCGCCGTCGGCCGCTCGGTGGCGTGCAGAAGCCGGTTGATTGCCTGGATGCGGGCACCGCGATCGAAACGCGGCGCCGTCGCCACATCGAGACTGACGGACGGATCGCCCCGGCGGGCGATCGCGGCGGCGAGCCCGTCCTGCCTGAGATGGCGAAATGTCATCGGCTCCGAAATCGTCACCAGGCCGAAATGGCGGTGTCCGAGATCGTAGAGCATGTCGAAGGCCTCGCCGAAAGCATGCGCGCCATCGGTATCGAGCCAATGGTAGGCAAAGTCGCCGTCGAGCAGCCGGCCATGCGCGACGAACGGGAAATTGCGCTGGCGCAGATAGGCAAGCCGCTCGTCGACCTCGGCGATGCGGGTGACGACGACCCCGTCGGCGCGGCCCGATTCGACGACATGGCGAAGCACGGAAAGTTCCGACTGGCCCTGCGCCGCTGCGGCCAGGATCAGGTCGGAGCCGTGCGAAACCAGCCCTTCGCCGAGCCCTGTGACGAATTCACCGAGGAAGGAGTCGACCAGATTGGGGCCGCGGATCGGAAGCACCATGCCGACAAAGCCGCTGCGGCCGGAGACCAGCGTGCGGGCTGCGGTGTTCGGCACATAGCCGGCCTGATGCGCAGCCTCGGCGACACGTTGGCGCGTTTTCAAGGCGATCTGCACGTGGCCGGCAAGGGCGCGCGAAACGGTGGTAATCGACAGGCCGAGCTGCGCAGCAAGTTCCTTGAGGGTGGTAACGCGGGCCGGCATCGTTTCTCCCGAACGAAGTTTGAAACGTTTGTAATGCGTCCAATCCAAATTGCAAACGTTTTAAATGCGCATGGTCGGTGTTGTTTCTTGCCCGTTGGTTAGCGCGGCCCGATTCGGCCCCGGCCGGCAAGCTCCTGGCCGGAGATTTAAACGCAGCGGTTGCTTGACTCGGGCGACGCCTTGTGAAAAATTTTGCAGCAACTGATAAAAATATCAAAGGGCGGAAATGGTTGGTTTTGGCAACGGCCTGCTGCGCGACGATGAGACCGGGATGGCCGCCCGTGCCGCCTGGCTTCACTATGCCGGCGGCCTGACCCAGTCGGAGGTCGCCAAGCGGCTCGGCCTGACCAGTCTCAAGGCGCATCGCCTGATCACCAAGGCCAATCAGGAAGGCCTGGTCAAAGTCTACATCGACGGCGAAGTCTCAGAATGCGTGGAGCTTGAGGATGAGTTGTCCGGCCGCTACGGCCTCGACTACTGCGAGGTGGTTCCGGACTTCGATGCCGAAGACCTGCCGCTCAAGGCGCTCGGCATTGCCGGCGCGCAGTTTCTCAAGCGCGAGATCGAACGCGGCGAAGAGGCGCTGATCGGCGTCGGCCACGGCCGCACTCTTGCCGCCTGCGTCGAATATCTGCCGCGCATATCGGCGGGCAGGATCCGTTTCGTTTCGCTGCTTGGCGGCCTGACGCGCAAGTTCTCCGCCAATCCGCATGACGTCATCCACCGTGTCGCCGAACGCACCGGCGCGGAGGCCTATGTGATGCCCGTACCGATGTTCGCCAACACGGTCGAGGATCGAACAGTATTGCTCGGGCAGAAAGGCGTCAGCGATGTCTTCGACCTCGCCAAGTCCGCCGACTTGCTCATCGCCGGCATCGGCACCGCTGAACGTGAGGCCTCGCTTGTCGCCACCGGCATGATCGAGAAGGGCGAGATGGAGGAGATCCGCCGCAACGGCGGTGTCGGCGAACTGCTCGGCCATTTCTTCGACGATGCCGGAAAGGCCGTTGCGACGACGCTTTCCGACCGGGCGCTGGCACTGGCGCGCGAAGACATCAGCAACCGCAGGATTGTCGCCGTCGCCGGCGGCAAGGTGAAGGTTCGCGCCATCAAGTCAGTGCTGGAGGGCCGTTATCTCAAAGGCTTGATAACCGACGAGCGGACGGCGCGATCGCTCGTGGAACAGACGCCGGTCGGGTAGCCGGCAACCATTTCGTTGAAACTACCCTGTGGAGGAGAAGAGAAATGCATGAGAAAGAGAAAGACCTCATCGACGCATTCCTGCGTGGACAAGTCGACCGCCGTGGGCTGATCAAGGGCCTCGGTGCAATGGGCCTTGCCGCCAGCACCGCCGGCACACTGCTCAATTTCGGGCAGACCCGCGCCCTGGCGGCAGATTTCGACTGGCAGGCGCATAAGGGCAAGACCATCAAGCTGCTGCTCAACAAGCATCCTTACGCCGATGCGATGATTGCCAACCTCGACAATTTCAAGAAGCTGACCGGCATGGAAGTCGTCTATGACGTGTTCCCCGAAGACGTCTATTTCGACAAGGTTACCGCCGCGCTGTCGGCCAGCTCGCCCGAATACGATGCCTTCATGACCGGCGCCTACATGACCTGGACCTACGGTCCGGCCGGCTGGATCACCGACCTCAACGAATGGATCAAGGATCCGGCCAAGACCAACCCGAAATATGCCTGGGACGACTTTCTGCCGGGCGTCAAGAACTCCTGCGCCTGGAACGGCCAGCCGGGCGGCGCGCTCGGTTCGGCGGACGCCAAGCAATGGTGCATTCCGTGGGGCTTCGAGCAGAACAACATCACCTACAACAAGGGCATGTTCGACAAGGTCGGCGTCAGCGTTCCCGGCAATATGGATGAGATGGTCGCTACGGCCGCGAAGCTCACCAAGGACGTCGGTGGCGGCGTCTACGGCATCGGCGTGCGCGGCTCGCGCTCCTGGGCGACGATCCACCCGGGATTCCTGTCGGCTTACGCCAATTTCGACCAGAAGGACCTGAACGTCTCGGCTGACGGCAAGCTGTCGGCCGCGATGAGCACCGCCGAATCCAAGGCTTTCCACAAGCAGTGGGTCCAGATGATCCAGGAGAGCGGCCCGAAGGACTGGTCGACCTACACCTGGTACCAGGTCGGCACCGATCTCGGTGCAGGTGCTTCGGCGATGATTTACGACGCCGACATCCTTGGCTACTTCATGAATGGCGGCGACAACAAGATGGCCGGCAAGCTCGCCTTTTCGGCATTCAAGGCCAATCCTGCCGCCAAGGCGCCGACGCCCAATATCTGGATCTGGTCGCTGTCGATGTCCAACTTCTCCAAGGACAAGGACGCCACCTGGTACTTCATGCAATGGGCATCCGGACCCGAGCATGCATTGTTCGGTGCGACCAAGATGGACTTCGTCAATCCGGTTCGTCAGTCGGTCTGGAACGACGAGATGTTCCGCGAGAAGCTGAACAAGAGCTATCCGGGTTATGTCGAGATGTTCGACGTCTCGGCGCCGGGCGCCAGCATCAAGTTCACCCCGCAGCCGCTGTTCTTCGATCTCACCACCGAATGGGCGGCGACGCTGCAGAAGATGGTGGCCAAGGAAGTGCCGGTCGACGAGGGCCTCGACAAGCTGGCCGAGAGCATCAACAGCCAGCTCAAGGAAGCCGGGCTCGGCTAAGCCGCGGCCAAGGCTGGCCCGTCCGCGGGCCAGCCTTTGAGATGTGATACGTTTGCGACGCGGTCCCGAAAGGTGCCGCCTGCTCGCCCGACCGGCCGCCTTGCTCCCTTGGGCGGCCGGGACGGCGAAGCAACAGGATGACGGAGCAGCCGATGACTGCGGCGACAATACAAAGAAACAGGCCGTCGGGCTTCAGGATCAGCAAGCGGGTGCTGCCCTATCTCCTCAGCCTGCCGGCTCTGCTGGTCTGCATCGGCATCCTGATCCCGTTCCTGACGTCGGTGGTCTATTCGTTCCAGCGCTACCGGTTGAGCCAACCCTGGGCGCGGCAGTTCAACTGGGGCGACAACTATATCTCCTTCTTCACCGACCCGAAGTTCTGGAACACCCTGGAGATCTCGCTGCTCTACGCCGGCATCACCGTTGTGCTTGAACTGCTTCTCGGTCTCGGCATCGCCATGCTGCTGCAAAAGCGCTCGACGCTGAACAACTTCATCTCGATCATGCTGCTGATGCCGCTGATGACGGCGCCGGCGCTCGCCGCGCTGATGTGGAAGCTGATGACCAATCCCGGTTTCGGCGTGCTCAGCTATCTCGCCAGCCTGATCGGGTTGCAGGATTTCCGCTGGGCCTCGTCTCCGTCGACGGCGCTGCTCACCGTCGTGCTCGTCGACATTTGGGTCTACACCCCCTTCATCATGATCCTGCTGCTTGCAGGCCTGCGCAGCCTGCCAACGCAGCCCTTCGAGGCGGCAGCACTCGACGGCGTGCCACGCAGCTTCGTCTTCTTCCGCATCACACTGCCGATGCTGACCCCCTACATCCTGACGGCGACCCTGTTCCGCCTGCTTGATTCCATCCAGCAGTTCGACATCATCTACGCCATGACGCAGGGCGGTCCGGGCGACACGCTGACCGTGTTCCAGGTCGAGGCCTATCTCAATTTCTTCCAGTCGACCAATGTCGGCCGCTCGGCGGCACTGATGATCATCCTGTGGGCGATCACCTATTTCCTCTCGAACATTTTCATCAAGAACTGGCTGCGGCTGCGCGAACGCGCCCGCGGCCAGGCATAGGAGGCTGGCGTGGAACACACCTCGCTTCTCGAACGCATCCTGCGCGGCATTGCCCTGGCGCTGGTCGTGATCTTCTTCATGTTCCCGATCGTCTGGATCCTGATGATGTCGTTCCAGACCAACGAGACAATCCTGCGGATTCCGCCGCAGCTTGTCTTCGAGCCGACGCTCGCCAACTACACTGCCTTGATCACCGGCAAGCTGATGACGGCGGCCGGCACGCTCGACATCGCCTTCATGCGCAACCTCTGGAATTCCGTCTTCCTGTCGGTCACCTCGGTTGCCGTCGCGTTGCTGCTCGGCGTTCCGGCGGCCTACGCCTTTGCGCGGCACAAATTCCGCGGCTCGGAGGACATTGCCTTTACGCTGCTGTCGTTCCGGTTCGCGCCGGCGCTGCTGGTGCTCCTGCCGCTCACCCTCTATTTCCAGAAGCTCGGGCTGGCCAACACCTATATCGGGCTGATCTGGGTCTATCAGCTGATCTGCCTGCCGTTGATCCTGTGGATCGTGCGCGGCTATTTCGAGGACATTCCCGCCGACATCGAATACGCCTACCGCATTGCCGGACATTCCTGGTTTGCCACCTTCCGCAAGATCGCGCTGCCGCTCGCCGGCCCAGGCATCGCCGCTGCCGGTCTGCTCGCCTTCATCTTTGCCTGGAACAATTTCGTTTTTGCGCTGGTGCTCGCCTCGGCCGACAAGCAGCCGGTGACGGTCGGCGCGCTCGCCTTCATCACCTCCTCGGGCATCCAGTATGGCCAGATCTCGGCGGCGATCGTGCTGTCGATCACGCCAACGCTGGCGCTCGCGCTCTATGCGCAACGCTATCTCGTCGAAGGCCTGTCGCTTGGCGCGGTGAAAGGATAGTCCGATGGCAAGCCTCGAACTGCGAAACATCGTCAAGCGCTATAAAAGCCAGACTGTTCTCGACAATCTGTCGCTGACCGTCGCCGACGGCGAAACGCTGGTCCTGTTCGGGCCGTCCGGCGCCGGCAAGACCGTTCTGCTGCGGCTGGTGGCCGGCGTCATCGACCCCGACGAGGGAAAGATACTCATCGGCGGCGAGGACATGACCGATCTCGACGCCGAGTTCCGCGGCGTCGGCATGGCATTTCAGAACTTCGCGCTGTTCCCGCATATGACGGCGTTCGATAACATTGCGACGCCGCTGCAGGCGAAGCACTCATCGCAAGGCACGATAAAGACCGGCGTCGAGAGCGTCGCCAAGCTGTTGAAAATCGGCCATGTGCTCAGCCACAAGCCGCGGGCGCTGTCCAATGGCCAGAAGCAACGCACCGCGCTTGCCCGCGCCCTGGTCGGCTCGCCGCCGGTGCTGCTGCTCGATGATCCCTTGCGCAACGTCGATGCCAAATTGCGCTTCGAAATGCGGCTGGAACTGCCAAGACTGCTGGCGGATCGTGGCGCGACCGTCATCTACGTCACCCAGGACTACAAGGAAGCGATGGCGCTCGGCGACCGCATCGCGGTGATGTCGCAGGGCGTCGTCAAACAGCTCGGCACGCCCGAGCAGATCTATCGCGAGCCGGCCAATGTCGAGATTGCCCGGCTGTTCGGCGACCCGACCATCAACCTTCTGGACGTCAAGCCGGCGCGGGACGCCAAGGGCATCTATGTCGGCCTGTCCAACGTCCAGGTCCATCTTGCCGGCGCTCATGAGACGGCGGTCGGCCGCGACTGCGTGATCGGTTTGCGGCCGGAGGCGCTGGCGTTTGTCGATGAACGCACGCTCGGCGCCATCCCGGTGACGGTCGAGGCTGAGACGCCGCTCAACGAGAAGATCGTCACGCTGGTGCGCACCGTGCGCGGCCGTGAAATCCTGGTTTCGCGTCCTTCCGGGACACCGGGCCAATCCGAGGGCAAGGTCTACATTGCCGTCGACAGTAAAAGCGCCCTTTTGTTCGATCGCACAAGCGGCGAGCGCATCGGCTCGAAAAACGTCGTCAATTTGCGCAGCGGAGAAGCGGCATGAGCCCGACCGCAATCACCATTTCGGGCGTCGACAAGTTCTACGGTCCGATTGACCGTGGCGTACACGCCGTCAAGAACCTGACGATGGAAATCGTCAAGGGCGAGATCGTGGCGCTGCTCGGCTCCTCCGGCTGCGGCAAGACCTCGACATTGCGCATGATCGCAGGCTTCGAAGAGGTCTCGCGCGGCGCTATCGCGGTTGCCGGCCGCAAAGTGCACATGCTGCCGCCGGTCAGGCGCAACGTCGCAATGGCCTTCGAGGGCTATTCGCTCTACCCGCCGCTGACCGTGCGCGAGAACATGGCCTTCGCCCTCAAGGCCGCCAGGCTGGCGAAGAGTGCAGTCGATGCAAAGGTTGCCAACATCGCCAAGCTGCTCGAGATCGAGGACATTCTCGAGCGCTATCCGAGCTCGATCTCCGGCGGCCAGCAGCAGCGCGCCAGCCTTGGCCGGGCGCTGATCCGCGAGGCCGACCTGCATCTGCTGGACGAGCCGATGGGCCAGCTCGAGCCGCAGCTTCGCGCCGTGCTGCGCGGCCGCATCAAGCATTTCATCAAGGAGCGCGGCCTGACCGCGATCCTGGTCACCCACGACCAGACCGAGGCCAACGCGCTTGCCGACCGCATTGCCGTCATGGAGGGCGGCGTGCTGCAGCAGTTCGATACGCCTGACAGGCTCAAGGAGCGGCCGGCAAACCTGTTCACCGGCACCTTCGTTGGCGAGCCGCCGATGAATGTCTTCGAGGCCTATGTCGGCACGGCCGCCGGCAAGATCAGTCTCAAGCTGCCCGACGGGCTTTCGCTCGACTACGACAAGGATGCGTTCAGCGGCCCGGTTCGCGACGAATTGCTCAACCGGCAGCGCGTCGTCATCGGCGTCAGGCCCTATGCGGTCCGCCGCTCGAAGGATGGTGTGCCGGCGACGGTTTCGGCCAATCAATGGCTCGGCGACCAGACCCATATCGCCGCCGATTTCGCCGGCGGTTCGCTGGTCCTGGTCGAACATGACCGAACCCGCTTGGAGCTTGGCGCGCCGATCAAGATCAGCATCGATCCGAAAAACCTTCACGTCTTCGATCAGGCGAGCGGCAATGCCATTTCGCACGGCACGGAGCTGGCTTGATGCAGGATGTGCTGATCGGCATCGACGCCGGCACGTCTGTCATAAAATCCGTCGCCTTTGACACGGCGGGCAGGCAGATCGCGTCCGCCGCGCTGCCCAATAAATACGAGACACTGCCGGGCGGCGGCGCCGAGCAGGACCTGACACGCACCTGGGCCGATACCGCGACGACCTTGTGCGAGCTTGCCGACAAGGTGCCGGATCTCGCCAGCCGGACCATTGCCATCGCCGTGACCGGGCAGGGCGACGGTACCTGGCTGATCGACAAGGATGGCGAGCCGGTTGCCAAGGGCTGGCTGTGGCTCGACGCGCGCGCTGCCGCGGTCGTCGAGGAGATCCGCGCGCGGCCGGAGGACCGGCTGCGCTTCGAAAAGACCGGCAGCGGGCTCGCTGCCTGCCAGCAGGGATCGCAGTTCGTGTTCATGAAGCGCCACATGCCCGCGATGCTTGCCAATGCAGCGACGGCGTTCCACTGCAAGGACTGGCTCTATTTCAAGCTGACCGGCCACCGCGCCACCGACCCGTCCGAGGGCACCTTCACCTTCGGCGACTTCCGCACGCGCGGCTATTGCGATGATGTGCTCGAGGTACTCGGCGTCACCGATCTCCGGCATCTGTTGCCGCCCATCGTCGATGGCACCAGGCAAAGCACCTCGCTGTCGGCGGCAGCAGCCGATGCGACCGGCCTGCTCGCCGGCACACCGGTCGTTCTGGCCTATGTCGATGTCGCCTGCACGGCGCTCGGCGCCGGCCTGTTCGATCGCGAACGCAAGCCGGGATGCTCGATCATCGGCTCCACCGGAATGCATATGCGGCTTGCCGAAACGCCGGACCAGGTTCTGCTCAACGAGGCTGCAACCGGCTACACGATGACGATGCCGGCACCCGGCGTCTTTGCGCAGATGCAGTCGAACATGGCGGCAACGCTCAATATCGACTGGGTCCTTGGCCTCGCCTCCGGCATTCTCGCCTCGCAAGGTATTACGCGGACCAATGGCGAGATGATCGCGCTGGTCGACCAGTGGATATCGTCGTCCGAGCCAGGCGCGCTGCTCTACCAGCCCTATGTCTCGGAGGCCGGCGAGCGCGGGCCGTTCGTCGATGCCAATGCCAGGGCCGGCTTCATCGGCATTTCGTCCAGGCACGGCTATGCCGACATAGTCCGCGCGGTGTTCGAGGGGCTGGCTTTCGCGGCGCGCGATTGCTACGCCGCCATGGGGCCCCTGCCCAAGGAAATCCGCCTGACCGGCGGAGCGGCCAGGAGCCCGGCTCTGCGCAAGATCCTGGGTGCTGCGGTCGGCGCCGACATTCGCACCAGCGAGCGCGAGGAGGCCGGTGCTGCGGGCGCCGCAATGATTGCTGCGGTCTGCGTCGGCCAATACGCATCGATGGACGATTGCGTCAGCGAATGGGTCACGCCTTTGCTCCGTACGGCCGAACCCAGCGATCGGAAACTTGCCGCTGCCTATGAGGCGATGGCTCCGTCCTACACATTGGCGCATGAGGCGCTGCGGCCGGTCTGGCGCTCGATGGCCGCGTCCAGGCAAACCGACGTGAATTGAGAAGAGCATGCCCAAGAAAATTGCGATCATCGGCGACCGCTTCATGCTTCCGGAAGTGTTTCGCGAGAAAATCGAGGCGGCCTGCGGCGACAATCTCGACATCCGCAGCATTGAGACCGCTTGGCCCGACGAGCCGATGCAATTCGGCAATGCCGCGCTTGGTCTGGACAAGGTCAAGGAGTATTTCGGCGATCCCGACGAGGTGGTGGATTTCATCGGCGACGCCGAAATCTTCGTCACCCAGCTTGCGCCGCTCTCCGAAAGCATGATGCAGCGCCTGCCCACGCTCAAGCTGGTTGCGGTCTCGCGCGGCGGACCGATCAACATCGACATGGCCGCCGCCAAGGCCCACGGCATCACCGTGGTCAATGTGCCCGGCCGCAACGCCAGCGCCGTGGCCGAGTTCACCATCGGCGCCATTCTCGCTGAAACGCGGCTGATCCGCGTCGGTCACGAAGCCTTGCGCAAGGGCGAATGGCGCGGCGATCTCTACCGCGCCGATCGCACCGGCCGCGAGCTCAACGAAATGACCGTCGGCGTCATCGGCTACGGCAATATCGGCACCAGGCTGGTTCGCCTGCTGCGCGCCTTCGGCTGCCGCATCTTGGTTTGCGATCCCTATGTGCAATTGAGCGCCGAGGACCGCAATGCCGGCGTCGAACTGGTTGCGCTGGACGATCTGCTGTCGCGCTCCGATGTGGTCACGCTGCATTCCCGGGTCACCGAGGAGACGCGCGGCCTGATCGGCAAGAACGCCATCGCCCGGATGAAACCCGGCGTAATCTTCGTCAATACCGCGCGCGGACCGCTGGTCGACTACGATGCGCTCTACGATGCGCTCGTCTCGGGGCAGATCGGCAGCGCTATGCTGGAGACGTTCGCCATCGAGCCGGTGCCTGCCGACTGGCCGCTGTTGCAACTGCCGAACGTGACGCTGACGCCGCATATCGCCGGCGCGTCGGTACGCACCGTGACCTACGCGGCCGAGCAGGCGGCCGAGGAAGTGCGCCGCTACATCGCCGGGCTGCCTCCGGTCAATCCATGCTGACGACAGGGCATAGAGCGAGATGAACGGTGAAACCGAAATCGTCGACCTCTTCGTCATCGGCGGCGGTGTCAATGGCGCCGGAATCGCGCGCGATGCGGCGGGCCGGGGTCTGTCGGTCATTCTTTGCGAAAAGGACGATCTTGCCGAGGGCACCAGTTCGCGATCGGGAAAGCTCGTTCATGGCGGTTTGCGCTATCTCGAATATTACGAGTTCCGCCTGGTGCGGGAGGCGCTGATCGAGCGCGAGGTGCTGCTCGAATCCGCGCCGCACATCATCTGGCCGATGCGCTTCGTGCTGCCACACAGCCCCGATGATCGGCCGGCCTGGCTGGTGCGGCTCGGCCTGTTCCTCTACGACCATCTTGGCGGCCGCAAGCGACTGCCGGCCACCCGCACGCTCGACCTGCGCACCGCGCCAGAAGGCGCGCCGATCAAGGACAGCCTCAAGCGCGGCTTCGAATATTCCGACTGCTGGGTCGACGACGCCCGCCTGGTCGTCATCAATGCGCTCGACGCCGCGGAGCGTGGGGCCAGGATATTCACCCGCACTGCCTGCACCGCTGCCCGCCGCGAAAACGGCCTGTGGTCGGTGGAGATGCGCGACGGTCGAACCGGCGTCAGGACCACAGTCCGGGCACG
Source organism: Mesorhizobium sp. M0601 (assembly GCF_040320845.1). Lineage (NCBI taxonomy): Bacteria > Pseudomonadati > Pseudomonadota > Alphaproteobacteria > Hyphomicrobiales > Phyllobacteriaceae > Mesorhizobium > Mesorhizobium sp. M0601. Next base: position 253,585 of record NZ_JAMYQK010000001.1, read on the forward strand.
GGCGCTGATCAACGCCGCCGGACCCTGGGTCAACGACGTCATCAACCGCGTCGGCGGCCAGAATTCCAGGCGCAACGTGCGCCTGGTCAAGGGCAGCCACATCGTTGTGCCGAAATTCTGGGAAGGGCGGCAGGCCTATCTCGTTCAGAACAGCGACAAGCGGGTGATCTTCATCAATCCCTATCAGGACGATCTGGCGCTGATCGGCACCACTGACATTCCCTATGAAGGGCGGCCGGAGGACGTGACCGCCGATGCGAGCGAGATCGATTACCTGATCAAGGCAGTCAATCGCTACTTCAAGCGCCAGCTCGCACGAAGCGACGTCGTCTACTCGTTTTCCGGCGTCAGGCCGCTCTATGACGACAATGCCGACAATCCGAGCGCGGTGACCCGCGATTACATATTCGAACTCGACGCACCGGCTGGGCAGGCGCCGCTGCTTTCGGTCTTCGGCGGCAAGATCACCACCTTCCGCAAATTGGCCGAGCACGCGCTCGACCGTATCGCCCCGTTCTTTCCGAAAATGGGCAAGCCGTGGACCTCGAAAGGGCACCTGCCGGGCGGCGATATCGCCAATGCCGATTTCGAGCAGTTCCTCGGCGACCTCGGCCATGAATTTCCCTGGATGCCGGCATCGCTGGTCAAGCATTACGGCAGGCTCTTCGGCACAAGGACGCGCGATCTGGTCGGCGCGGCCACCTCGCTCGCCGAACTGGGCCGGCGCTTCGGCAAGGATTTTTTCGAGCGCGAAGCCAATTACCTGTTCGAGCATGAATGGGCCGAGACCGCCGCCGATATTCTCGAAAGGCGCACCAAGCACGGCCTGCATCTGTCCGCCGCGGAAAGAACCGCCTTCGAGGACTGGTGCTCGAGCCGGCTGGCAAAGGCCGGCTGATGGCCTTTACGCTTTCGCTCAACACCAATCCGCTGGTCAACCGCTTTGCGGAGCCGGACGACCTGATCGACGCGATCGCCTATCAGATCGGTATCAGGGACGTCCAACTCACCCATGAATTCGTCAATCCCGGCTGGCCGGCGGCGACGATCGCCAAATTCGTCCGCCTGTTCCGCTCCGCGCTCGACCGCACCGGGGTGCGCGTGACCTCCGCGATGACCGGCCCTTACGGCCGGCTCAATCATTTCGGCCATCCCGATGCCGACGTGCGGCGCTACTACGTCGACTGGTTCAAGACCTTTTCAGAAGTTTCGGCCGAGCTCGGCGCCGCAGGCATGGGCACGCAATTCGCGATCTTCACTCACCGGGATTACGACAATCCTGAACGTCGCGCGCGGCTTTTCGACATCGCGCTGGAATGCTGGCGCGAGGTCGCCGAGCATGCCAAAGCAGCCGGCTTGACCTACCTGTTCTGGGAGCCGATGTCGGTCGGCCGCGAATTCGGCCATACGATCGAAAGCTGCCGGGCACTGCAGCGCGAGATCGAAGCGGCCGGCATGGCCGTCCCGTTCAAGATGATGGTCGACATCGACCATGGCGACGTGACCTCGAGCAATCCGGCGGACACCGACCCTTATGCCTGGGCCGAAGCCTTTCCCAGGCAATCGCCGATCATCCACGTCAAGCAGTCGTCGATGAACAAGGGTGGTCACTGGCCGTTCATTGCCGCTCACAACAAGGACGGCCGCATCACGCCGGAAAAGCTGCTGGAGACGGTTCGCCGTGGCGGCGGCGTCGACAACGAGATCTGCCTCGAATTGTCGTTCCGCGAGCGCGAGCCCGTCGACCACCAGGTCATCGCCATGATCCGCGAGTCGGTCGACTACTGGGCACCCTTTATCGAGACCGGCAGGGCCGATCTCTTGCCGCGAGCATGATCGGATGAGCAGGAGCTGAGGCAGCTCCTGCTCAGAGCCGGAATACGTCAGCCAAATTTCGGATCGAGGCTTCCGGACTTGTAGCGCTTGGCCATTTCCGACAGCGGCAGCGGCTTGATCTTCGGTGCGTTGCCGGCGGTGCCGAATTGCTCGAAGCGCTCCTTGCACAGCTTCCGCATCGCGGCCATTGCCGGCGTCAGATATTTGCGCGGATCGAATTCGCTCGGGTTCTCGGTCAGCACCTTGCGGATTGCGCCGGTCAGCGCCATGCGGTTGTCGGTATCGATATTGATCTTGCGCACCCCGTGCTTGATGCCGCGCTGGATCTCTTCGACCGGCACGCCCCATGTCGGCTTCATCTGGCCGCCATATTTGTTGATGATCTCCTGCAACTCCTCCGGCACCGAGGACGAGCCGTGCATGACGAGATGCATACTCGGCAGACGGCGGTGGATTTCCTCGATGACGTTCATGGCCAGTACAGCGCCGTCCGGCTTGCGGCTGAACTTGTAGGCGCCGTGGCTGGTGCCCATGGCGACTGCCAGCGCATCGACACGGGTGTCGCGCACGAACTGTTCGGCCTGCACGGGATCGGTCAGCAGCTGGTCGTGGCTGATGACGCCCTCGACGCCATGGCCGTCCTCCTGCTCGCCGCCGCCCATCTCCAGCGATCCGAGAACGCCGATCTCGCCTTCCACCGAGACGCCGCCCCAATGCGCCATGTCGACGACGCGGTGGGTGATGCCGGAATTATAGGCGTAGTCGGCCGGCGTCTTGCCGTCTTCCTTCAGCGATCCGTCCATCATCACCGAAGTGAAGCCGTGCTGGATCGCGGTGACGCAGGTCGCTTCGTTGTTGCCATGGTCGAGATGCATGCAGACCGGGATATCGGGATGGATTTCGACCAGCGCGTCGATCAGCTTGGCCAGCACCACATCATTGGCGTAGGCTCGCGCGCCGCGGCTCGCCTGCAGGATAACCGGCGATTTGGTCTCCTCGGCTGCCTCCATGATGGCGAGGCCCTGTTCCATATTGTTCATGTTGAAGGCAGGCACGCCATAGCCGTATTCGGCGGCATGATCGAGCAATTGTCTCAGTGTGATGCGAGCCACTCAGTAGTCTCCCGTATCCGGTTTCGAGCCAGTGTTTGCGGGCCGTTCGGTTGTCGACGAGCCCCTGATGCTTCTGGCCGGATTTCCGCGGCACCGCAACCGCTGGGCGCTCGGCCGGCAGCAATTCTTGTTACAGGACGCGACCAGAAGCGTCATGATATCCCAAAGAGATATAACATTATCACAAAAATTTGGTGGCTTGTGCGACGTTTGCTGTTATATCTCGGAACCGGATTGCACAAGGATGCCGCGGAAATGAAGAGCGACGGCCGCCGGCAAGGCATCATGGATTTTCTGATGGACATCGGCACCGCCAGTGTCGACGATCTTGCCTCACGCTTCGGCGTGTCAAAGATGACTGTCCACCGCGACCTCGACGAGCTCGAGGAAAGCGGCTTCCTGCGCAAGGTGCGCGGCGGCGCCTCGATCCAGCCGAGCAGCCTTTTCGAGAGCGATTTCCGCTACCGCCAGCGGCTGGCCGGCGACGAGAAGAAGCGCATCGCCGCCGCTGCCGTGACGATGATCGAACCGGGTCAGACGGTGATCATCGACGATGGCTCAACCGCGGGCGGCGTTGCTCGGCATCTTGCCGATCTGCGTCCGCTGACGGTGATCTCGAACAATCTGGCCGTCATCCAGGATTTGGCGGGCGTTGCCGGCATCAACCTGATTGCGCTCGGCGGCCAATACAACAAGAAGTTTCACGGCTTCTTCGGCCTGCTCGCCGAGGACACGCTGAAATCATTGCGCGCCGATGTCGCGTTCCTGTCGTCATCGGCCATCCATGGTGCCTCTGCCTTTCACCAGGATCAGGAAGTGGTCCAGATCAAACGGCTGATGATGGCCGCAGCAGCGCGCAAATATCTGCTGGTCGATCATGGGAAATTCGGCCGCACTGCCTTGCACTTCCTGACAGATCTCAAGGCCTTTGACACGGTCTTCACCGGCCGCGAGCCGCAGCCGCAGATGCGCGCCGCGCTGGATGGTGCCGGCGTTTCGCTGACAGTGATCGCAGAATAGGAGGGCACGTATGGTTTATTGGGTCGGCACCAGCTGGAAAATGAACAAGACGCTCGCCGAGGCGATGGCTTTCGCCGAGGCGCTGGCGGAGTTCGTCCCCGGTTTCGACGAGCGCATCCAGCCTTTCGTCATCCCGCCCTTCACGGCGATCCGCGAGGTCAAGAAAGCGCTGTCGCCGACGCGCATCAAGGTCGGCGCGCAGAACATGCATTGGGCCGACGCCGGCGCCTGGACCGGCGAGATCTCGCCGGTCATGCTGAAAGACTGCGGCCTCGACATGGTCGAGCTCGGCCACAGCGAACGGCGCGAGCATTTCGGCGAGACCGACAACGCCGTCGGTCTGAAGACTGCGGCGGCGGTGAAGCACGGTCTCGTGCCACTCATCTGCGTCGGCGAGACCCTGGCTCAACGCGACAGCGGGCAGGCCGCTGCGGTGCTGGCCTTGCAGGTGCACGGCGCGCTGCAGTTTCTCGAAGGCGCGGCGAAGGCGGCGACGATCCTGTTTGCCTATGAGCCCGTCTGGGCGATCGGCGACAAGGGCGTGCCGGCCAGTTCGGACTATGCCGACAGGCAGCAGGCGCTAATCAAGAAAATCGCACGCGACCTGCTGCCGGTGGTGCCGCCGGTGCTTTATGGCGGCAGCGTCAATCCGCAAAATGCCGCCGAACTGGTCGGCCAGCCCAACATCGACGGCTTGTTCATCGGCCGCTCGGCCTGGCAGGCGGACGGCTATATCGACATCCTCAAGCGCGCCTCGGCGGCGATCTGAATCACCAAACAGGAAGGAAACGGAACATGAAAATTGCCATTGGAGCTGATAGCGCCGGCAAGCCGCTGCTCGACGTCATTGCCGCTCACCTCGCTACCAAGCCTGGCCTCACGGTTAGCGACCTCAGCCAGTCGGGCTACTATGCCGACCTGTCACAGAAGCTCGCGCAGACCATCCTGGACGGCGAAAACGATCGCGGCATCCTGTTTTGCGGCACCGGCATCGGCGTATCCATATCCGCCAACAAGGTGCCCGGCATTCGCGCCGCACTCACCCACGACACCTATTCGGCCGAGCGCGCGGCAAAATCCAACAACGCCCAGATCATCACCATGGGCGCCCGCGTCATCGGCCCGGAACTGGCCAAGTCGATCGTCGATGCATGGCTTGCATCGGAATTCGATGAGAAGGGACCGTCGGCCGGCAATGTCCAGGCGATCGACAGGCTCGACGCGGCGAAGCGGGGTTAAGCCAGACTGTTCCACATCGCTCTGATAATCGTCACGGCCGATGCGGCGCCGGGGTCCATATGCCCGAGCGAGCGCTCGCCGAGCCGCGATGAGCGGCCCTTGGCGGCGATCATGTCCTTGGTCGCCTCGGCACCTCGTTCGGCCGCTGCAAGTGCAGCCTCCAGGCTCTCGGACAGGCTCTTGCCGGCTTCCTGCGCGGCACCCGCTGCTTGCGCAGCCGGCAGCCAGGCGTCGACCATGGTCTTTTCGCCGAGCTCGGCCTTGCCGCGATCCTGGATGCCTTGCGCCATCGCCCGGAGCATGGCGATGGTGTCAGCGTCCTCCAGAATTGCCTTGCCTTTGACGGCGGCGGCACCGCGCATGAAGGCGGTTGCATAGAGCGGGCCTGACGAGGCGCCGACCGCGTTGAGGAAGGATTTCGCCGCAGTGTTGAGCAGCGCCGTCGGCTCGGTCGCCGCGAGGTCGAGTTGCGCTAGTGCATCGCGCGCAGCTGTGAAGCCTAGTGCCATGGCGATGCCATGGTCGGCGTCGCCGATGACGCCGTCGAGTTGGCAGAGCCTGTCCTTGTCGGCGTCGATCGCCGCCGCGATCTCATCGAACATTCTTTTCAAGCCGACTGAATCGATCGAGGTCATGATGCTTTCTCAGCCGGCGCGGAACATGGCGCCGTCGCAAGGATGGTCGAGCATCGCCTGCAACTCGCCGTCGAGATGCATCAGCGTCACCGAGGCGCCGGCCATTTCGAGCGAGGTGCAGTAATTGCCGACCCAGGTCGCGTGGACGGAAATACCGACGTCATCCAGCCTCTGCTTGACGCGTCGGTTCATGATGTAGAGCTCCATCAACGGCGTTGAGCCGAGCGAATTGACCAGAACGGCGACCTTATCGCCGCGCGCCGGCGCCATCTCGTCGAGGACCTTGTCCAGCATTTCGTCGGTGATCTCGTCGGCCGTTTTCAACTTTCCGCGCGCGATGCCTGGCTCGCCATGGATGCCCATGCCGATCTCCATCTCGTCCGGTCCGATCTCGAAATTGGGCCGGCGGGTCTGCGGCAGCGAGCAGGGCGACAGCGCCACGCCCATGGTGAAGGTGTGATCGTTGGCCTTCCTGGCGATACGCTCGCATTCATCGAATGACAGCATCTGGTCGCATGCGGCACCGGCGGCCTTGAAGATGAAGAAATTGCCGGCGACGCCGCGCCGCTTCTGCCTCTGGTCGCGCGGCGCCGAGGCGACATCGTCGGTGGTCAGCACGGTGCGCACCTCGATGTCGTCCATTGCCGCCATTTCGGCGGCCATGTCGAAGTTCATCACGTCGCCGGCATAGTTGCCGTACATGAACAGCACGCCGGCGCCACCGCTGGCCGCCTTGGCGCATTCGAGGATCGGGTCCGGCGGCGGCGAGGCGAAGACATTGCCGATCGCGGCGGCGTCGGCCAGCCCCTTGCCGACGAAGCCGAGGAAGGTCGGCTCGTGGCCCGAGCCGCCACCGATGACGAGACCGACCTTGCCTGGGCGCGGTCCGTCGCGGGCGATAATGGCGCGCGGACTGCCGTCCGCGCTTCTGAGATGGCGCGGATGCGCGGCCAGGATGCCCTCCAGCATCTCGTCGACGGAGCGGTTACCGTCATTGATGATCTTCTTGGTCTGCACCGGCATCCTCCCTGGTTTTCGTGAGATACTACAGCGCCTTACCGGGATTTCCACCCGGCGGTGGAGGTTTCACGCCGCGATGTGTTCGCGTGCCGCCAGCAGTCGCACGCAGGCACTGGCCGCCTCTTTGCCCTTGACCTTGAAATGCTCGAAGAAGAAGCGGTGATGGTCCGCGCTGTCATGGTAGTTGTGCGGCGTCAGCACCGCCGAAAGCACCGGCACGCCAGTCGACAATTGCACATTCATCATGCCGTCGATGACCGCGCTTGCAACAAACTCGTGCCGGTAGATGCCGCCATTGACGACGAACGCGGCGCCGAGGATAGCGGCATAGCGGCCGGTCACGGCAAGCGTCTTTGCATGCAGGGGAATCTCATAAGCGCCAGGCACATCGAAGACATCGACGGCAACGCGTTTCTCTCCGAGAACCGCCAGTTCCGCCTCGAATGCTTCAACGCATTGGTCGACGATATCGGCATGCCAACGCGCGCGAATGACGGCAACGCGGATCGTTTCATAGTCGTTGTGGGAATGCTGATTCATGGGTCCATCCTTCCGTTTCGAACCAGAATCAGGACGCACGATATGGAGTCCGAACCGCGAAAGCGGACCGTCTTCCATTTCGTTCTCTTCCATCCGGACTGTGACCGTCGGCTCCGGAATCACACCGGATCTGCTGACCCCTCCGGCTAACCGGAAAGCGCTCGCGGGCTTGGGCCGAGACCCTTACCGCCGGTGGGGACTTTCGCCCCGCCCTGAGAACATTGACGGCGTTTGTATGGAAGGACCGGAAAGCGCTGTCAACCACCGGCATCGTCATCGATGGCGCAGAAATAGCGATCCGTTTCGACCTGGTCACCGTTGAGGGCGAGGGAGGAGAGCGTCAAATGGCGATCACAGGTAAGGCAGGCAGCACCTTGTCCAAGGTGATGGGAAATTCACGCACTCGCACGCCGGCCGCGTTGTAAACGGCGTTGGCGACAGCAGCCCCCGCACCGCACACGCCGAGCTCGCCGAGACCCTTTGCGCCAAGCGGGTTGGCCTTGTCGTCGTCTTCCTCGAGGAAGGCGACCTCCATATCGGGGACATCGCCATTGACCGGCACATGATACTCGGCAAGATCGTGATTGACGAAGTGGCCGTAGCGCGGGTCGAGCACCGTCTGCTCCATCAGCGCTGCACCGATCCCCCAGGTCATGCCGCCGATGATTTGCGAGCGCGCGGTCTTGGCGTTGAGGATACGGCCCGCGCCGATCACAGCCAGCATCCGGCGCATGCGGATTTCACCGGTATCGCAATCGACAGCGACCTCTGCGAAATGCGCGCCATAGGAATGCTGCGAATAGGTCTTGTATGACTGGGTGGTGGCGCCCGCGGCTACGGAGCCTTCGGCTTCGAGCCCGTCGGGAGAGATCCCTCGGATAAGATCGGCCAGGCTCGCCGATCGCTGGCCGACCCTGACCTCGCCGTCGGCAAAGCTTGCCTCGGTGGCGTTCGCGCCGCGCAACGGCGAGGCTTCGTTCGACTGCGCCGCCTCCAGGATCTGTTTCTTGAGGATGTTGCACGCATCATGCAAGGCCGAACCCGCGCTTGCTGCGCCCCAGGATCCGCCGGAGCCGGCGGTACGCGGGAAGCGGCTGTCGCCGAGCTCCACCTTGACGGACGAGATCGGCAGGCCGAGGCTCTCGGCGGCAATCTGAGTCAGGATCGTATAGGTGCCGGTCCCAATATCGGTCATGTCGAGCCGCGCCGTCACCCGACCGTCCCGGTCGATCGCAACCCGCGCCGTCGCCGCGCCGATATAGTTCGGACGGATCGCCGCCGCCATGCCGTGGCCGATAAGCTTGCGGCCCTCCCGAGTTCGGCCCGGTGTCGGGTTTCTCCGCTCCCAGCCGAAACGGCGGGCGCCTTCCTCCATGCAGGCGACGAGATTGCGGGTGGAGAACGGCACGCCGCGCTCGGGATCCTGTGCCGGTTCGTTGCGGATCCTGAGTTCGATCGGGTCCAGACCGGCGCGCTCGGCGAGCTCATCCATGGCGCATTCGAAAGCCAGCATGCCGGGCGCTTCGCCGGGCGAGCGCATCCATTCGCCGCGGTTGATGTCCAGCGGAACCAGGCGATGGCGGGTGAGACGGTTCGGCGCCGCGTAGAGCGAGCGCGCAAAAACTGCCGTTTGTTCGCAGTACTCCTCGAAGCTGGACGTTGCCGACCAGACATCGTGCGCGATCCCGGTGAGCCGCCCGTCAGTGTCCGCGCCGAGACGTACCTGTTGGACCATCTCTGCGCGATGACCGGCATTGGCGAACATCTGTTGTCGCGTCAGCGCGATCTTCACGGGGCGCTGCAGCACCTGCGCTGCAAGTGCGGCCAGGATCGTGTCGGCATGGGCAATCAGCTTGGAGCCGAAGCCTCCGCCGATGAAGGGGCTGACGATGCGCACTCGCTCGAGCGGGATGCGAAGCGTGCTGGCGACCCCGGCCCGGAAGTTCGCGAGGGTCTGCGCCGATGTACGGATCGTCAGCTCGTTGCCTGACCAGGCAGCATGCGTCGCATGCGGCTCCATCGGATTGTGATGTTCGAAGGGGGTCCCGTAAGTGGAATCGATCTTGATCGGCGCCGTCGCAAAGGCGCGCTCGAAGTCGCCGACCACGCTGTCGGTCTCGAAGCCGGCATTGGTCCGCCTTGGCGCGTAGGCGTCGGCGATATGTCCCGGTAGATCGTAGAGGCCTGGCTCCTCGTCGTAGCGTACTCTGATGAGGCCCGCAGCAGCGCGTGCAGCCTCGAACGTCTCCGCAACGACCAGCGCGACCGGCTCGTCGTAATACCGTACCCGATCGCTGTTGAGCGCGGGCCGGGGGCGCGTGAAGACCTCCGGCACCGTTGGCGTGACCGTTGGGCCGAAATCCGGCTGGGCCGGCGCATTCCGGTGCGTCATGACGAGCAACACTGCCGGCGCCCGTTCGGCTTCGGTCGTGTCGATCTCGGCGATGCGGCCCTTGGCGACGGAGGCGCCGAGAATGTAGCCATAGGCTGTACCATCCAGCTTATTCTCGTAAGCGTATGTGGCGCCGCCCGTCACTTTGAGCGGACCGTCGATGCGGTCGATCGGCCGCCCGATGATGCCAGCATCGGCACGAGGTTTCACCCTTGAATGGGTGGCGGAGCCGGGCAGTCCGGGTATGGTCTCGTTCATAAGTCACCTAAAGATTTTTCATCTGGAGTTCGGAAACATCGAGGCCGCGACGACGCCGCTTCCTCGCACCTTTATGTTCGTCGCGCGGCGGCCGGAGCTCACGCGGCGATCTCGCCGAAATACTCGCGAAACTCGACCAGCCTCCCTGTTGGGCCGGCTCGCATGAAGATCGCATGCAGGCCAGTGTAGGGCGCGCCACCGATTGTCCCGCTCCCGCGATCGCAGACGATGACCCAGTCGGCGGCGAAGAGCTTGAGATCGACGGTCGATTTGGTGATCCTGTTCCCCAGCGCTTGGTGCGCGGCGGTCCAGGCTGCGAGTGCCCGTTTGCCCTCTGGCGGTCCGTGTCGGCCTCGTTGCTCGCCGACAGGGAATTGGAAGGTCATCGTCTCATCGCAACAGTCAAGGAATGCCGTCCAGTCGCCAGAGGCCCAGCCGGCAAAGAAGGCGTCTACGGCGGCCTCGAGCCCGTGACGAGCTCCCGGATCGGATGTGGCGCCCCAGGCTGTGGCGGCAGAGACGAGAAGGCCGCCACCCGCGGCGGCAACGGCGCGTCGCGTGAGTTTCATATCGATCTCCTGCTCGGCGCCTGCATCTGGGAACCGCGATTCGGGGTCGTCGTCTCTGTCATCGCATCACCTCATGCACTCTCGGCGGCAGCAGCGAGCGTGTGCCGCATCGTCCGTTTCGCCAGCGGGATCTTGAAATCATTGCCGCCATGCCCGACGGCTCCGGCGAGCGCGGCTTCGGCGGCGTCGCTAAAGGCGCCGTCGGATGCCGCCGCTCCTGCGAGCGTCCGCTCCGCCTCCGTCGCGCGCCATGGCTTGGCTGCCACGCCGCCCATGGCGATCCGAGTGCTTCGGATACGGTCGCCGCTTTTCTCGACGATTGCTGCCACCGACACCAGCGCGAAGGCGTAGGAAGCACGGTCGCGCACCTTGCGGTAAACCTGTCGGCCGGGTGGCGGCGGCGGCAGGGCAACCGCGACGACTATTTCGCCGTGGCCGAGCACGGTCTCCACCTGGGGCGTCGCCTCGGGCAACCGATGGAAATCGCCGATCGGGATCGTGCGGGTCTCGCCGCCGGGCGAGACGGTCTCAATCCTGGCGTCGAGCCCGGACATGGCGACCGCCATGTCGGAGGGATGGACCGCAATGCAGGCTTCGCTCGCGCCGAGTACGGCGTGCATGCGATTGAAGCCCTGAAGTGCCGCGCAGCCCGAACCCGGCTGGCGCTTGTTGCAGGGCATGTTGCGGTCGTAGAAATAGGGACAGCGCGTGCGCTGCAGGAGATTGCCGCTGGTCGAGGCCTTGTTGCGTATCTGTCCGGACGCTCCCGCCAGCAGCGCTTGCGTGAGCATCGGATAGCGCGACCTTACCCGCGGGTCGGCGGCAAGATCGCTATTGCGGACCTGGGCACCGATCCGAAGTCCGCCTTCCGCCGTCTCCTCGATCCGATCAAGCGGCAGCCGGCTGATGTCGACGAGATGCGCTGGGCGCTCGATCTCGAGCTTCATCAGGTCGAGCAGGTTGGTGCCGCCGCTGATGAACTTGGCGTCCGGCCGGGCCGCAACCGCGGCCGCCGCCTGCTCAGCACTCGCCGCACGTTCATAAGTGAAGGACTGCATTGCTCATGCCTCCTCTGCCGCGTCGCGGATTGCAGCGACAATGTTCGGATAGGCGGCGCAACGGCAGATGTTGCCGCTCATCCGCTCGCGGATCTCGGCATCGGTGAGAGCGACGGAAGCCGCTGCCACGTCGGCGCTCGCATGGCTTGGCCAGCCGGCCCGCGCCTCGCCCAGCATGCCAACCGCCGAGCAGATCTGGCCTGGCGTACAGTAGCCGCACTGGAAACCGTCGCGGGCGACGAAGGCGGCCTGGACCGGATGCAGCCGGTCACCCTCGGCAAGGCCCTCGACCGTGGTGATCTCGTCGCCTTCATGCATTGCGGCAAGCGTCAGGCAGGAATTGATCCGGCGCCCATCGACGAGCACCGTGCATGCGCCGCACTGGCCGTGGTCGCAGCCCTTCTTCGAGCCGGTGAGGCCGACATGGTTGCGCAGCGCGTCGAGCAGCGTCGTCCGCGGGTCGAGCTCGACGGCAAGATCCTTCGCGTTGATCCGTAACGACATCGTCATCGTCGGTAGCGGCGAGGACGATGCAGCCGCCGTGACGGTCTCGGCCGGCTCGGCGTCAACCGGTAGTCCGGTAGCCAGCAGCACCCCGGTCGCAACACCGCCTTCCAATACCATCCGACGCGTCGGCCCGCTCCTGTTGTCCGTTTTGGCCATGCATGATCTCCCAGCCGCAATGAGGCGCAGACGGCAACTTGACCCGAGCGAACCCTCGGGTTCTGTCACCCAACGACACTGGAGGTGGGAGTGCGGGCGGCGGCTTTCTTTCAAGAAACCGGCGGCACTATCAGGATTCTGGAGAAGAATTCACCCGATAGGCACGAGGCGTCATGCCCCTCAGACGTCGGAAGGTCGTGGTGAAGTGGCTCTGGCTTGAGAAGCCGAGCCGAAAGGCAATGACACCGATCGACAAACCCGTTTCGCGCAGTAGCGCCTCCGCTCGCCGCACCCGTTCCTCGATCACATAGGCGTAGGGTGCAAGGCCGGTCGTCGCCTTGAAGCGACGCGCAAAACTGTCGACGGCCATGCCCGCGGCGGCTGCCAGCTCACTTAGCGAAATGTCGGAATTCATATGCGCATCGATGTAATCCCGAACGCGACCAAGTGCCCGGCGGCTGAGACAGCCGTGACGTACAAACCGCGGTTGCTCCCGGCTCAGGTTGGCCACGCGGAGACTGACGAGGGCGACCAGATGCTCGACATAGGCAGTGTCTGGCTTGTGGCCGAGTGCCATCTCGTCACGAAGCGAACTCAAGAGCGTGGCGACGACCGCGTCTTTCTTGTTTACCAGTATAGGCAGGTTCCTCAGGCGTTCGCATCCGGGAAGCCCGATATCGGGATCGATCCACAGGGCTGAATAGGAGAGGTTTACATCGCGATAGAAGCCCTGTCGTTCCGCGCCTGCCGGGACGAAGGTGAGGGCTCCGGGACGGTCCATTCCGTCGTAAAGGGATCGTGCCTCGTGCCGGATGGATGTATGGGACGTGCCGCCTTCTTCGGTCAGCACGATCAGATGATGAGGGGCTGTCCAGCGGAGCTCCGCCTCCCGGCACGCCCACCGCCGGTTGTCGAAGACGATCGAGGAGCTGACCCATGACGCGGTTTGCAGGGGCTCCGACTTCTCGTCCTGGCTCCGAACCCGTCCGTCACCAAGCAACGGTCTGAATGACATCGCGGTATCCCGCTGGTTCACTCGCCGAGCCGTGGGCAGCCCGGCTTCGAGCGTTGGGCGCCGCCCCGCCGCTACGCATACGGCCGTCCATGTGGGACAGGCAACGGGCGTTTTTAACCGTGCCGTGTTCAAGAAATCGTGAGATCAGGCAAATCCGGAGCGCCCTCCCGGAAAAGCGGATCATCCGCGCTCGGGAAACATCGCCCTCAGACCTTCGCGCGAGGCCGTAGCGACACCGCGTTCGGTGATCAAGCCGGTGACCAGCCGCGCCGGCGTCACGTCGAAGGCCGGATTGGCCGCCGGCGTGGCTTCCGGGGATACGCGGACCTGGGCGATCTCGCCGGAAGCGGTCTTGCCCCAGACCAGTGAGACCTCGTCGGGCGAGCGCTGTTCGATCGGGATGTCGGCCAGCCCGTCGCCCACGGTCCAGTCGATCGTCGGCGACGGCAGCGCGACATAGAACGGCACGTCGTTGTCGGCGGCGGCCAGTGCCTTGAGATAGGTACCGATCTTGTTGCACACATCGCCGTCGGCGGTGGTCCTGTCGGTGCCGACGACGACCATGTCGATCTGGCCGCGCTGCATCAGATGGCCGCCGGCGTTGTCGACGATGAGCGTATGCGGCACGCCGTGGCCGGCCATCTCCCAGGCGGTCAATTGGGCACCCTGGTTGCGGGGTCGCGTTTCGTCGACATAGACATGGACTGGAATACCGGCTTCCGTCGCCAGATAGATCGGCGCGGTGGCGGTGCCGTAGTCGACGGTGGCCAGCCAGCCGGCATTGCAGTGGGTCAGGATATTGACTGGTTCGCCCGGCTGCTTGCGCGCCGCGATCGCCTTGATGATTTCGAGCCCATGGGCGCCGATGGCGCGGTTGAGGCCGACATCCTCGTCGGCGATCTCGCCGGCACGCCGATAGGCAGCCGCGGCACGTTCTGCCAGCGGAAGCGTCAGCAGGAAGCGCTGCATTTCGTTCAGCGCCCAGCGCAAATTGATCGCCGTCGGGCGCGTTTCGTGCAAGGTTGCCCAGACGGCGTCGAGTGCTGCATCCGACGGATCGTCGGCCATCTGCATGGCGACGCCATAGGCCGCGGTGACGCCGATCAGCGGCGCCCCGCGCACCCACATGTCGCGGATTGCCGTGGCGATGCCGGCGACGGTATCGATCTTTTCGATGCGGAAATCATGCGGCAGCCAGCGCTGGTCGATGATCTCCACCGAACGCCCGTCGTCACTCGGCCAGATGGTGCGGTAGTGGCGGTCGCCGACGTTCAAATCCTGCTCTCCCGTTCGATCAGCGCGGCCAACCGGTTGACCTCGTCGATGCTGTGGATCTGGCGCCGGTTGACGGCGAGGTGACGGCCGAATTTCAGCGCCTTTGCCTCACATCTGGCGCGCAGATCCGGATCGGCAATGGTCTCGAAATCGGCATTGTGGGCAAGGCCGAGAATTCGCCGGTGAACCTCGACGCCGGCGAAGCCGAGCAGATCGGTCCAGATCGACTGCAGCATGTGGTCGAGCGCCTGCTCGGCGCCAAGCCTGTCGCCCTGATCTTCGAACAGGCTCTTCTGGTAGAGCATGCCAGTACGCCCGGTTCGCCACAGATGCGAGAACTCGGCGCGAAACACCGACCATGTCTCGACCGTAACGCCGAGCAGATAGCCACGCATGGCGTCGCGGCTTCCGTCCTGTTCATGGCCACGCTGCGAGAAGAACGCCATCCAGAAATTGGCGAGCAGCATGCCGACGTCGAAGGCGATCGGCCCGTAGAAGGCGAATTCGGGGTCGATCATCCTCGTTTCGGTGTCGGTGACCATGATCGAGCCGGAATGCAGGTCGCCATGCAGCAGCGTCTCGGCATTGGCAGCGAAGATGTGCTTCATGCGCTGCGCCTCGACCTTGAGGTCGCGGTCGGCGCGCAGCTCGGCGACAATGCCGTCGAGCTGCGGGCTGGTGTGCCGGTTCATCTTGGCATCGAAATACGGATCCGAGAAAACCAGGTTCTCGGTGATGTCGCAGAGTTCGACATTGTCGGCGAACAGCGCCAGATCGGCCTTGCGGTCCTTGGTCGCCATATGCAGGTCGGAGCCGCGAAACAACGTGCGGGCCATGAACAAGCCGATGTCTGTCGCGATGTTGGGCAATTGCCGGCCTTCGATCAGCGCCCGCCGCAGGATAATGTGCGGCGACAGATACTCCATGATGATCAGCGCCTGGCCTTCGTCGAAGTGATAGATATCGGGCACCGAACCCGGCGCCCGCGCCTGTTGCCGCGTCAGCGCATGGTATTCGAAGAAGGAGCGTTTTAGCGGCAGCGGCCAGCTGTCGCCGACCAGCCGGACGTAGGGCAGGGCCTGCTTGACGACGGCCGCACCCTCAGCACCCTCGACGGTGAACACCAGGTTCAGATTGCCGTCGCCGACTTCACGAACCTTCCACTGGCTCGTATCCTTGCCGATCTGCGAACACAGGGCCTCGTTGGCACCGAGACGGCCCGCCAGTGTCTCGACCGACAGTGCTTCGAACGGCGATTTCCCAGTCATCCTCACCTCCCGCTCATGTGCTCCGATGATAGCGGAGCCAACGCGGTCGGGCCAAGCTAGGAAGCCTGCTGGCAATTGTCAATCGTGTTGACAATTGCCGATATAGCCCATAGCGTCATGGTCAGGGAGGAACGAATGGGCAATGATGCCGTGTTCCGCGTCGACGGCCTGAGGAAATCCTTTGGCCATATCGAGGTGCTTGGCGGCGTCTCGCTCGAATTGCATGCCGGCGAAGTGACCGTGCTGATGGGCGCCAACGGCGCCGGCAAATCCACCCTCGTCAAGATCATCAGTGGTGTCTACGACCATGGCGGCGGCACGATGTCGCTTGCCGGTCACGTGTTCGACCCGAAAACGCCGGCGGAGGCGATCCGCGTCGGCGTCGTTACCGTCCACCAGAACATCAATGACGGTGTCGTCGCCGACCTCGACGTCGCCACCAACCTTACCCTCGACAGGCTGAGCGGCAGCGGCGTGCCGACGCTGTTCAATCCGGGCCGGGTGCGTCGCGAGGCAAAGGCGGTGGCCGACCGCATGGGACTGGCCATCGACCTCAAGGCCCGGATCAGCGATCTCTCTCTGGCCGACCGCCAGATGGTGGCGATCGCCCGCGCCATGGCGCACCGGCCGAAAGTGCTGATCCTCGACGAGCCGACCTCCTCGCTGTCCAGCCCCGAAGCCGACCGGCTGTTCGCGCTGCTCGACCGGCTTCGCCAGCAAGGCGTGGCCATCCTCTACATCTCGCACCGTATGTCGGATATCAGACGGCTTGCCGATCGCATCATTTCGATGCGCGATGGGGTTATCTCAGGTATCTTCGACAAGAAGCCGCTGGATTACGAAGGTGCGGTCAACGCCATGCTCGGCCGCAAGATCCAGCTCGAGCGGATCGTCGCCAGGAATTCGGCCAAAGCAATTTTCACTGCCGACGCGCTGCGGATTGCTGAAGGCGCCAGGCCGATCTCGCTGACCCTCGGCGATGGCGAGGTCGTTGCCATCACCGGCCTTGTCGGTGTCGGCAAGACCGTGCTCGCCGAGACGCTGTTCGGCCTGCGCCAGCCGCTGGCCGGGACCATGGTGCTGAACGGGAAACCCTATGCTCCGGCATCGACCGGCGAAGCGATTGCCGCCGGTGTGTTTCTCGTCGCCAAGGACCGGGGCGAAAACGGCATCGTCGGCGACTTCAACATCCAGGAGAATATCAGCCTGCCGTTCCACAGCCGCATGTCGCGTCTCGGTGTTCTCAAACGCCGTATCGAACGCGCCATTGCCCGCCAGCAGATCCAGGAGCTCGGCATCGTCTGCCGCTCGGAGAGGGACGAGATGGCATCGCTTTCCGGCGGCAATCAGCAGAAGGTGATGGTCGCCCGCTGGATGTCGCAGGCGGCAAGGCTTTTCATCCTCGACGAGCCGTTTCAAGGTGTGGACATCTCGGCCAGACGCGATATCGCCGCCAAGCTGCGGACCAGCGCCCACGGCCGCGCGACGCTGCTGTTCGTCACCGAACTCGACGAAGCCCTGGAGACGGCCGATCGCATCCTGGTGATGTCGGAGCAGACGATCGTCGGCGAGCACCGCAATACCGATGTCGATCTCGAGCGTCTGCTGGCCGAAGTGGCGGGCGGGCCGTTGCACAGCGCAGCCTGACGGCGGGATGACGATGAGAATTGGAATGGAGAGGGCATGAATTCGGGTTGGATAAAGACGGTGCCGGCGTGCGGGAGCGCTGAATGATCCTGCGCGACAATGCTATTCGCTACGGCTTCATCGTTCTGTTGTTCGGGCTGATCGCCTATTTCGCCGTCGCTGCCGATGGTTTCGTCTCGCCGCAAAGTGCTGTCTTCATCTTCCAGTCGGTCGCCATCACCGGCGTTCTAGCGCTCGGCGTCACCGCCACGCTGGTCGTCGGCGGCTTCGACCTGTCGATCGGCTCTGTCGCCACCAGCGCCATGATGGCGGCTGCCTATGTCATGGTGGTGCTGGGGCAGAACGCCGTCGTGGCGGTCGTCGTCTGTCTTGTGATCGGCGCCGTCGTCGGCCTGATCAATGGCTGGCTGATCGTCTATATGCGGGTTCCGGACCTTTTGGCGACGCTCGGCATGATGTTCCTGCTTGTCGGCCTGCAGCGCATCCCGACCGAAGGCCGTTCGATCGCCACCGGCATGACCATGCCCGACGGCTCGGTCGCCAACGGCAGCTTCGGCGCCGCGTTCCTGGCGCTTGGCCGCCATCGCTTCGATTTCTTCATCCCGAACCTCATTCCGGTGTCGGTCGTCGTTCTGCTCGTGCTGGCGGTGCTGATCTGGTTCTTTCTCGAATACACGCGTTTCGGGCGCATGATGTATGCGGTCGGCAGCAACGAACGCGCCGCAGAACTCGCCGGCGCGCCTGTCAAGGCATACAAAATCTGGGCCTACGTTATTTCGGGAGTTTTTGCCTCGATCGGCGGCATTTTGCTCGCTGCCCGGCTTGGACGCGGCGACATCGCCTCGGGTAATAATCTGTTGCTCGACGCGGTGGCTGCGGCACTCATCGGTTACGCGGTTCTCGGCGCCGCCAAGCCGAACGCCTTCGGCACGGCTGTCGGCGCGGTGTTTGTCGGCGTGCTGCTGCAGGGCCTGACGATGATGAACGCGCCTTACTACACGCAGGATTTCGTCAAGGGCGTGGTTCTCGTGGTCGCCCTTGTCTTTACCTTCGCCCTTTCCGGCAGGGGCAGGAGATAGGGTTCGACCGGGTCACATTTTGGGTTCAACAAGTGGAGGAAACGACGTGAACATCACAAGAAGGCTTTTGGGGAAGGCAGCGCTCGGGCTTGCCGGCGCAACATTGCTGATGCAGTTGCCGGCGATGGCGCAGGACAGGCCGGCGCCGTTCGACAAGCCGGGCGCCGTCAAGATAGCGCTGGTCCGCTATCTCTCGACCGGCGACTTCTTCCAGGCCTATCTTTCCGGCGTCGAGGCGCAGGCCAAGGCGCTCGGTGTCGACCTGCGCGTGCTCGATAGCCGCCAGGACGCGGCGCTTCAGGCGGACATGGTCGACCAGGCCATCGCGCTCGGCGTCCAGGGCATCATCATCCAGCACGGACTGACGGAATCGATGAAGGACGCCGCCCAGCGTGCGGTCGACGCCGGCATCAAGGTCGTCGCCTTCGACGTCAATGTCGAAAACCCCAAGATCCCGCAGATCGAACAGTCCGACCGCGACCTCGCCCGCCTGGCGCTCGAACAGGCGGTCAAGGACAATGGCGAGAGCTGGAAGGCCGGCTATGTCTATGTCGCCGGCATCGCGCCGCTCGACCGCCGCAACGAGACCTGGGTCGAATTCAAGAAGAAATATTCGGGCATCAACGAAGCCGCCATGTTCGGCACGCTCGACAATCCGATCGCCAATTCGGTCGCCAACCAGGCCCGTTCGGTGCTATCGGCCCATCCCGACATCAAGGTGATGTTCGCGCCCTATGACGAATTCGCCAAGGGCGTGAAGATCGCGGTCGACGAGGCCGGGCTGAACAAGGACATCAAGATCTATTCGGCCGACATCTCGACCTCGGATATCGCCGCGATGCGCGAGCCGGACAGCGCCTGGGCGGCAACCGCCGCCACCAACCCGGCCGTCGTCGGCCAGGTCTCGGTGCGTGCGCTGGCGCAGCTCTTGGCCGGCGAGGATCCCGGCCACAACGTCATCGTGCCGCCGACGCTGATCACCCAGAAGGATCTGCTCGACAAGGACATTAAGAACATGGAGGACCTCTCGGCCAAGCTGCCGCAATTCGCCCATGCCGATGTCGCGATGCCGACCTGGATGCCGAACCCGAACGCGAAGTAGCGTTTCAAGCAAAAGGAAAGAGCGGACAATGCTATAAGCCTTTGGCGGACATGTGGAACTAGACGCGTACTCGGAACCAAGAGCCGCCTGCTGCAGGGTGTTGCAGGCGGCTCTTCTTGTCTTGCCGAAGATGTTTTCACCGCGGGTTTGCCGGATTTAATTGTCGCCAGTTCCGATTTTGCAACGTTGCAAAAATCATGCGTGAAAGTATCGGTTTATCGGGAGTTTTGCGAAAGGCTGATGATGTCAGCGAATGAGATTGATGTTGAAGTCTTTAAGCAGATCGAACAGCAATTGCACTGGCCAGAGGTTCGTTCTTCCCGGGACGCCGTCTCCCCATTTTTGGGGGAAATTTCTTGGATTTTGGCAGTTCTGGCGGGTTTATGACAAAGCTGTAGTGATTGATTCTCTGTTCCAAGAAACGCACTCGGGCAGAGCCACTCTACCTGAAATCCGTGATTTCGCCGTCAAGCCCATCGCGGCGGATGCTGTCTTGGTTCTATATCGTAGTATCCGCCGATCAGATGGGGGGACGCCTGAGAGGAGGACTCTTCGGAGTTCGATCTGGAAGCTTTTTGATGGGCGATGGCAGATGCTCTTCCATCAAGGAACGATTGTTCCGTATGTGTCGTCAGTTTCGGATATTTGCGAACCTCGGAGAGGTAGCTTGTGAAGATTGAGGTTTTGACAGAGGCAACTCCGACCGTGACGGAAGCGATCTCCCAATTGGTGTCTCAACTATCAACGACGGCAGCCACCCCAACATTCGACAGCATCACTAGGGTCGTAAAATCGCCTGCTACTATTCTTCTCGTAGCCCGTTCGGAAGAGGGTGCCTACGTTGGCATGTTGACGCTCGTGCTCTTCGAAATCCCTACGGGGATCAGGGCTATAATTGAAGATGTCGTTGTTGACGCTGGCCGTCGAGGTCAGGGCTTCGCGGAAGCCCTGACACGAGAAGCGCTGAGGCAGGCACAAGAGGCTGGCGCAAGAACAGTGGACTTAACTTCCCGCCCGTCGCGAAAGGCTGCCAACGCTTTATATCAGAAACTTGGTTTCGAGCGGCGGGAGAGCAACGTGTATCGCTTCTCGTTCCCTTTCCAGTCGCAGAATTCCTAAGTTTCGCGACAGCTTCGGCTATTCGTTGAACAGATCGGAATGGGAGCCGGCGCGAGCTAGCTGGAGTTCATCGCCGGCAACTCGGTAGATCAAGAGCCAGTCCGGTTCTATGTGAGCGTCACGAAAGCCTTTCCAATCGCCTTTCAGCGAGTGGTCCTTATAGCTCGCCGGTAGCTCATCTCCGGCGAGCAGGAGGCCTAGCAGTTCGCGCAACTTGCCAAGATCTTTGCCCCGCTTCTCCGCACGTTTCACGTCGCGACGGAATTGCCCAGAGCGAACGGGCGTCAGCACGTCACATTCCCAAATCCTTGAACAACTCATCGGCCGAGGCGAAAGGCTTGCCCTTGCCACGTTCCAATTCGGTCATGGCCTTTCGAGTCGTTGCGTTCGGCACTTTCACCGGGAAGGGAAATTCCTTGTCGGCGGCGACGCGGACCAGCAGCAGGCGAATGGCGTCGGAAACGGACAATCCCATTGCCGCCAAGGCCTCCGTTGCCTGATCCTTTGTCGCCGTATCGATCCGAGCGCGGACCACGGTATCCGTTGCCATGTTGTGACTCCTTGAGGTCTGAGCCACAATGTAGCTACAAAATACCAATTTCGCAAGAGTGATCCCGATCAGGGGCTATCTCAACGCAGCCGCGATGTTGCCGCCGTCGACCGTCGTCACATCGGCGGTGGTCCGCTCGGCCAGCGCCTGATGCAGAAAGGCCTGGGCGACGTCTTCTGCCGTCACTTCCTGCCCGAGCAGGTTGCCCGACATGTACTCCTTCTCCGACACGCCGCGCGCGCCCGAGCGGCTGGCGATCATGGCGTCGGTCAACAGTCCCGAACGGATGCGGTCGGCGTTGACGGCATTGGAGCGGATGCCATGCGCGCCGTAGTCGAGGGCATATTGCCTGGACAAAAACAGCGTTGCCGCCTTGGGAATGCCATAGGCGCCGAACTTCGGCCCCGGATTGACCGCCTGCTTGGAGGTATTGAACAACAGCACGCCGCCGGTGCCCTGTTCCAGCATGATGCGCACGGCATTCTGCGCCGCCGACTGGTGGGCGAAGAAATTGAGTTCGAAACTCTTGCGCAAGGTGGCGTCGTCGAGCTCGCCGATCCGGCCCTCCCAGGCAGCACCGGCATTGGAGACAAGAATGTCGAGGCCGCCGTAGACCTCGACCGCTTTGTCGAAGGCGGCGCGCATCTGCAGCGGTTCGGTGATGTCGGCGCCAATGCCGATCGAACCGTTGCCGGCCTTTTTTGCCGCCTCGGCAGCCCTTGACCCATCGAGATCGACGACGACCGCATGGGCACCGTTGTCGGCGAACAGCTTTGCCGTGGCAGCACCGATCGCGCCGGCGCCGCCGGTGACCAGCATCACCTGGCCGGTCAGCGGCTTCGGCTTGTTGGCGGCGAGCTTGGCCTGTTCGAGCGACCAGTATTCGAGCGGGAACAGGTCGGCTTTGGAGAGCGGGCGGAAATCGCCGACGGCTTCGGCGCCGCGTACCGCCTCGATCCACATTTCGCCGACGTCGGAGGCGATCTTCGCATCCTTCAGCGTGCGGCCGTGGCCGAACATGCCGAGGCCGGGCACCAGCGTCAGCCGCGGCATCGGGTCGAGCATGGTGCGCTTCACGTCGTCGAGCGCATCATTGGTTTCGAAATAGGCGCGATAGTCCTTGGCGAATTTCTCGACATGCTGGCGGATGACGGATTTGTAGTCGCCGACCTTGTCCGCGTCGGGCGCCGGCAATGCCATCGGTCCGGTCTTGATGCGGATCGACAGGTCGGGTGTCGACACACCGCGACCGGCATAGTCGGCAATTTTTGCCGAATTGATGAAATCCACGATCGCATCCGAGGTGCGGAAATCGCTGATCATGCGGTCGAAGCGGCCTTCGCCGCGTGCCACCGCCGCTGCGCCGCGCAGCATCGGCGCAATCTCCGCGGGCTTCGCCAGCCTGGCCGGCAGTGCCACCTTTTCGGTGCGCGGCTTGCCGTTCCCAGCGATGAAATCCTCGGCGACGTTCACATAATGGATCATCCTGTCATAGGCCTGCCTGGCATCGTCGCCGAAGGTGAAGATGCCGTGCTTGTCGAGGATCAGGCCTTCGACCGTCGGATCGGCGTCGAATACATCGGCGGCCGCCTTGGCCAGATCGAAGCCCGGCATGATGTAAGGCACGAATCCCATTTTCTCGCCGAACACCTTCCGGCTCAGCGCCTCGCTGTCCTCCTGGTCGACGATGGCCAGGATCGCCGTCGAATGGGTGTGGTCGACGAATTTGTGCGGCAGGAAGGCGTGCAGCAGCGTCTCGACCGAAGGGTTGGGCGAGGACGGGTCGATGAGGTTCGCCCGCTGCAGCGCGACCATGTCCTCGTCGGAGAGCTTCTTGAGCGACCGCGCCTTCAACAGCGCGCCGAGCTTGACCGCCGGCAGGCCCTGCGGCTCGATGACGCCCATGTCCCAGCCGCTGCCCTTGACGCAGAGCACGTCCCATTCGTCGCCGACAAGGTCGGTGGCCTTGGTCTTGCACGATGTATTGCCGCCGCCATGGAGGACGAGCCGCGGCTCGCCGCCCAGCAGCCTGGTCGTATAGACGCGCAGCGCCAGGTCGCGGGCCACACCCTTCTTTGCATAGTCGGCGACCAGCTTCTCCGCCTCGCCGTCATTCCACAGGTTCTTCATGTCAGCTTCGTCCGATTTCTCTTTTGTTGTGAACAGGAATACCGCGACGCCTTGATGACAATGCGTCGGCGGCTCTAGGTATCAGGCGACCTCTTTTGCTGCTGCTCCGGCATGGTCGAGCAGCCGTCGCGCCATGCGCGCGCCTACGACCAGATGGGTGCAGAGCCCGCCGGCGATCGCCGCGACGAGCGGTTCGAACTTGCTGTCCTCCTGCACCACCACAAGGCGCTTTTCGATGCTGTGCAGCGATGACAGCTCTGCCGAAATCAGCCGGCGGTTGTAGCTGCAGTCGAGCGCCTGGCCTCGGGCGTCGATGATCTGCCCGGCAATGACGCCGGCCGCACCCGCCTTGCGCAATGCAGCCATTTCGCTCTCGGTCAGCGCGCCGCATTTGACCAGATGGCTGTCGGTGTCCACCGAGCCGACCGAATACAGCGCCAGGTCGCACTCACCGATGCCCGACAATTGCTCGCGGATCACCGGCTCGGCGCGCAGGCCGCGTGCCAGTTCTTCCGTCGTCAGAACCAGCGGCGCGTAGAAGTTCAGTCCCTTGGCGTTGAGCCGGCGCGCGATTTCCATGGTGCACTGGTCCGGCCGGTACGAATAGGGGGCGCCCAGATTGCCGCAGAGCTGCACCACGGTGACGTCCTGCAGATCGGCATAGGACATGATGTCGGCGATGGTGTAGATGGTCCGCCCCCAGGCGACGCCGATACGGTCGCCCTTCCTGACCAGCTCGAGAAAGACGCTTGCCGCCAGCACCGCGATGTCGGTCGAGGGGTCGGCGACATAGCCGTTTTCCGGCGCGATCCAGACCGCGTCGAGCTTCAGCGCGTCTTCCAGCTTGCGCGCCAGCACGTCGTCGGTGAAAAGCTGGGTCGAGGTCGAGATGTTGACGATGCCGGTCTCGCGCGCCTTGCGCAGATACATCGCCACCGAGGCACGGGAAATCTTGAGCTGGCTGGCCACCTGGTCCTGGCGCAGGCCGTGTGCATAGTAAAGCCAGGCGGCCTTGTGGATAAGCTGTTCTGCCGGTCGGATCGCCATGCCATCTCCTCGCTGACATTATTCACGGCTCTCGACAAAAGTCAAACCTTAGGCTGCGCACCTGATCCGACACCTGGCGTTCCGGATGTCAGTAATTGCGCATTTATTGTTATCTCGGTACAATAAACCGATCAGGAGGTCCGACAATGAACGTATCATTGGGAGAGCGTTGGGAAACCTTTGTTTCCAACATCGTCAAGTGCGGCCGCTACGGTTCTGCCAGCGAAGTCGTGCGCGAGGGCCTGCGCCTTGTCGAAGAGCGCGAGGAAAAGCTGAAGGCGCTCCGTGCCATGGTGGACAAGTCGTTTGCTGAAGGCGGCGAAGCCACCGAGCAGGATATTGACGCCGCCTTGGAAGCCAAGGCCAAGCAACTCGCAAGGGAAGGCTTTTAGGAGTGCCACGGCTGCGCATGCTGCCGTCGGCACAAGCAGATTTGGTCAATATACTTGAATACCTCACTCGTGAAAGCGGCAGCCTGTTTATTGGCGGGCGTTTTGTGGATGCTCTGCGCCAGAAATGCCGTGATCTGGCGAGCTTGCCGGCGACGATTGGTCGTGCTCGTCCCGAACTCCGGCCGGACGTCCGAAGTTTCGCTTTCAGGGGATACGTGATTTTCTTCCGCTATAATGGCGACTTTTTCGAAGTGGCGAATATCGTGGAAGGGCATCGGGACATCGACGCTTTGTGGCCGGAGGGTGAGGGCGGGGAGGGGCGTCCCAAGTAATGGGCGAAGTGTCTGATGGCGGTGCACGAATCCAGTACGCGCTCAGGATCTGGTGGTAAGAAGGCTCGACCAGACATTGCGGAGGACGGGATGGGCAATCCCTACGAACAGGATCTCGACAGGAATCCGGCCAACCACCAGCCGCTGACGCCGCTCACCTATTTTGAGCGGGCGGCAAAAACCTTTCCCGACCAGACCGCCATCATCCATGGCCGCCAACGCACGACCTATCGCGATTTCTGGAAGCGCTCGCTGAGGCTTGCCTCGGCGCTGGCGAAGCGCGGTATCGGCAAGGGCGACACCGTCACCGTCATGCTGTCGAACACACCGCCGATGCTGGAAGCGCATTTCGGCGTGCCGATGACCAGGGCGGTGCTGCATTCGCTCAACACTCGCCTCGACGCCGCCGTCATTGCCTTCCAGCTCGATCACGCCGAAAGCAAGGTGCTGATCGTCGACCGCGAATTCGCCGGCGTGGTTCGGCAAGCGCTGACGCTGGCCAAGGTCAGGCCGCTGCTGATCGATTACGACGATCCCGACTATGCCGCCGATGCGCCCTATGCCAAGGGCGAGCGGATCGGCACGCTGGACTACGAGGCGTTTGTCGCCGACGGCGACGAGGATTTCGCCTGGTCGATGCCGGACGATGAATGGGATGCCATTTCGCTCAACTACACCTCCGGCACGACAGGCAATCCGAAGGGCGTCGTCTGTCACCACCGCGGCGCGGCACTGATGGCCTATGCCAACACCATCCATGCCGGGATGGGCAAGCACCCGGTCTATCTGTGGACGCTGCCGATGTTCCACTGCAACGGCTGGTGCTTTCCCTGGACGCTTGCCGTGCAGGCCGGCACGCATGTCTGCCTGCGCTGGGTGCGGCCGAAGCCGATCTACGACGCCATCGCCGATCACGGCGTCACCCATCTGTGCGGTGCACCCATCGTCATGTCGGTGCTGATCAACGCCTTGGACGAGGACAAGCGGCAATTCCCGCAGACCGTCACCTTCAACACCGCCGCGGCGCCGCCGCCTGAGGCGGTGCTGTCGGGCATGGCCGATGCGGGCTTTGCCGTCACCCATCTCTACGGCCTGACCGAAACCTATGGCCCGGCCGTCGTCAACGAATGGCATGGCGAGTGGGACCTGCTGGAGAAAGGGGCGAGGGCGGCGAAGAAGGCCAGGCAAGGCGTACGCTATGCCGCGCTCGAAGGCCTGACGGTGATGGACCCGCAGACGATGCAAGAGACGCCGGCCAACGGCGAGACGATCGGCGAGGTGATGTTCCGCGGCAACATCGTCATGAAAGGCTATCTCAAGAACCGCAAGGCGAGCGACGAGGCCTTTGCCGGCGGCTGGTTCCATTCGGGCGACCTCGGCGTCATGCACCCGGACGGGTACATCCAGCTCAAGGACCGTTCCAAGGACATCATCATCTCCGGCGGCGAAAACATCTCCTCGATCGAGGTCGAGGAGGCGCTGTACAAGCATCCCGCCGTCGCTTCTTGCGGCGTTGTCGCCCGATCCGACGACAAATGGGGCGAGGTGCCGGTCGCCTATGTCGAGCTGAAGCCGGGCAAGGCGGCGACCGAGGCGGAGGTAATCGAGCACTGCCGCGCGCTGCTCGCCCGCTTCAAGGTGCCGAAAGCGGTGATCTTCGCGGAAATCCCGAAGACTTCGACGGGCAAGATCCAGAAGTTCCGGCTGCGGGAGATGGCAAAGCAGCCTTAGGGCCTGATCCGAAAACGGAACCGATTTCGGAAAGCATCTTTTCAAGATCCTTCGCAAAAACACGGGGCGGCGTTGCAGGCGCGCCCGGCGGAAACCACATGCGTTTCATGGGCCAACTCCGTCCAGGGATGTCACCATTTGTCATCAGCAGCCAAAATCGTGCCTTGACAGGTGATGGTTTTCAATTTACGAGTGACGAAATTCTAAATTCGTCAGTCGTAAATTTGGCCAACGAGATGCTTGAAACCCTAGACACAGCCGCCGATTCCGCCCGCCAGGAAAATGTCACGCGCATCCTGGATTGCGCGGAGCGATTGTTTCGCCACTACGGCTACGGCAAGACCAACGTCGCCGACATAGCGCGCGAACTCGGCATGTCGACCGCCAACATCTACCGCTTCTTCGCCTCCAAGGTGGAAATCCATCAGGCGGTTTGCGGCCGTATGCTCGAGACCTGCTACCGGTTGAGCTACGAAGCCTGCCATGGTTCCGGCACCGCCAGCGAGAAGCTCCGCCGCTATGTGCATACGCACTATCAGTGGACGCTGGAAACCATGATCGACCAGGAGAAGGTGCACGAGATGGTCATCGTCGCCATCGAGCGCGACTGGCACGTCATCGAAAAGCACATCGACAGCATCCATGAACTGGTCGCGGAAGTGATCCGCGAGGGAATCGCTACCGGCGAGTTCATCGATCAGGATCCGGTGATCGCTTCCCGGTGTTTCGGCGCTGCCATTATCAGCCTCTCTCATCCGCAGATAATGGCCCAGTGCCTCGCCAAGAAGAACCGGGCGACGCCGGACGAGCTTACCGAGTTTGCCATCAGAGCCTTGAAGAAATGACCATTGCCGCCCGTCGGGCGGTGATGTCGGCAATTCATCTCCACAGTTCGGGAGTACGAAAAGTGTCTTTGTCCAAGTCCATCACCTACAGGCGACCGGCCGCCGGCCTGGCACTGATTGTCGTTGCCGCTCTCGGCCTCGCCGGCTGCTCGCAAGAGAAAGCCGAGGTCAAGGAGATCATCCGCCCGGTCAAGGTGGTCGAGATCGCCAAGGCGAGCGATACCCGTCAGCTTTCCTATTCCGGATCGGTGCGCGCCCGCACCGAGATGAATCTCGGCTTTCGCATCAACGGCAAGATCACCGAGCGCCTTGTCGACATCGGTGACCGCGTCAAGCCGGGTGACGTTCTCGCCCGCGTCGATCCCACCGACTACGAGCTCTCGGTGAGAAGCTCTCAGGCCAGCCTCGATGCTGCGGACCGTCAGGTCGAGACAGTCGAGCTTACGCGCAAGCGGGCCGAACAGCTCTACGCCAAGAATTTCGCGCCGAAGTCGCAGCTCGAGCAGGCGACGCTCGCCTATAATCAGGCGGTCGCCACGCGAGACTCCGCCCGCTCGCAGCTTGCCCAGGCACAGAACCAGGTCCGCTATACCGATCTCAAGGCGGACAAGAACGGCATCGTCACTGCCGTTGCCGCCGATGTCGGCCAGGTTGTCGGCTCCGGCACGCCGGTGGTGACCGTTGCCATCGACGGCGAGAAGGAAGTCCTGATCGCTGTTCCGGAAACCGATATCGCCGAATTCAAGCCGGGCAAGACCGTCAAGGCTGGCTTCTGGTCCGATGAGGCGCTGACGCTCGACGGCAAGGTCCGCGAAGTCGCCGGCAGCGCCGATCCGCAGTCGCGCACCTTTGCCGTTCGCGTCAGCCTGCCCAACGATTCTCGCGTGCTGCTAGGCATGACCGCCTCCATCGAAGCCGCGGCGGACAACCGGCAGCAACTGGTGTCGATCCCGCTGGCCGCGTTGGCGCAAAAGGACAGCCAATCGATCGTCTGGACAGTCGACCGCAACGGCGGGACCGTCCATGCGCATCCGGTCAAGGTCGCCGCCTTCACCCCCGACGGCGTCAGTGTCGCCGATGGGCTGAAGCCGGGTGACGTCGTCGTCGCCGCCGGCACGCAGTTCATGACCGAGAATCTGAAAGTCAAGCTGACCGGTGATGCGGCGCAACAGTCGGCGTCGGCCGATGACGCTGCAAGGCGCTTGCGCTGACGGCCAGGCAATTCACGGTTTCCGGGCGGCAGGCGCCCCCGATTTTCGAGATCTCAGGTCGATGTAACCCCCACGTCGATCCTCGCGTCCCACCGCGATGTAGATCTCTCAACTCGGAAAGCCACGCCGCCCGGAAGCCCACATCGGAAGTTCCTTGGGCATGCGAAAGCGCGTGCTCTGTTGATCAAATTGAAACGGACTGACGCCGATGACCATCGACACCAATGAAAAGCGGTCTTTCAATCTTTCGCGCTGGGCAATCGGCCATCCGAGCATTGCCCGCTTCCTGTTCGGGCTGATCATCGTCGCCGGTGCACTCGGCCTGATGCGCATGGGCCAAAAGGAAGACCCCGATTTCACCTTCCGCGTCATGGTCGTCCAGGCGATCTGGCCAGGCTCCTCGATCAAGGAGATGGAGGACCAGGTCGTCAACAAGATCGAGCGCAAGCTGCAGGAAACGCCGCACCTCGATTTCGTCCGCTCCTACACCCGCGCCGGCAGCGCCATCATCACCTTGCAGGTCAAGGGCGACACCAATCCGGCGCAGGTCGCCGATGCTTTCTATCAGGTGCGCAAGAAGGTCGGCGATATCGCCAATGAGCTGCCGCAGGGGCTGCTTGGGCCTTACTTCAATGACGAATTCGGTGACACGTTCATCACCCTGCATTCGATCAGCGGCGACGGCTACAGCTATCCCGAGCTGAAGAAATTCGCCATCCAGGCGCGTGACATGCTGCTGACGACGCCCGGTGTCGAGAAGGCCGTGATCATCGGCGACCAGCCGGAAAAACTCTACATCGACGTTTCATCCAAGGCGCTTGCCGAACGTGGCCTGACGTTGACCGACCTGCAGAATGCGATCCGAGGCCAGAACAATGTCGACCCGGCAGGTTCGGTCGACACCGGCCAGCGTTCGGTGCGCATTTCGGTCGAGGGCGATGTCACCAGGGCGGCCGACATCCGCGAGCTTCGCCTGCGCGCCGGCAACCAGGTGACGCGCCTCGGCGACATCGCCACCGTGACCTCCGGCCTCGAGGATCCGTACCAGCGCAAATACCGTTTCGACGGTCACGACAGCGTCCAGCTCGGCGTCGTCATGGCCAAGGGCTTCAACGTCACCGACGTCGGCAAGGACGTCGAAGCGACCTACAAGCGCTTCGAAGAGGCGCTGCCCTATGGCGTTTCGGTCGATCAGATTTCCGACCAGCCGCATGTCGTGAAGGAGGCGGTGAGCGAGTTCATGGAAGCGCTCGGCGAAGCGCTGCTGATCGTGCTTTTTGTATCGTTCCTGTCGATCGGCTGGCGCTCGGGCCTGGTGATCGCGATCGTCATTCCGCTGGTCCTGGCCGCCACCTTCGCCATCATGTACGAGCTCGGCATCGACCTGCAGCGCATTTCGCTCGGCGCGCTGATCATCGCTCTTGGGCTCTTGGTCGACGACGCGATGATCGTCGTCGAAATGATGGAGCGAAAACTAGAGGAAGGCTTGGTCAAGGTCGAGGCGGCGAGCTTCGCCTACTCCTCGACCGCTTTCCCGATGCTGACCGGCACGCTGATCACGACGGCCGGCTTCATTCCCGTCGGGTTCGCTGCCTCGACCGCCGGCGAATATGTGCGCACCCTTTTTTACGTCGTCGGCATCGCGCTGATCGTGTCCTGGTTCGCGGCGGTCTATTTCACGCCATGGCTCGGCCACATGATCCTGAAGCAGCGCAAGCACGCCGGCAACCATCACGATGTCTTCGACACGCGCTTCTACCGCCGTCTTCGCTCGACCGTTGCATGGGCGGTGCGCCACCGCATCATCGTCCTGGTGATGACGCTGATGACGTTTGCCACCAGCCTGTGGGCGTTCCAGTTCATCCCGCAGAATTTCTTCCCGCAATCGTCGCGCCCGGAAATCCTTGTCGACCTCTGGTTGCCGGAAGGCACCAGCATCAAGGAAGTCGAGACCCAGGCCAAGGCGCTCGAAGCCAGGATGATGGACGACAAGGACAAGCGCTTCATCGCCACCTATATCGGCGAAGGCGCGCCGCGCTTCTTCCTGCCGCTCGACCAGCAGCTTCGCAACCCGAACTTCGCCCAGCTTCTGGTGATGGCCAATGACGAACCAGCCCGCGAGCGGCTGATCGTCAAGCTGCGCACCATCCTGGCCGAGGATTTCCCATCGATCCGCGCCAAGGTCGATCGCCTGTTCCTTGGTCCGCCGACCGGCTGGCCGGTGCAGATGCGCGTCATGGGTCCGGATCGCCAGGAGGTGCGCCGCATCGCCGACGAGGTGAAGGCGAAGTTCCAGGCAAATCCGCTGCTCGGCGCCATCCACGACGACTGGCTGGAGCCGGTGCCGGCGATGAAGCTGGTGATCGACCAGGATCGCGCCCGTGCGCTCGGCGTCACCTCGCAGCGCATCCGCCAGATACTGCAGGCGACCATGTCGGGAGCGCCGCTCGATGACTTCCGCGACGGCGAGGAGACGGTTTCGATCGTCGCCCGTGAGCCGGAGGCAAGCCGTCACCTGCTGTCGGCGGTCGACTCCGTCTACATCCCGACCGATTTCGGTGGCTCCGTGCCGCTGTCGCAGGTCGCCAAGATCGTCCCGGTGCTGGAGCAAGGCGTCGAATGGCGGCGCGACCGCTTGCCGACCATCAGCGTGCGCGCCACGCTGCCGGACGGCGTGCAGCCGAACGATGTCGCCATGAAAATGTACAGCGAGATGCAGGGCCTGCGCGCCAGCCTCGCACCCGGCTACAAGATCGAGATCCAGGGCGGCGCCGAGGATGCGGCCGAAAGCCAGGCCTCGATTGCGGCGAAAGCGCCGATCATGCTGGCCGTCATCGTCGTGCTGCTGATGATCCAGCTGCAGCATTTCGGCAAGGCCATGCTGGTGCTGGCCACCGGTCCGCTCGGCATCATCGGCGCGGCCGCGGCACTTTTGATCAGCGGCGCGCCGTTCGGCTTCGTCGCCATCCTCGGCGTCATCGCCCTGCTCGGCATCATCATGCGCAACTCGATCATCCTGGTCGACCAGATCGACCAGGACATCGCCGCCGGCGTGGAGCGCTCCGAGGCCATCATCGGCTCGGCGGTGCGCCGGTTCCGGCCGATCGTGCTGACGGCGCTAACGGCGGTGCTGGCGCTGATCCCGATCTCGCGCGGCGTCTTCTGGGGGCCGCTCGCCTACGCCATGATGGGCGGCATTCTCGTCGCCACGGTGCTGACCATCCTTGTCCTGCCGGCAGCCTATGCGCTGTTCTTCGGCAGGGAGCCCAAGAAGGTGGTGGCAACGGAAGAGGCGGCCAAGGTGGCAGAAGAAAGCGAAAGGCCGCAACTGGCCCTGGCGGCCGAATAGAGCTGTTGGCAAATGTGACCTCCGGCGGTTTAATCCGCCCACCAGGCGTAGGCGCCGGAGGAGGACCGTCATGACCATGGCTCAGACAAAGGCACCGCTGCGGCTGCCGATCGACGGGCGCCATCGCCAGATGTTCATCGGCGGCGGCTGGGTCGATGCCCGCTCCGGCCGGACCACGGAGAGCCGCAATCCCGCCACCGGCGCGGTCATCGCCACGGTGCCGCGCGCCGACCGGCAGGACATCGACTCGGCGGTGACTGCTGCGCGCAAGGCGTTCGAGGGCCCGTGGAGCCGGTTCAAGCCTTATGAGCGGCAGGTGCTGCTGCTGAGGATCGCCGACCTCTTCGAAAAGCACTGGGAAGAGATCAGCCGCTCCGACACCACCGACATGGGCATGCCGATCATACGCACCCGCGCCAATCGCAACCGCGTCATCGGCATGCTGCGCTACTATGCCGGCATGGCGACGGCGCTGCACGGCGAGACGATCGACAACTCGCTGCCCGGCGAAATCGTCTCTTTCACCCGCAAGGAGCCGGTCGGCGTCGTCGGCGCCATCATTCCCTGGAACGCGCCAACGGCAGCGTCGATCTGGAAGATCGGGCCGGCGCTGGCGACCGGCTGCACCATCGTGCTGAAGCCGTCGGAAGAGGCGCCGCTGACGCCACTTTTGATCGCCGACATCATGAACGAGGCCGGCGTGCCGGCCGGCGTCGTCAACATCGTCACCGGCACCGGCACCGAGGCAGGTGCCGCACTCGCCGAGCATATGGGCATCGACAAGATCGTCTTCACCGGCTCGACGGCAACCGGCCAGTCGATCGTGCGGGCCTCGGCCGGCAACCTCAAGCGCGTCTCCCTGGAGCTCGGCGGCAAGTCGCCGGTCATCGTCTGCGCCGATGCCGATCTCGACAAGGCGGTGCCGGTGGCGGCGATGTCGGTGTTCGCCAATTCCGGCCAGATCTGCATCGCCGGTTCGCGCCTTTTCGTCGAACGCGCCGTCCATGACGAGTTCGTCGAGCGGCTCGCGGCATACGCCAAGGGTCTCAGGCTCGGCGACGGCATCGACCCGGCGACCGAGATCGGTCCGCTCGTCTCCGAAAAGCAGCTGCAACGGGTCACCGGTTACCTCGAGGCCGGCACCGCGGAAGGGGCGAAACTCGTCACCGGAGGCACCCGGCTTGTGGAAGGCGCGCTTGCCGCCGGCAATTTCGTCGCGCCGACCGTCTTTGCCGGCGTCTCGGACAACATGAAGATCGCCCGTGAGGAGATATTCGGGCCGGTGATTTCAGCCTTGCCGTTCGATACGCTGGACGAGGCGGTCGAGCGGGCCAACAACACGCCTTACGGCCTGGCTGCAGGGGTCTTCACCCAAAATCTCGCCACCGCCCACCAGCTGTCGCGCAAGATCCGCGCCGGCTCGGTCTGGGTCAATACCTATCACGCCATCGATCCGGCCGTGCCCTTCGGCGGCTACAAGATGAGCGGCTACGGCCGCGAGGGCGGCGCCGAGCACCTCGCTGAGTATCTCAACACCAAGGGCGTGTTCATCAAGATCGATTGATCGGTCCGCCGCCCGCACAAAAAATGCTCCCCGACGCCGGTTTTGCAAAACAGAATTCCTTCCCATGGCCGCAAAGCCATCCCATGCTCGAGCAATTGGAGCGTTACGCTCGTCGTCATCGGTGCGTTTTTCCATGGCAGAAAATCGACAATTGCGGCTTGGCGCTTTCATGCGGCCCGTCAGCCTTCATACCGGCGCCTGGCGCTACCCGGGCGCCTATCCCGACGCCAACTTCAATTTCGCGCATCTCAAGCACTTCGCGCAAAGGCTGGAAGCGGCGAAGTTCGACGCCTTCTTCATGGCCGACCACCTGGCCGTGCTCAACATGCCGATCGAGGCGCTGCGGCGCAGCCACACGGTCACGTCCTTCGAGCCGTTCACGCTGTTGTCGGCGCTTGCCGCCGTCACCGATCGTATCGGGCTGATCGCAACCGCCTCGACGACGTTCGACGCGCCGTACCACATCGCCCGTCGTTTCGCCTCTCTCGACCATATCAGCGGCGGGCGCGCCGGCTGGAATATCGTCACCACATCCAATCCCGACGCCGCGCTGAATTTCGGCCTCGACGAGCATGTCGAGCACAACGAGCGCTATCGCCGGGCGCGGGAGTTTTATGATGTCGTCACCGGCCTGTGGGACAGTTTTGCCGACGATGCCTTCATCCGCGACGCCGAAAGCGGGCTCTATTTCGATCCGGCGAAGCTGCATGTGCTCGACCACAAGGGCGAATATCTTTCGGTGCGGGGACCGCTCAATATCGCGCGGCCGGTGCAGGGCTGGCCGGTCATCGTGCAGGCCGGCGCGTCGGAGGCCGGACGGCAGCTCGCCGCGGAAACGGCCGAGGTGATCTTCGCCGCCCATGCCGATCTCGCCTCGGGGCAGCGCTTCTTTGCCGACGTCAAGGAACGTGCGCAAAAACTTGGCCGGTCGCGCGACGACATCAAGATCCTGCCCGGCGCCTTCGTCATTGTCGGCGAGACTGTCGAGGAGGCGCAGACGAAGCGGGCCAAGCTCGACAGCCTCGTCTACTACGAGAGCGGCGTCGCCTCGCTGTCGATCGCGCTCGGCCACGACGCGTCGCGGTTCGATCCGGATTCAGTCTTGCCCGAAATCCCGGAAAGCAACGCCAGCAAGAGCGGCCGCGAGCGCGTCATCGAACTGGCGCGCAAGGAAAACCTGACCGTCAGGCAGCTTGCGCAGCGGCTGGGCGGCTATTCCGGTCTTGCCTTCGTCGGCACTTCGAAAACCATCGCCGACGAGATGGAGGAATGGCTGGTCACCGAAGGCTCGGACGGGTTCAACGTCATGTTCCCCTATCTTCCCGCCGGATTGGATGATTTCGTCGAGAAAATCGTGCCCGAATTGCAGCGGCGCGGCATTTTCAGGAGCGAATACGAAGGATCGACCCTGCGCGAAAATCTTGGCCTGAAGCGGCCGCCAAACCGGTTCTTCCAACCTGAGACGGCAGCGATCCGCAAAGCTGGTTAGAACCGGTAATGATTTTAGACCGTGGCAAGCATCCGTTCTTTTCGTTCGGTCCGAATGTCCATAGGGTCATGAGCAGCGGGCTGGCAGCCCGAAATCGTCGCGAGGGCTTTGCATCATGACCAATCCGGCCGTTGTCGGTTTCTCAGGCAATTTCACCCGGCCGTCCAAGACGCGCGGCTTCGTCGATCGTATCGTGAACGAGGTAGCCGGCAGATATGGCCTGGCCGCCAGCACGCATGACGTCGTCGACCTCGGCCCCAGCCTCGGTGGCGCCAGATGGGCGCGTGAACTGGATGCGCAAGCGGGCGATATCCTCAAGTGCGTCGTCGCGGCGGACGTGCTCGTCGTTGGCTCGCCCACCTACAAGGGCAGCTACACCGGCCTGTTCAAGCACTTCTTCGATCTTGTCGACCCAACGGCGCTCAGGGGCAAGCCGGTGGTGCTGCTGGCGACCGGCGGCGGCGACCGGCATGCGCTGATCATCGAGCACCAGCTGAGGCCGCTGTTCGGCTTCTTCGAGGCCTTTACGCTGCCGACCGCGATCTACGCTTCGGACAGGGATTTCATCGACGGCGTGCTTGCGTCCGAGACGATCCAGGCGCGCGTCGGACAGGTGCTCGAGGATATCGGTGCAGCGCTTGGCGGTCGCTCCCGCGCAGGCACCGCTGCCGAATAGCCCCTAAAAAGAAAAACCCGCCTCGGCGGCGGGTCTCGGGGCGAATCAGCACCATATCGAGATTAGTAGCATAGCTGCCGGCACAAAGCAAGAACAAAATGCAGGGATCGAGCGCGCCTTGCGCGCCCGATCCCTCAAGGCAAGCCATCAGATGACGAACAGCCAGTTGGCGAGCAGCATCACCACGACGCCGGCGACCAGCGTCAGATAGGGCAGCATCCCCGCCTTTTTCACCGCAAGGTCGGACGAGCTCATGCCGAGATCGGCCAGCATGTGGTCGGGGAATTTGCCCTTGTCCTGGATGTAGTGCCGGAAGCAGAACACCGGGATGATCAAGGCTGCCGTGATCAGCCCGGCCCACAATGCCATCGGGTTCCACACCTTGGCGCCGGCGCCCATGAAGACCGCGTTGACATAGGCAAAGATGGCGCCGAGGCCGAGTACCCAGCTCGGCGCCTTCCATGGCCGCGCGATGTGGCCATTGTCGATGCGGTGGATCCAGCCGGCATTGAGATTAAGGAAGTTGAAGATGATGTAGCCGCAATTCGACACCGCCAGGATGAAGAAGAAGCTCGTTGCGTCGGCCGAGGCGATGGCCAGCACGATCAGGTTGAAGATCAGGTCGGTCCACATCGCCCGCGTCGGGGCGCCGTGCTCGTTGACATGGCTGAGATAGCGCGGCAGCCAGCCGTCGACCGAACCTTGATAGAGCGTGCGCGAGGAGCCGGCCATCGCCGTCATGATGCAGAGCACCAGCGCCAGGATCATCAGCATCACCAGCAGGCTGTGGATCAGCTGTCCGCCGCCGACCATGCCGGCCAGCGCATCGGCAACGCCGGAGCCGTCGACGATCGGCGTCGCCAGCATGCCGTTCAAGCCGAGCACGCCCTGGAAGGTGAACGGCACCAGGATGAACAGCAGCATGCACAACAGGCCGGAGTAGAAGATCGCCTTGAAGGTATCGGTGCCCGGGTTTTTGAACTCGGAGGTGTAGCAGACCGCGGTCTCGAAGCCGTAGGTCGACCATGCCGCGATGAACATGCCGCCGAGCACCAGCGTCCAGCCGGCGATGTTCCACGCGCCGGCCTCCGGCGCATAGGCGGCGGCGAGCGGCACCAGCGGCGAAAAATTTGCCCAGTTGATCTGGCCGGTGACGATCGGCACCACGCCGACGATGAGCATCGGGATGATCACCAGCAGGCCGATATATTTCTGCACGTTGGCCGTGCCCAGGATGCCGCGATGCTGGATCGAGAAGATGATCAGCATCAGCACCGCGCCGATGAAGAAGGTGGCGTTGAAGGTGAAGGAAACCGGGCCAAGCGTGTGACCGTAGAGCGTCCAGTTACGGATCGCCGGCGTCGCCGCCGCGGTGACCGCGGTGATGGCGTCAGCGGCGCTGGTTCCGGCATGGGCCGCAATATAGGCGGCGACTTCCGGCGAAGTGTCGGTGAACAGCGGCACCGGCGCCAGTGCGTTGAGGATATAGGCGGCGGCGATCGAGCAGCCGAGCGACAGAACCGGCGACCAGGCGAACCAGTTGCACCACACCGAAAGCGGCGCGATGAATTTCGAATAGCGCAGCCATGCGGTGGCGCCGTAGACCGAGGCGCCGCCGGATTTGTTCGGGAACAGCCCGGCGATCTCCGCATAGGTGAAGGACTGCAGGAAGCCCATGACCATGGATACGGCCCAGATCAGGAAGGCCAGTGTTCCGGTGGTGCCGGCGATGCCGCCGATCGAAAACAGGACAAGGGCCGGAACGCCGCTTGCCACCCAGAAGGCGCCGCGCCAGTCGATGTTCCGGTGCAGCTGCCCTTCGGCAGGCGGCACCAAGGTGGTGACTATCGTGCTCATTTACGTGGATTCCCCATTTTTGATGTTCCCCATCGGCAACAGCCGCAATCTCGCGAGGCGTCATCGACGCTCACGTTGAACGGCCCCAGGCGTTTTCCGCTCAGTAGTATTTTTTTCTTAGCAGTGAAGATTGACCCAACGCGCTTTCACGTCAAGCGCTTTGTGACGCTGTGCACATTGCGCTTGTGGGACAAGGGAAGAACCAGGCAGCGTCGATCAGGAGCGCGGCCTGGTCTTTTGCGGGTCGTAATGGGCGAAGGCGACGACGCGCGCCGGTAGCCGCTTGCTGTGGCCGTCGAGCTTGCCGATTTCGACCTCGGTGCCGATCGCCGAATGCGCGACGTCGAGCCTGGCCAGCGCGATGGTCTTATTCAGCACCGGCGAGCGCATGCCCGAGGTGACGACGCCGATCTGGGCGCGGCCGATATGCACGCAATCGCCGTGGCCGACGGCGACGTTGGCGTCGATGTCGAGGCCGACCAGCTTCTTCTGCGGGTTTTCCTTGCGCCGGATCAGCGCCTCGCGGCCGATGAAATCGTCGCTCTTGGTCTTCAGGGGTACGGTGAAGCCGATGCCGGCCTCGAACGGGTCGGTCTGGTCGGAAAACTCGTGAGCAGCAAAGATCAGCCCGGCCTCGATGCGCACCATATCGAGCGCCTGCAGCCCCATCGGCTTCAGGCCGTGCGGCTGGCCGGCCTGCCAGATCGCGTCGAACACCTTTTCGGCGTCGCGCGGATGGCACCAGATCTCATAGCCGAGCTCGCCGGTGTAGCCGGTGCGCGAGACAACGACCGGAATGCCGTTGCCGCCGCCGATGCGGGCGACGGCGAAACGGAACCATTCGAGTTCGTCGATCGACGGCTGCAGCGGCGAAGTCCAGATGATCTGCCGCAGGACGTCGCGGCTTTTCGGTCCCTGCACGGCAACATTGTGCATCTGGTCGGTCGAGGAGCGCACCAGCACGGTGAGGCCGAGTTTTTGCGCCGTTTCCCGCAGCCATTGGCCGGATAGATCGTCGCCGCCGACCCAGCGGAAATTATCCTTGCCGAGCCTGAGCAGCGTGCCGTCGTCGATCATGCCGCCATGCTCGTAGCACATGGCGGAATAGACGACCTGGCCGACGCCGAGCTTCTTGATGTCGCGGGTCAGCGTGTATTGCAGCAGCGCCTCGGAGTCCGGCCCGGTGACCTCGAACTTGCGCAGCGGCGACAGGTCCATGATCACGGCGTCCTGCCGGCAGGCCCAGTATTCATCGATCGGGCCTTGCTTGGCGAAGGAATTGGCGAGCCAATAGCCCTTGTACTCGACGAAGTTGCGGGTGTGCTTGGCAAAGCTCGAATGAAAGGCGGTCTCGCGGGTCATTTTCGGTTCCGAATCGGGCGTCATGCGTCTGGCGATCGCTCGCGAGAATTTGTGCTGGCCGGGATAGGTTCGCACATGGATGTCGGTCAGGTTCCAGCCATTGGCCGGCGTCGTATCGTCGGGGCAGGCGGACGAGACGCAGACGATGTCCGTGAGCGCCTTGAGTAGCACATAGTCGCCCGGCCGCGACCACGGCTCGTCCGATACCACGACGCCATGCGCGTCGATGGCCGTGTTGAAGAAGAAGTTGATCGCCATCCAGCCGGCGCGAGGCGTGACACCCTTGTCGGCCAGCGCGCGGTTGAAATTCTCCGAGCAGTTGGGATGGCCGGGATAACCGATGTCGTCGTAATATTTGGCCGCGCAGGCGAGTGCGAATGCATCGTGGCGGCCGCAAGTGTCCTGCACAACCTCGACCAGCGGCTCCATGTCCTGGTCGTAGTATTTTGAGTGCAGACCGGGCATCGGATAGCTCGAACCCATCAGCGTGCGCGTCGTCGTCACGTCGAGCGGATGATCGCGGCCCTTGTCCAGCTTGCGCGCCGAAAAGCACTGGAAGTCGGTGCATTGGCGCCCGTCGACATCGATGATCTGCAGATAGTCGCCCGCCTTGACGAAGTAGGCCTCCGCCGTCGCCGAATGAACGCGCAGGTCGAGCACGGGATCGGCCAGCGGGTCGGCAAGCCTGGATTTCGCTGCCGGGCGGATGGTGGCGCGGCGGACGATGACGCTAAGCGGCGTCGCCGTATCGTGGCCGTCGACCAGCATCGGCCCGCCGGGCGCGGCAATCAGCATCGACCCATCGCGGGCGACGGCAAAAGCCTGTTCGGTACCGGCAGGGGTGGCGCCGCCGAAAACGCGAACCGCCTTCGCCTGGTCGAGCTGCACCTGGCGCCGCTCGAGCCCCCGGCGCAAGGATGCGAGGCTGTCATCGCCTTCGGCCAGCAGCGCCTTGATGCCGGCGGCATTGCAGTTCGATTTCTCGCCGAGAATGCCGGGATCGGTCGCGTCGCTGCTGTCCCATGCCAGCAGCTCGCAGGCCTGCCCGCCCTCGACATCGCGCACGGTGACAATGTCGCCGGCCTCGACCTCGATCAGCACCGCGCCATTGCCCTGAACCGTGTAGCGCTCCATCCCGGCCGGCAGCGTAATCTGGCCTGGCCGCAGGATCAGGCTCGGCCGGGGCGGTCCGGCGACGACGGCGGGGTAGGGCGACTGGCTCATCTCAACCTTGGTTCGAGAAACAAGTTTGCCTGTGTGTGAAATTATTTTAGCGGGAAGAATAGGATAGAAGAGCCGGAGTTGGCAAGTGAAGGCGAGGCGCG
Source organism: Mesorhizobium sp. M0601 (assembly GCF_040320845.1). NCBI lineage: Bacteria > Pseudomonadati > Pseudomonadota > Alphaproteobacteria > Hyphomicrobiales > Phyllobacteriaceae > Mesorhizobium > Mesorhizobium sp. M0601. The sequence continues at coordinate 294,292 of NZ_JAMYQK010000001.1, forward strand.
CGCCTCTTCCTTCTCCCCTTGTGGGAGAAGGTGGATCGGCGCGCAGTGCCGAGACGGTTGAGGGGTGTTGGACGGAGTGCCGTCATAGCCAAGCTGGAGCACCCCTCATCCGACCGAGCTTCGCTCGGCCACCTTCTCCCACGAGGGGAGAAGGGAAGGTGGCGCACAATCCTACCCCAATTCCTCGGAATGCCCGATCTCGACGCCATACTCGGCGGCAGCGTCCAGCATCGTATGCGACAGGCTTTCCGCGAAGGTGGCGAACACCAGAAGATTGAACACCGCCTGTCCGTCCGGCCGGTCATTGCCGCGCCAGAGATTGATGCTGGTGTGATCGACCGAGGTCGCCGCAGCGGTGCCGGCCGGGAACGCCGCGGGGTGCAGGTCTAGTGACGACAGTTTGGCCAGCATCGCGCGCGCCTTTTCTCCGGAAACGCTGATCAGCGCGCGAGCATGCGACTGGTCGGACAACGAGGCGGATTGCGCAAACGTCTGGCTCAGCGGTTCGCTCGCGTGCTTGCCGCCATTGGACAGGACCAGGAACTGATCCGGTCCCGACCAGATCAGCGTAGCGTCGGGAGTTCGGGTCGCCTTGGGCGTTTCCGGGGCGGCAACGCCGAAGCGGGTTTCGGCGGCCTTCGCCAGTTCTGCCGCTTTGCCGCGCCGCGCCATCACCTGGATCAGGTCGAAATTGCGGATCTCGGTGAGCGATACGCCGGCCGCCGTGCCGCGCGCGCCATAGGCGCCGACAACAAGCGCTTTCTCCAGCGGACTGCGGGCAATCCAGGAAAACTCAGCCACGCTGGCGCCCTCCATCCGGATCGTAGAAGACCGGGCTGCACAGCTCGACGTCATAGTCTTCGCCGCGCAGCGGGTCATGCGCATGGACGATCTCGCCGATGCGCTCGCGGCCACGCTCAACAAGCGCCAGCCCGATCCACTGGTCGAGCGTGGGCGAGAAGCAGACCGAAGTGACATAGCCCTGGTCGTTGCCGGGACCGGGCGTCTCGCCTTTCGGAATGATATGCGCGCCGGAGCGCAGGCGGCGCGTCTTGTCGACCGGCTTGATGCCGACCACGACCTGGCGGTCCGGCGCAATCAGCGCCTCGCGCCCGGCCATGACGCGGCCGATGAAATCTTTCTTGCTGGACATCATCTTGCCCAACCCGAGGTCGGCGGCGGTCGTCGTGCCGTTCAGCTCCGGGCCGGCGACATGGCCCTTTTCGATGCGCATGACGCCGAGCGCCTCGGTACCGTAGGGCGTAACGCCGAACGGCTTGCCGGCCAGCATCAAATTGCGCACCAGCGCCTCGCCATAGCGGGCGGGAACCGAAATTTCGAACGCCATTTCGCCCGAAAACGAGATGCGGAACAGCCTCGCCTTGATGCCACCGCGAAGCGCGACTTCCCGCGCCCCCATGAAGGGAAAGCCCTCGTTCGACAAATCCTCCGCCGGATCGACGATTTCCCGAAGCAGGTCCCGGGTCTTCGGCCCGGCGATCGAGAACTGCGCCCATTGATCGGAGACGGATGTCAGCTGCACGTCGAATTCGGGGAACAGCACCTGCCGGCAGAATTCGAGATGCTGCATCACCAGCCCGGCCTTGGCGGTGGTGGTGGTCAGGAAATAGTGGTCCTCGGCCAGCCGCGACGTCGTGCCGTCGTCATAGACGATGCCGTCCTCGCGCAGCATCAGCCCGTAGCGGGCTTTGCCGACGGCGAGACTGGAGAAGGTGTTGATGTAGACGCGGTCGAGAAAGGCGCCGGCATCCGGGCCGTGCACGTCGATCTTGCCGAGCGTCGAGACATCGCAGAAGCCGACGCCGGAGCGCACCGCCTTGACCTCGCGGGTGACCGATTCCAGCCAGTCCTTTTCGCCGGCGCGCGGATACCATTGCGCGCGCTTCCACAGGCCGGTGTCGACGAACACCGCGCCCTGTTCGGCTGCCCAGTGATGCGACGGCGTCAGCCTCGTCGCATGGAAGTCTTCGTCGCGATGATGGCCGGCGAAGGCGCCGATGGCGACCGGCACATAGGGTGGGCGGTAGATCGTCGTGCCGGTTTCGGGGATCGATTTGCCGCTGATTGCCGCCATGATGGCGAGACCGGCGACGTTCGAGGTCTTGCCCTGGTCGGTGGCCATGCCGAGCGTCGTATAGCGCTTGAGATGCTCGACCGATTCGAAACCTTCGCGCTGCGCCAACTCGATGTCGGACGCGGTCACGTCATGCTGGTAATCGACGAAGGCTTTCCCTTTGCCGGCCACATACCAAAGCGGCGTCAGCGAAAACGCCTCGCTGTCGGCGACCGGCGATGTGCCGGCATTGCCGCCGCGTCCAGCACTCTGCGCTGCCGCAGCACCCGCGGCAAAGCCCTGGCGCAGGCAGTCGCCCAGCCCGAAGGCGCCGTTGGCGGCGCCGACGGCCATCATGCCGGGCGGCGCACCATCCGGCACGAAGGCTGCGATATCGTCCTGCCATTTCGGCCGGCCGCGATGATAGGAGGTCAGCCCGACCGCCGGATTCCAGCCGCCGGACACGGCAAGCCCGTCGGCTTCGACTTCCGCCCGTGCGCCGCCGGTCAGCGCCACCACGATTTTCCGGACCCCGTCCTTGCCGCCTTCGACCCCGCTGACCGAGCCGTTGAGCACGGCAAAGCCGCCCTTGGCGGCAAGCGCTCGATGCGCGGCGGAGACGTCCGGGCGCGCATCGACGACCGCCGCGATCTGCAAACCGGCGCCAAGCGCGGTCTCGACCGTGCGCCAGCCATCCTCATTGTTGGTGAACAGCGCGATCCTCCTGGCAGGGGTAACCGCGTAGCGCGCGACATAGGTCCGCATAGCCGAAGCCATCATCACGCCCGGCGTGTCGTTACCGGCAAAGACGATCGGTCGCTCGATGGCGCCGGCGGCGACGACGCAGCGCTTGGCCACGATCCGCCACAACCGCTGGCGCACCTGGTGCTCGGGCGGCGAGGGCAGGTGGTCGTTGACCCGCTCGATGGCGCCATAGGTGCCGCCATCATAGACGCCGAACAATGTCGTGCGGGTCATGATGCGGACATCGTGCAGTGCGGCGAGTTCGGCCAGCGTGCGCGTAATCCATTCGGCCGCCGGCGCGCCGTCGATCATGCCGCCGTCGGCGAGCAGACGGCCGCCAAGCGCAAAATCTTCCTCGCACAGGATGACGCGGGCGCCGCCGCGCCCGGCCGCCAGTGCCGCAGCCAGCCCGGCCGGGCCGGACCCGGCAATCAGCACGTCGCAATGCGCCCACGCCTTGTCGTAATGGTCGGGATCGGCGACGCCTGCAGCGCGGCCGAGGCCGGCGGCGCGGCGAATCGTTGGCTCGTAGATCGTTTCCCAGAATTTCGCCGGCCACATGAAGGTCTTGTAGTAGAAGCCGGCGACGAAGATCGGCGCGAACAGCTGATTGACCGCCATCAGATCGTGGCGCAGCGACGGCCAGCGGTTCTGGCTGGCGGCTTCGAGCCCGTCATAGAGTTCGGCCGTGGTCGCCTTGGTGTTCGGCTCGCGCCGCGCTCCGCTGCGCAGTTCGACCAGCGCGTTGGGCTCCTCCGAACCAGCGGTCAGGATGCCGCGCGGCCGATGGTATTTGAACGAGCGGCCGACCAGCTTAACGCCATTGGCGATCAGCGCCGAGGCCAGCGTGTCGCCTTGGAAGCCGGCAAAGCTCTTGCCGTCGAAGCGGAAGGCCAGCGGCGCGGCGCGATCGATGAGACCGCCGCTCTCCAGCCGGTGTGTCTGCGCGGGGCCAACCATCAGGCCCCAACCTCGGCGGCACCAACGCCTGCAGCCGGTTCGACCGCCGAAATCTCATGCGTCAGCGTGTTGCGGGCGACCTTCAGCCAGGCCCGGCAGCCGCCGCCATGGTACCAGTATTCGCTCATCGGCCCGGCGATGTTGTCGCGCAGATAGACGTAGTCGAAGACCTCGTCTTCGGTGGCGCCGGCCGCCGGACGCACCGGCTTGGCGTCGCCCAGATAGGTGAACTCGCCGAGTTCGCGTTCGCCGCAGAAGGGACAGACAATGCGCATGCTTCTTCAGCCAGCCTTTAATGCAGGTTCGGTTGGGCGCCTTGGCCCTTTTCGTCGATCATCGCACCTCGCCGGAAGCGGTCGAGACGAAAGCGGGCAGCCTCCTTGTGCGGCTCGTCGCGCGCCAGCAGATGGGCAAAGACCAGGCCGGAGCCGGGCGTCGCCTTGAAGCCGCCATAGCACCAGCCGGCGTTGAGATAGAGCCCGTTGACCGGTGTTTTGTCGATGATCGGCGAGCCGTCCATCGACATGTCCATGATGCCGCCCCACTGACGCAGCAGCCGTATCCGGCCGATCATCGGCATCAGCGCCATTCCGCCCTCGCACACGTCTTCCATGACAGGCAGATTGCCGCGCTGGGCATAGGAATTGTAACCGTCTATGTCGCCGCCGAAGACCAGGCCGCCCTTGTCGGACTGGCTGACGTAGAAATGCCCGGCGCCGAACGTCATGACGTTGGGGATCAGCGGCTTGATCGCCTCGGAGACGAAGGCCTGCAGCACATGGCTTTCGATCGGCAGCCGCATGCCGGCCATCGCCGCGACGCGCGACGAGGAGCCGGCGACCGCCATGCCGACCTTGGCCGCGCCGATCCTGCCGCGGCTCGTCTCGACGCCGGTCACCTTGCCGCTGCCATCGCGGACAAAGCCGGTCACTTCGCAGTTCTGGATGATGTCGACGCCGAGCGCGCTCGCCGCATGCGCATAGCCCCAGACCACGGCGTCGTGCCGCGCCGTGCCGCCGCGCCGCTGCAAAAGCCCGCCCTGCACCGGGAAACGTGCGTTGTCGAAGTTCAGGAACGGCATCATCTTCCTGACCGCCGTCAGATCGAGCAGTTCGGCATCGATGCCGTTGATGCGCATGGTGTTGCCGCGCCGCGCATAGGCATCGCGCTGCGCGTCGGAATGGTAGAGGTTGATGACACCGCGCTGGCTGACCATGGTGTTGTAGTTGAGGTCCTGCTCCATCCGCTCCCACAGCTTCATCGACAGCTCGTAGAAGCCGGTATTGCCGGGCAGCCCGTAATTGGAGCGGATGATGGTTGTGTTGCGGCCGGCATTGCCGGAGCCGATCCAGCCCTTTTCCAGCACCGCGACATTCCTGATGCCGTATTCGCTGGCGAGGAACCATGCCGTCGCCAGGCCATGGCCGCCGCCGCCGATGATCACCACGTCGTAGTGGCTCTTCGGGCTGGCGTCGCGCCAGGTGCGCTGCCAGTTCTTATGGCCGGAAAATGCCGCCCGGGCGAGGGAGAAGATCGAGTATTTCATGAACCTGTTTCGCGCCGGGCGTGCAACAATTCCGGATCAGATGTCGAGCGTGTGGTCGCGCTCCCACTGGGTGAAGTGGGAAGCATAGGAATTCCATTCCTGCTGCTTGAGCTTTAGATAGGCCGACGAGAATTCCTCACCCAGCGCCGCCTTGAGCGATTTGTCGTTGTCAAACTCGCGCAACGCGTCGAGCAGGTTGAGCGGCAGCTTCGGCGCGCCCTCGACCGTATGGCCGAACTGGTACATGTCGATATCGTAGCGCCGGCCGGGGTCGGCCTTCGAGCGGACGCCGTCAAGGCCGGCGGCGATGATGACGGCCTGCAGCAGATAGGGGTTTGCCGCGCCGTCCGGCAGGCGTAGCTCGAAGCGGCCGGGGCCGGGCACGCGCACCATGTGGGTGCGGTTGTTGCCGGTCCAGGTCACCGTGTTCGGCGCCCAGGTGGCGCCGGAGATGGTGCGCGGTGCGTTGATGCGCTTGTAGGAATTGACCGTCGGGTTGGTGATGGCGGCAAGCGCGGACGCATGTTTCATGATGCCGCCGAGGAAATTCCTGCCCTTGGCCGACAGGCCGAGCTCCATCGCATTATCGGCAAAGACATTGGTCTTGCCGTCTTTGTCCCACACCGAGATATGCGCATGGCAGCCATTGCCGGTCAGGCCCTGGAAGGGTTTAGGCATGAAGGTTGCGCGCAGGCCGTGCTTTTCGGCGACCGATTTCACCATGAATTTGAAGAAGGAATGCTTGTCGGCGGTCGCCAGCGCATCGTCGAAGGCCCAGTTCATCTCGAACTGGCCGTTGGCGTCCTCGTGGTCGTTCTGGTAGGCGCCCCAGCCGAGCGCCAGCATGTGGTCGCAGATCTCGGCGATCACGTCGTAGCGGCGCATCACCGCCTGCTGGTCGTAGCAGGGCTTCGACGCCGTGTCGTATTCGTCGGAAATCGTCTTGCCATCCGGCGAGATCAGGAAGAATTCGGCCTCGACGCCGGTCTTGATGTGCATGCCGTCGCCAGCAGCCTCCGCGATCAGTCGCTTCAGCGTGTTGCGCGGCGCCTGCTCGACCGATTTGTCGTCCATGATGCAGTTGGCGGCGACCCAGGCGACCTCCGGCTTCCAAGGCAACTGGATCACCGAGGCCGGATCCGGCACCGCCAGCATGTCGGGATGCGCCGGCGTCAGATCGAGCCAGGTGGCAAAGCCGGCAAAGCCGGCACCGTCCCGCTGCATGTCGGCGATCGCCTGCGCCGGCACCAGCTTGGCGCGTTGCCCACCGAACAGGTCGGTGTAGGATATCATGAAATATTTGACGCCCTTTTCCTTGGCGAAGGCGGCGAGATCGTTCCCCATTATAGTTCCTCGCTTACTGGCATTTGGTTTGTCTTAGAAGCCGTTCTTGCCCGGTATCCAGTTGGTGCCGGCCAGCGGCACGCCGGCCATGGCGGCGGCTTCGATCGTCAAGGCCACAAGATCCTCGGGCTCGAGATTGTGCAGGCTGTTCTTGCCGCAGGCGCGGGCGATTGTCTGAGCCTCAAGTGTCATCACCTTAAGATAATTCGCCAGCCGTCGGCCGGCCGCGATCGGATCGACCCGTTTCATTAGCTCGGGATCCTGCGTGGTGATGCCGGCCGGGTCGCGACCCTCATGCCAGTCGTCATAGGCGCCGGCGGTGGTGCCGAGCTCGTTGTATTCCGCCTCCCAGCGCGGGTCGTTGTCGCCGAGCGCGACAAGCGCTGCCGTGCCGATCGACACCGCATCGACGCCGAGCGCCAGCGCCTTGGCGACGTCGGCGCCGTTGCGGATACCGCCGGAGACGATCAGCTGCACCTTGCGGTGCATGCCGAGGTCCTGCAGCGCCTGCACGGCCGGCCTGATGCAGGCAAGCGTAGGCTGGCCGACATTTTCAATGAACACTTCCTGGGTCGCCGCAGTGCCGCCCTGCATGCCGTCGACGACGACGACATCGGCGCCCGATTTCACCGCAAGCGCGGTGTCGTAATAGGGCCGCGCGCCGCCGACCTTGACGTAGATCGGCTTTTCCCAGTCGGTGATCTCGCGCAGTTCGAGGATCTTGATCTCGAGGTCGTCCGGCCCGGTCCAGTCGGGGTGGCGCGAGGCCGAGCGCTGGTCGATGCCTTTCGGCAGCGTGCGCATTTCGGCGACGCGGTCGGAGATCTTCTGGCCGAGCAGCATGCCGCCGCCGCCTGGCTTGGCGCCCTGGCCGACGACCACTTCGATCGCGTCGGCGCGGCGCAGGTCGCGCGGGTTCATGCCGTAGCGTGACGGCAGATACTGGTAGACCAGCGTCTTCGAATGGCCGCGCTCTTCCTCGGTCATGCCGCCGTCGCCGGTCGTCGTCGAGGTGCCGGACAGCGTCGCGCCGCGGCCAAGCGCTTCCTTCGCCGGGCCGGACAGCGAGCCGAAGCTCATGCCGGCAATAGTGATCGGGATTTTCAGTTCGATCGGTTTTTTCGCATAGCGCGAGCCGAGCACGACGCTGGTGTCGCAGCGCTCGCGATAGCCTTCGAGCGGGTAGCGCGAGATCGAGGCACCGAGGAACAGAAGGTCGTCGAAATGCGGCAGCTTGCGCTTAGCGCCGGCGCCGCGGATGTCATAGATGCCGGTCGCCGCGGCGCGGCGGATCTCGGAAAGCGTGTAGTCGTCGAAGGTCGCGGATTTGCGCGGCGTCGTCGGCGGGTTGCGATAGGTCATTGAGCCTCAATACGCATCGGCGTTGTCGATATTGAAATTGTAGAGGGTACGAGCCGAGCCATAACGCTTGAACTCCGCCGCCTTGACGCCGGTCACACCGGCGCGGTCGAGCAAGCCTTGCAGCAATTCGAGATGCTCGGGCCGCATCTCCTTGGCGATGCAGTCGGCGCCGAGGCTTTCGACCTTGCCGCGCACGAAAAGCCGCGCCTCGTAGATGGAATCGCCGAGCGCATCGCCGGCGTCGCCCAGCACCACGAGGTTGCCGGACTGCGCCATGAAGGCCGACATGTGGCCGATATTACCATGGACGACGATGTCGATGCCTTTCATCGAGATGCCGCAGCGCGACGACGCGTTGCCTTCGATGACGAGCAACCCGCCCCGGCCGGTGGCGCCGGCATACTGGCTGGCATCGCCTTTGACTACGATCTGGCCGGACATCATGTTCTCGCCGACGCCGGGCCCGGCCGAGCCATGCACGGTGATGGTGCCGCCGTCGTTCATGCCGCCGCAATAATAGCCGACGCTGCCGCGCACATCGATGGCGACCGGCTGGTCGACGCCGACGGCGACCGAATGGCTGCCTCGCGGGTGGAGCACCTCCCAGGCGGTCTCGTTCGAACCGGGCGCCAGATCGTGCAGCGCCTGGTTGAGCTCGCGCAGCGACATTTCGGCCAGATCGAAGACCCGTGATGCATGGCCCGGCTCGCGAGCCGCCTTGGAGAGATTAATTGCCGGCATTGGTTCAATGCTCCCAGAAATAGACGGTTGCGGGCTCGGGTTCCCAGACCTTCGCATTGTCTATGCCGGGCAGTTTGGTGAGCGCACGATATTCCGAGCCGAAGGCGACATACTGGTCGGTTTCGGCCATTACGGCGGGCTTGCAGGCGATCGGATCGCGCACCACGCCGAAGCCGTTCTTGGTGCCGACGACGAAGGTGAAAAACCCGTCGAGATCGCTCAGCGTGCCTTCCAGCGCCTCGCCGAGGTTCTTGCCATGCGCCATCTGCGAGGAGAGATAGGCGGCAGCGACCTCGGTGTCGTTCTCGGTCTCGAATGTCATGCCTTCGCGGATCAGCTCGCGGCGGACATTGTTGTGGTTGGACAGCGAGCCATTATGCACCAGGCACTGGTCGGCGCCGGTCGAGAACGGATGCGCGCCCATCGTCGTCACCGCCGATTCGGTCGCCATGCGGGTATGGCCGATGCCGTGCGTGCCGGTCATCTCGCGGACGCCGAAACGGTCGACGACCGCTTCGGGCAGCCCGACTTCCTTGTAGATTTCGACGACGTCGCCGGCGCCCATGATGCGGATGTCGGGGCGCAGCGTCTGGATCGCCTCGCGCGTTTCGTCGATCTTGGCAGGCATCGTCCGGACCACGGCATGCGTCGACTTCGCAGCAATGCTCACCGGCGCGCCGATTGCCTTGGCGAGTTCGGCGTCGAGGCTGCGGAAATCGCGCTCCGGCTTGGCCGACTGGATGGTGATCTTGGCTTCATTGGAGGGCGCGCCATAGATGGCGATGCCGGCGCTGTCGGGACCGCGATCGCTGAGCGAGATCAGCATCTCCGACAGCATCGCGCCAAGCTGGGGCTCGAGCGACTTGTCCTTCAAAAACAGTCCGACGATTCCGCACATGTCAGCCTCCGCGCGTTTGTTCCCTCCGAGATGTATCGAATGAGTCCCGGGAATTCAATTGGTATGAAAAAAATTTTCCTGTCGTTATATATCGGCTGAGGCGCCGCCGGCCGCACTATCGCTGCGCTGGCCGCCATTGTGAACCCATTTGGCATAGCGGATGCGGGCGATCTTGTAGGCATCCAGGATCGACAGGGCATAGATCAGGAAGCCGCCGGCATGGCGTCCGACGAAGCTGGCGTCGGGCGGCGCGATCTTGGCGGTGACCCAGGCGAGGATCACCATGAAGAACAGGAATTGCAGGCCGCGCACCGGCACGCCGAGCACGACATGCCCGCTCGCCGGCAAAACGATCGCAGCGCCCAGAACCAGATAGGGGCTCGGTGGTGCGGGGGAGGTGGTGATCTGGCTGATCATGCCGCTTGCAGTTCGCTTTGATTGATGGCATCGCGCAGCGCCGAAGCCGACGACAGCAGCCTCTCGATCAGCACCGGATCGAGCCTGACAGCGCCGAATTCGGCCTGCCGGAATACGCCGTAGCGCGCCCGCTCGGCCTCGGCCAGCAGCCAGACGATGCGCACGCCGTTCGGCGTGATCAGCAATTCCTTGGCGCGCTCCTCGGCAAAGACATCGAGGTGGCCGGCGATGATGGCTTCGGGGAAGCGCACGCCCTTGCGGTCGCTCCGCAGCACCCCCTCGGCCGGAAACCCCGCCGCCTTTGGCAGCGGATGGACGAGATGATCGAAATTGGAAAAAGTCGTCGGCGATCCCGGCCGCATCATCATATCGAAAGTGCCTGGTATCGCGACCTTTTCGGTGATCGAAACGCTAAGCCAGCGCGCCGGCAGCTTCCTGATCGCCAGCGTGTCGACGATGGTCCGCACCTGCACCCGCCGGCCGTTCCACGAGCCGGCGAAGGTGACGACGCCGGCAGTGCCGTCCGAGACGTTGGCCGCGTCGGGGACGAAGACGCGGACGCCGGCTTCGTCGGCGGCAAGCCCGGTCGAAGCCTTGGCGCGGCTGGCCCGCGCAAGCCAGGCTATATGGAGGACGAGAGCCAGGGCAACCGCCCCGGCGAGCAATGCTGAGATCACCTAACGCACCTCGTCACGCAAATGCCCGCCCAGACCGGGCGCGCCGTCAGTAGCCCTGCGGCTTCGGCCACGGCATGGTGAACTGGGCACCACGGCGCACGAATTTGTAGCGGTAGAAGTGGAACCACAGCGAGATCAGGAAGTAGAAGGCGACCATGGCGATCAGCTGCGAGCCGAAGCCGAGGAAGATCGCAAAGAAGGTGACCACGCAAAGGCAGAACAAGACGATCGCCGGCAGCGGATGGAACGGATGGGTGTAGCCGCGGCGGATCGAGCCGAGCGGCCACTTTTTCCTGAACATGATGATGTTGATGCTCATGAAAGTGTATTGCAGCACGCCCGACAGGATCGAGAAGGTGATCGCCTGGTTGAGGTCGGCGATGAAGGCGAAGGCGAGCGCGATCGGCAGCAGAAACAGGATCGAGCGATAGGGCGTGCGGTATTTCGGATGCACCGCCGAGAACCAGGTCGGCAGATAGCGGTCGCGGCCGAGCGAAAACCAGGCGCGCGCGGCGTCGTTGATGCAGCCATTGGCGGAGGCGAGCGCGGCAAGCAGCGTCGCGATGAACAACAGGTTCTCCAGCAGCGCACTGCCGGTCAGTTTGCCTGCATCCCACAGCGGATAATAGGTGATGCCGAGATATTCCCAGGGCATCAGCGAGGCGCAGACATACCAGGTCATGGCGGCGGCGATCAGAAGCGTGATCATGCCGGCCATCGTGCCATAGGGCAGCGAGCGCGCCGGCGAGCGCACTTCCTCGGCGGCCTGCGTGGTGCCCTCGATGCCGAGATAATACCAGATGCCGAACTGGAAGGCGGCGATGACGCCGATCCAGCCGTAGGGCAGGGCGTTGCCCGGGGTCACCAACTCGTTGAGCTTGAGCACGGCGCCTTGCGTCCACGGGCTGACCGAGAAGAACAGGATGACGATCGAGACATAGGCGATGGCGGTGATGACGAAGTTGACGTTGAGCGTCATCAGCACGCCGCGATAGTTCAGCCATGCCAGCACGACGATTGTCGCGGCGATGAAGGAATTGTGGTTGAGGCCCTCGACGCCGGCCTTGGCGACGATGGTGTCGCCGAGCAGGATCGCGTCCGACACTTCGAGCATGGTGTAGGCAAAGACCAGGAACAGCGCGACGTTGAAGGCCATCAGCGGCCCGACAATGTGCTTGGCCTGCGCATATTGGCCGCCGGCGGCGGCAACCGTCGAGGTCACTTCGGAATCGATCATCGCGACCGAGGTGTAGAGCAGGCCGACGATCCAGCAGACGATCAGCGCCGCCAGCGCGCCGCCCTTGTCCGCCGCGAAATTCCAGCCGGTGAATTCGCCGACCAGAACGATGCCGACGCCGAGCGCCCAGACATGGGCGGGGCCAAGCACCCTGAGCAGTGAAACCCTGTCGCCCTGCACTTGCACCGCTGGTTCAGCCGTGATCGTCATCGCTCAATCCCCCACTCAGATCCGGTGTTTTTCGGACACGGCTTCAAGTTCGCCTTCCCTGGACGAGGTCAGCATCTCTTCGGAATAGGTCGTGTCGATCTTGAACCAGTCGTAGAGCATCCACAGCGCGAGCACGATCGAGATGCCCCAGCATGCGTAAGAGAGTGCCACCCACATGACGATGCTTCCTATCTATTTGTCGCCGAACTTTTCGTCGATGACGTCGCGGTATTCGCGGTCCGATGCGCGGAACAGAAAGATGAAATAGCCGATCAGCACCGCCGCCATGATGATCAGCGTCGGCCAGTCGATGATGTAGTGGAACCGGTTCTGGATGATGTCGTGCGCGGTTTCCGGCGTGTAGCCGAGCTTTTCCCAGATCGAGGCCATGGTCGGGTTTTGTCCGAGCGCTTCCCACGTCTTGGCGTCGAGCGCGTCGATGGATTTTGCCGCCCCTGCCAGACCTAGTTTCAGCGGCAGCCATAGCGCAACGAAAATCGCGACCACGACGACGGCGATATCGAAAACCTGTCCGGCCTTGCTCTGTTCGGGCGGTGTATAGCGGGCCATGCGTCTCCCCCTCAGGACTTGCGGTTGCGGTAGGCGTCGGCGTTCTTGATGTCGAGGCCGTAGATGAAGTCCTTGTCTTCCTTGTAGTGGTTGACCATCGCCAGGATCGCGGCCGTGTTGAAGATCAGCACCGCGGCGGCGGCGACCGCGACGACGAGCTTGATGCCGGCGTCGGGGACGTATGGCCATGTCATGAACAGGACAAACAGGATCGTCGCCCACAGGCAGACGATCAGGAGCATGGATCCACGCACGTCGGAGCGGTACAACGCTTCCACGCGCTGTTGCAGGTCGGACATCGGCTTTCCCCTTTTTCAACGCCGGTCCGGATTGGCCGGTCATTGCCCTCTTTCAAGAGAGTGAAATTTTTTTCATAAAATCCGGCCGAATTCTGGAATTGTCAAGACGATTTTACGCGACGTTAACCGTTTGTTTTGGGCGCGCCGGATTTGCCTGACAATGAAATTATTTGCTTACGGGTATTGCAGGCTCCCGGCGTTTGCGGTCAATATTCAAGGCAACGCTCCCGCCTGTGTGCAGGGAGCAGGGGAAAGCAAAAAAGTTTCTTTCTAACGGAGGACAGCGGATGACGGCATCCTGGAGATTTTCGACGCTTGCGGACCGCCATCGCGCGCTCGGCTCGAAGCTCGAGGACTGGAGCGGCATGGGCACCGCCTGGACCTACGACAAGGACGCCGACGAAGAGTATATCGCCATCCGCACCAAGGCCGGCCTGATGGACGTGTCCGGCTTGAAGAAGGTCCACATCACCGGGCCGCACGCCTCGCACCTGATCGATCTGGCGACGACGCGCGACGTCGAAAAGATCTATCCCGGCAAGTCGGCCTATGCCTGCATGCTCAACGAGGCCGGCAAGTTCACCGACGACTGCATCCTCTACCGCACCGGCCCGAATTCCTGGATGGTCGTGCATGGCTCGGGCACCGGCCATGAAGAGCTGCAGCGCGCTTCGGTCGGTCGTGACGTGTCGCTGCGCTTCGACGACAATCTGCACGACCTTTCGCTGCAGGGGCCGCTAGCCGTGGATTATCTGGCAAAGCATGTGCCCGGCATTCGCGACCTCAATTATTTCCACCACATGCAGACGCAGCTGTTCGGCCTTCCCGTGATGATCTCGCGCACCGGCTACACCGGCGAGCGCGGTTACGAGATCTTTTGCCGCGGCCAGGACGCCGGCACGATCTGGGACAGGATCCTCGACGAGAGCAAGAGCGCCGGCATCATCCCGTGCCGCTTCACCACGCTCGACATGCTGCGCGTCGAGAGCTACCTGCTGTTTTATCCCTACGACAATTCGCAGAAATACCCGTTTGAGAACGAAGGCCCCGGCGACACACTGTGGGAGCTTGGTCTCGACTTCACCGTCAGCCCCGGCAAGACGGGCTTTCGCGGCGCCGAGGAGCATTATCGCCTCAAGGGCAAGGAGCGCTTCAAGATCTTCGGCGTGCTGCTCGAAGGCAAGGAGCCGGCCGACGAGGGCGCGCCGGTCTATCGCGACGGCAAAAAGGTCGGCGTGGTGACCTGCGCCATGTATTCGCCGCTGGTCAAAAAATCGATGGGCATTGCCCGGCTCGACGCCGACTGCGCGGTGCAGGGCACCAGGCTCGAGATCCGCAACAAGAGCGGCACCATCAGCGCAACCGCCGAGCCGCTTCCTTTCGATGATCCGAAGAAGACCAAGCGCACGGCGAAAGGCTGAGGCATACTGCGGGTATGGCAGCGAAAAGCATCATCAGCCGCCCGGTCTATGGGACCCTGTCTCCGCAGCCTGGCAAGCATCATCTTTTCATAGCGGATGCAGAGGGAGCGCTGGCGATTGCCGATCTGGCCGCCAAGGCACCGGCGGATTTCTTCGGTGGCGCCCACATCATCTTCATTCCCGGCCGCGACGGCAAATACGCCGATGCGCTCGAAGCCCTGAAGCCGGCACAGTTCTACCTCGGCCATTCCTTCGCCAGTGCCCTGCCGCGGCTGAAGCAGACGCTGGCCAACGCGCATATGGGACTCGGGCTCTATCTTGCCGGTACCGAAGGGCTGATCGGCCAGGCCATGCAGGCGGCGCTCGAAGCCGGCATCGACCACACCTCGATCCAGACCGAGCATCGCGGCTCGCTGGCGCGCCGCATGCAGTGCGTCCACTGCAAGGGCATCACCGAGAACGTGACGACGCAGCCGGCAACCTGTTCGCATTGCGGCCTCTTGCTTCTGGTGCGCGACCACTATTCGCGGCGGCTCGCCGCCTTCCAGGGCGTCTGCATCAACGCCGAGGACCGCAGCGAAATTCCTCCGATCGAGGAGGTCTTTCGATGAGCACCGGCACCACCAAGCTCGATGTCGTCGTCAGCGATGTCGTCCCGATCAACGAACTGGTGACGCGCTTTCATTTCCGACGGCGCGACGGCGAGCTTTTGCCGACCTTCTCCGGCGGCGCCCATGTCGTCGTCGAGATGCGCGATGGCGAACGCACCAGGCTCAATCCCTATTCGCTGATGGGCTCGCCGCTCGACACCCGCGAATACACCATCTCGGTGCGCCGCGACGACGCCGGCCGCGGCGGCTCGCTGTTCATGCACAGGCATGTCAGGCCGGGCACGGAGATGGTGGTGAGCTACCCCGTCAACCTGTTCTCGCTCGATCTGCGCGCCAGGAAGCATCTGATGCTGGCCGGCGGCATCGGCATCACCCCGTTCATGGCGCAGACCGCGCAACTGGCGGCGGAAGGCGGCAATTTCGAATTGCATTACACCTGCCGCACCGCCTCGCTAGGCACCTATGCCAACCTGCTCAGGGAGCGCTACGACCGCCGGGTCAGGCTCTATCACGACGACCGCGACGAGCGCGTCGATCTCGACCGGCTGCTGTCGTCGCAGCCGCTCGGCACGCATCTCTATGTCTGCGGCCCGTCCGGCATGATCGGCTGGGTGCGCGAGCGTGCCGCGGCCCTCGGCTGGCCTCCGGAGACCGTGCATTTCGAGCATTTCGCCGCACCCCAGCCCGGCGCGCCCTTCGACGTGACGCTGGCGCTCAGCGGCAAGACAATCCGTGTCGACGAGCAGCAGAGCCTGCTCGAGGCGATCGAGGCGGCCGGCGTCGATCCGCCCTATCTCTGCCGCGGTGGCGTCTGCGGCCAATGCGAGACCAACGTGATTTCGCATGACGGCAAATTCATCCACAACGACCACTGGCTGAGCGAGGAAGACCACCGTTCGGGCTGCAAGATCATGCCCTGCGTCTCGCGCTTCGAGGGCAGGTCGCTGGTGCTGGAAAGATAGGAGGCGAGCTTGGGCATCACCTTTCGCAAGGAAACGTTCCGCGACGACTTCACCTTCAGGAACAGCCCCGAGCACATCAGGCGGTTCCCGTTCCCGTTCCATGAAGACAGCTACATGTATGCCGTCAACATCGAGCCGCATGTCGTCGGGCCGAAGGACAGCGTGCTGGAGAATTTGATCGACGTCGACGAGCACTATGTCGCCGAGATGCAGGACCGCGCTTTGGTGCTGGCCGAGGATCCGCTGCGCTGCCAGTCACTGCCGCACATGACGCTGGCCGGCTGGGATCTGCTCGAGCTTTTGATGGAGCAGCAGGCGCTGGGCTATCCCGAGCATTTCACGCTGACGCGCGATGGCGACCGCTGGCGCTGGATCAACCGGCCGCTCGGCATCGACGACAGCTTCACATTTGGCGATGTCTCGACGCTGCCCTATGGGCCGATGGAATACATCACGCGCCAGGCCCAGGGCGATTTCTGCATCCTCGACCAGCGCGACGGCAATCTGTGGATGGATGCCGGCATGGTCACCACCCAGGCCGACTGGTCGCTCGATTTCGACATCGGCATGAACTTCTTCGAATGGCACGCGCCGGTGCCGCTGGCGCATGAGAAGGGCATCTTCGTCCGGGCGCTGAAATTCCTCACCAACATCCAGCAGGGCAAGCCGGCGCGCCGGCTGAACTGGACGATGACCATCAATCCGCGCCTCGATACCAGCCCGGAAAATTATCACAAATGGGGTCCGGACCGCGCCACGGTGACGCCGGAAAATGTCGGCGAAAAAGTGCATCTGCGCGTTGAGCTGCAGAGCTTCTGGCGGCTGCCGCGCTCGAATTCGATCGTCTTCCCGATCCGCTGCTACCTGATCAAGATGGACGAGCTGGTGACGCAGCCGAAATGGGCACGGCGCCTGCACCGCGTCATCCGCGACCTTCCCGACGAACTCGCCAACTACAAAGGCCTGACGCGCTACCGCGCGACGCTGGTCGAATGGCTGTCGAAGCTGGATGACGGCAGTGCGATATCGCCGGGGTTCGGGCCGGATTGAGGTTCTGTTTGCGAGGTTCGCGCTGCCCGTCAAGCTGCCAATCTCCCCCCAAGAGGGGGAGATGCCCGGCAGGGCAGAGGGGGGCGCCGTAGAGCGCCGGCCTCTAGCCCCCTTGCGACCAATCGAGGACGAGCTTGCCCTGCAGTTCAACGTAGCAGCGCGTGGAGGTTACGGCCGTGGAGTGCAGCGATCCAGGATTGCTTGCGCGCCCTCATCTCCGGCTCACCCCGCGCTGCTCTGCGGATAACAGATGATCGACAAATACCGCATCGGCAGAACGCTCAGCACTTCCGGGCCATGCGGCGCGTCGGCGTCGAAGAATAGGCTGTCGCCGGGCTTCATCGGGTAGAGATTGCTGCTGTGCCGGTAAACCACCTCGCCTTCGAGCATATAGAGGAACTCCATGCCCTCGTGCTGGAAGGTCGGGAACACGTCGGAATCCTCGGTCAGCGTGATCAGATAGGGTTCGACGACGACACCGCTGGTGTTCGAGCCGATATGGCCGAGCAGATTGTACTGGTGGCCGGCGCGCGTGCCGCGGCGTTCGACGTCGAGGCCTTCGCCGGCCTTGACGAAGACGGCGCTGCGCTCCTCCTCGAAGCGGCGGAAGAAGGCGGTGACGGGAACGCCGAGTGCCCGCGACAGCGCCTGCAACGTGGTCAGCGATGGCGAGGTGATGCCGTTCTCGATCTTCGACAGCATGCCAAGCGAAATGTCGGTGGCGGCAGCCAGATCGGCGACGGTGATGCCGAGCTTCTTGCGGAAGGCCCGCACCTCGCGGCCGATGGCGACCTCCAGGACCTTTTCGCGGGTGTCGCGAATGGCGTGCGGGTTCTGGGTGAGCGGTGCGCGTATCTTGCGCGGATCGATTGCAGCGACCGACGGCTTGGCTTTGGCGGCGACGACGGCCGCAGCGGGCTTCAGACTGGATGCTTTTTTCGCCATGTTGCCACCCCGGACCTTGCCGATTCATTTCACTCACGGTGAACATATTCGGTGCCGATACAGAAGCGCAACTGCCACGGCAAGCCACTCGTGTCGAATTGCGCAATGTCCGGATTTCGCCCGAGCTACTGCGTCGCTTGGAAATCCAGCTTGGTGAAACGAGGGTTTCGCGACAAGCCCTGTTGACAGCATCGAAGGGGCAATTACTGTCCTGTCAGTGAAATTTGTTTCGTTAGGGAAATGAGATCGGGAGGCCCGCAATGAAAGATCGTGTTGCCGTCATCGGAGCCGGGCCGTCCGGCATGGCCCAGCTCAGGGCCTTCAAGTCGGCCGCCGACAAGGGCGCCGACATTCCCGAGATCGTCTGCTTCGAAAAGCAGTCCGACTGGGGCGGCCTGTGGAACTACACCTGGCGCACCGGCCTCGACGAGCATGGCGACCCGGTGCACGGCTCGATGTACCGTTACCTCTGGTCGAACGGCCCGAAGGAATGCCTCGAATTCGCCGACTACACCTTCGAGGAGCATTTCGGCCGGCCGATCGGCTCCTATCCGCCACGCGCCGTGCTGTGGGACTACATCAAGGGCCGCGTCGAAAAATCCGGCGTGCGCCAATGGGTGCGCTTCAACAGCCCGGTGCGCATGGTCACCTTCTCCGAAACGACAACAAAATTCACCGTCACCGCGCATGACCGCACCAGCGACGTCACCTACTCGGAAGAGTTCGACCATGTCGTCGTCGCCTCGGGCCATTTCTCCGTGCCCAACGTTCCCTATTTCGAGGGCTTTTCGACCTTCAACGGCCGTATCCTGCACAGCCACGATTTCCGCGACGCCATGGAATTCAAGGGCAAGGACATTTTGATAATCGGCCGCTCCTATTCAGCCGAGGACATCGGCTCGCAATGCTACAAATACGGCGCCAGATCGATCACCTCCAGCTACCGCTCGAAGCCGATGGGCTTCAAATGGCCGGAGAACTGGAAGGAAGTGCCGCTTCTGCAGAAGGTCGTCGGCAAGACGGCGCATTTCAAGGACGGCAGCACCAAAGACGTCGACGCCATCATCCTGTGCACCGGCTACCTCCATTCCTTCCCGTTCCTCACCGAGGATTTGAAGCTGAAGACCGCAAACCGTATGTGGCCGGACGGGCTCTACGAGGGCGTCGTCTGGGAGAAAAACCCGAAGCTGTCCTATATCGGCATGCAGGACCAGTTCTACACCTTCAACATGTTCGACGCGCAGGCCTGGCTCGCCCGCGACGTCATCATGGGCCGCATCAAGCTGCCGTCGGCCGAAGCGATGGCCGAGCACGGCCGGAAATGGCGGGCACGTGAAGAAACACTTGAAGACGCCGAGCAGATGATCTGGTTCCAGGGCGACTACACCAGGGAGCTGATGGAGCAGACCGACTATCCCGGCTTCGATGTCGAGGCTGTCAATCAGACCTTCATGGAGTGGGAGCACCACAAGGCGCAAGACATTATGGGCTTCCGCGACCATGCCTACCGCTCGCTGATGACCGGCACGATGGCGCCGCTGCATCATACGCCCTGGCTGCAGGCGATGGACGATTCGATGGAAAGCTATCTCGAGATGAAGGGGGTGGCGGCGGAGTAGCAGTCCGAACGGCGATTGACTTGCCTCAGACAACTTCCCGCGCCGGGTCGGCCGCCAGCGCCAGGGAATTTGCGACGTGCTCGAGGTGCTCCTCGTCCAGAATGCTGGTCGCGACGCGGACAGCGTTCGTTTTTCCGGTCGAAAACTTCGCCCCGGCATGGACCGCGATGCCGTGGGCGGCCAGCGTGACCATCGCGTAAGGTTCCGAAGCAACCGGAATGAGGACGCTGAGACCGTGTCCGGCGTCGATATCGACATTGCGTTTGGCCAGTTCGCCGGCGAGCCGTTCGCGACGGCCGCGGTATACCTCCTTCGCCTGCTCCACCAGGGCGGCCGTGGCCGGGTCGTGCAGCAGCCAGGCGGTGGCCGCCTGCAGGATGCGGCTGGTCCATCCCGAGCTGAAGCTGCGGTAGGACTGGATCTGCTCGACGATCGTCGCCGATCCGGACAGCACGGCGAGCCGCAAATCCGGGCCGTGGGTCTTGGAATAGGACAGGATATGGACGACGCGATCGGGAAAACGCCGGCCAAGCGAAATGCGCGGCGCCGAGGCAATATCGCCGACGCCGTCATCTTCGACAATCAGCACGTCGGTGCCGGCGAGCAGGTCGCCGATGACTTCCAGCCGCGCCGACGACATGCAGGCGCCGGTAACCGAATGGACGCGCGGCTGGAACAGGAACGCGACGGGCCGCTGCCGCAGAGCGTTGGCAAGTGCATCCGGCAAGGGACCGTCGCTGTCGCAGTCTACCGGGATGATCGGCACATCGAGATCCTCGAGGATGTCGAGCAGGCGAAGCGCCGTCGGGTTCTCGATGGCCACCGGCGCTCCCGGCGGGACCAGCGCATGCAGCAAGGTGTAGATGGCGTTGTAACCGCCATTGGTGGCCAGGAACGCGCCGGGATCGTACGGCCATGACGGGCGCACCGCCGCCTCCAGCTCGGGCAGGATGCGCACCCGCTCGTAGCTGTTGAGCTTTTCGGCGCGCGCACCATGCGCCAGCGCGATGTCGAGCGGCGGCAAGAGCCTCACATCGGGCTCCGCGATCGCCAGGTTCAGAACATCCTGTCCGTAATTGCCGCCGCTCATGTGGCGCTCGGGCCGGGCGGCAAAGCGGTTGCCCATGATCCAGGTGCCGTTGCGTCCGCGGCCGCCGATGATCTTGTAGCGCCGCAACTCGCTCCACGCCTGCGAGACCGTCGCCGGGCTGACGCCAAGCACATAGGCCAGATCGCGCACCGGCGGAAGCTTTGCGCCGACAGGCAGCGCGCCGCTTCTGATCAGCGCACTGGTCTCGCGCGCGATGCCGCGCATCGTGCGGTCGCCAAGGCGATCAGCGAACCATCCTGCATCGAAATCCATCGGCACCCGCGACCATTAAAGCTAATGTTCAATAACATAATAACATTTGATCGGCCAAAAATAAACATTTACCAATCGCCGGTCAAACATAGCGTTGAAGTTCATGCCGATGCCCGTTTCCATCACTGTAGCCACCCGCGATTGGGACTATCTCACCCCTTTGGTGCTGGGTGACGTCACTTCGAGCCGCTTGTCGGTGAAGGTTGATCGTGTCGCCACCCTGATCGCGGATATCGGTACCGATCCGAACTACGATGCGGCGGAGGTCTCATTCAGCCGTTATGTGTCGGCCATGGCTTCGGGCAGGGATACGGTGGTTGGAATACCGTGCTTCATCATGCGCGGCTTTCGCCATCGCTGCATCATAACGGTCGAGGCCAGCCCGTTGGAACGGCTTTCCGACCTTGCCGGCAAACGCATCGGCGTGACCGGCTGGCGCGATTCCGGCAACACATGGACGCGCGCGGCGCTTCGCCGGGAAGGCGTCGGCGTCGAGGATGCCTATTGGTTCGCCGGCAGGCTGACATCGGGGCACCCGATCGCCGACCGCCTCGACGGATTCGGCAGGCCGGGGCGCATCGAAGCAGCACCAGGCGAGCGCCCGATGATCGAGCTGCTGTCGCAAGGCGAGCTCGACGCCGTTTTCACGCCCTTCATGCCGGACGGCTTTTTCGGCCCGGCTTCCGGCTTCCGGCAAGTGCTGCGCGATTTTCGCGCGGCCGAACGCGCCTATTTCGCCGACGTCGGTTATGTCCCGGGCATGCATCTGGTCGCCGTCAAGGCCGCAGTGGCCAGGGAGCACCCCTGGCTGCCGCAGGAACTCGCCAGGCTGATCAACGAAAGCCAGCGCGTCTGGACGGCAAAGCGCCGAAAATATGCCGATACCTCGCCCTGGATCCTCGAGGAGCTGCTTCATGCGGGGCGCGACCTGCCTGCCTCCTGGAACGCCAACGGCCTGCCGGCCAACCGGCGCATGATCGAGGATTTCGTCACCGAGCTCCATGCCCAGGGCATTCTGGCGGAACCGATTTCCGCCGAAGCCTTGTTTCCTTTCGAGGCCAGATCGCGGGCCACCGCAGCCTGACAACGTACAACGAAGAACACGAAGGAGAATGCCATGAGGACAATCAGCTTCATATTCGCCTCGCTCGTCACCATGCTGGCGCAGGCCAGCTTTGCCCAGGATATCCAGAAGCAATCGGTGAACGAGGATTTGCGGGCCCGGCTGCCGGAAGAGATCCGCACGGCGGGAAAGATCACAGCCGTCAACAACGGCTCGTTCCCGCCCTATGAGATCGTCACCGGCACCGAACTGTCGGGGGCGACCAGGGACATTTCCGACGCCATCGGCCAGCTGCTCGGTGTCGA
This sequence comes from Mesorhizobium sp. M0601, assembly GCF_040320845.1. Taxonomy (NCBI): domain Bacteria; kingdom Pseudomonadati; phylum Pseudomonadota; class Alphaproteobacteria; order Hyphomicrobiales; family Phyllobacteriaceae; genus Mesorhizobium; species Mesorhizobium sp. M0601. The sequence goes on from NZ_JAMYQK010000001.1 coordinate 316,710, forward strand.
GATCGATCATGCCTCGGTCGCCGGCCTGCCGGCTTTGCTGAGCGGCATCAATGCCGGCCGTTATCAGTTCGCGATGGGGCCTGTCGGCGACTATCCCGACCGCCAGAAATCCAACGACTTCATCGATTGGGTGCGCGAATACGTCGTCTTCGCCGTCGAGAAGGGCAACCCGCAAGGCATCACCTCGCTCGACACCGCGTGCGGCAAGCGCATCGCGGTCATGTCGGGTGGCTCGGCCGAAAAGGTCATCAAGCAGCAGGCGCAGAAATGCACCGAGGGGGGCAAGTCGGTCGTCGAGGTGCAATCCTTCACCGACCAGCCGAGCTCGATACTGGCCGTCCGGTCGAAACGCTCCGACGCATTCTTCTCCTCGCAGGCGCCGCTGACCTATTTCGTCGAGCAGGCGAAGGGCCAGCTGGAACTCGCCGGGATCGGCCAGGCCAACGGCTTCAAGGACATCTATCAAGGCGCCGTCGTCAAGAAGGGCTCTCCGCTGGGCGGCGTGCTGCTCGACGCGTTCAAGATCCTGATGAAGAACGGCACCTACGCCGCGGTCATGAAGAAGTGGGGCCTCGAGAAGAACATGATCGATGCGCCAGGCATCAACCAGGGCCAGTAGAGGCTGCCATGACCGACGCCACCGCTGCCTACGCGGCCGGGCTGCCGCGACGTCCCGACGACGCGCTGCGCGACGTCAAACGAGCCCACCGGCCGTTTCCGCTCGCCCGGCTGGCGCTCTGGGCGTTCACCGTCGCCGTGGCAGCCGGCTTCGCCTATATCGTTGCAGTCAACCCGAATTTCGGCTGGCCGGTGGTCGCCCAGTATTTCTTCGATCCGACGGTCATGCAGGGGCTTTCGGTGACGCTCGGCCTGACCGTCGTGGCAATGATCCTGGGCATCGTGCTCGGCCTGCTGCTCGCCATCGCGCGCATGTCGAGCGACAGGCTGGCATCCCTTCTCTCCGGCCTGTTCATCTGGTTCTTCCGGGGAACGCCGCTGCTGGTGCAATTGATCCTGTGGTACAACCTTTCGACGCTGTTTCCGCGCATTTCCATCGGCTTCGCCAGTTGGAACACCAACGACCTGATCACGCCGTTGACCGCCGCCGTTCTTGGTCTGGCGCTGAACGAGGCCGCCTACATGGCCGAGATCATCCGTGGCGGGCTGCTGTCGGTGGACAAGGGACAGGCCGAAACGGCTGAAGCCTTCGGCATGACCCGCGCGCGGGCCTTGCGGCGCATCATCATCCCGCAGGCGATGCGGTCGATCGTGCCGCCGACCGGCAATCAGCTGATCAGCATGATCAAGGCAACGTCGCTTGTCAGCGTCATCGCCATGGCCGACCTACTCTACTCGGTGCAGTCGATCTACAACCGCACCTTCGAAATCATTCCGCTGCTGATGGTTGCAGTGCTGTGGTACCTGCTGATCACCTCGGTCCTCAATGTCGCGCAAGGCGCGATCGAACGCCACTACAGCCGCGGCGATCGCGGTGCGCGCGAGAAGACGGCGACCGCCACCCTGGAGGCCGCCAATGAGCGCGCATGACACGCCCCTGGTCCGGGCGCGCAACGTTCACAAGGCCTTCGGCCCGCTCGAGGTGCTGAAGGGCATTGATCTGGACGTCGCGCCTGGCGAGGTGGTGGTCATTCTCGGACCGTCCGGCTCCGGAAAGTCGACCTTCCTGCGATGCATCAATCATCTCGAGGCGATCGACCAGGGGTCGATCGAGGTGGACGGCGAGCAGATCGGTTACCGGTTGTACGACGGCCGCCTCGACAAACTTTCCGACCGCGCGATCGCCGCGCAGCGGCGCAAGATCGGCATGGTGTTCCAGCAGTTCAATCTCTATCCGCACATGACGACCCTGCAGAACGTCATCGAGGCTCCGGTCGGCGTTCACCGGGAGAACCGCAAGGAGGCGATCGGCTACGCCCGCGAACTGCTGACCCGTGTCGGTCTTGCCGACAAGATCGACGCCTATCCGCGCCAGCTTTCAGGCGGCCAGCAGCAGCGCGTCGCCATCGCCCGTGCGCTCGCCATCCGCCCGAAATTGATGCTCTTCGACGAGCCGACCTCGGCGCTCGATCCGGAGCTGGTCGGCGAGGTGCTCGCCACCATGCGCGATCTCGCCAGGCAGGGCTTGACCATGATCGTGGTCACGCATGAGATCGGCTTCGCCCGCGAAGCGGCGGATCGGGTGGTGTTCATGGACGACGGAAATGTGATCGAGGCCGGGCCTCCGGACGAGGTTCTCGCTAAACCCAGGCACCCGCGCACGCGGGCTTTCTTAAGCCGTTTCATCTAAAAGCAAAGCCGGCGCGGCACCTGCTCGGCCGGCAAAGGACCTCCCATGCCAAAGACCTCCAACCAGTTCGCCGACATTTCCGACTTCGCCGACAAGGCCGCCGAGCTTGCAGCGGCCCGCCAGCACCTGCACGCGCATCCCGAGCTTTCATTCCAGGAGCACGAAACGGCTGCATACGTTGCCAAACGGCTCGAAAGCTGGGGCTATGAGGTGACGCGCAATGTCGGCGGGCTCGGCGTCGTCGGCCGCCTGCGCCAGGGCAGCGGCCGCAGCATCGCCATCCGTGCCGACATGGACGCCCTGCCGATCACCGAAGCTACCAATCTCCCTTATGGCAGCCAGGCCAGCGGCAAGATGCACGCCTGCGGTCATGACGGCCACACCACGATGCTGCTCGGCGCCGCCGAATACCTGGCGCGCACACGGCATTTCAACGGCACGGTGAACCTCATCTTCCAGCCGGCCGAGGAAGCCGGCAAGGGAAGCGGGGCGCAGGCGATGATCGCCGACGGCCTGTTCGAGCGCTTTCCCTGCGATGCGATATTCGGGCTGCACAACCACCCGGGCGCGCCGACGGGTTCGTTCCTGATGCGCGCCGGGCCGCTGATGGCGGCGAGCGATACCGTCACCATCAGGATCGCCGGGCGTGGCGGCCACGCCTCGCGTCCGCACCTGACGGTCGACCCGATCGTCGCTGCCGCCAACATCGTCATGACCCTGCAGACGGTTGTGTCGCGCAACGTCAACCCGATCGAGACCGCTGTCGTCACCGTCGGCACGATTCACGGAGGCACGGCCTCCAACGTCATTCCGGAACACGCCGAAATCACGTTGAGCGTCCGCTCCTTCTCGGCCGAGATCCGCGACACGCTCGAGCAGCGTATTCGCAATATCGCAGCACTTGTGGCGCAGGCGCATGGCGCAACGGTCGAGATCGATTACGAGCGCGGCTACCCGGTGGTGGTCAATTCCGAGCGCGAGACGTCCTTTGCGACAGACATCGCTGTCGAACTCGTCGGTCAGGACAAGGTGTCCGTCTGCCCGTTGATCCCCGGCAGCGAAGACTTTTCTTATTTCCTCGAACACAAACCCGGTTGCTTTCTGCGCCTCGGAAACGGCGAGGATTCAGCCATCCTGCACAGCTCGAAATATGATTTCAACGACGGCAATCTGACCGTCGGCGCAGCGCTCTGGGCTCGTTTGACCGAGAGATTCCTGGCCGCCTGATCCATGACTGCGGCTTGGATTGTCGATCGGCCGGTCGAGCATTATTGGGGCGACCGGCCGCGCGACGATGCTCAACGAATTCTCACGCATTCCCCCTCTTCGAATGCGATAAGAGCTTCGCTTTCAGACAAACAAAAAGTCACCCGTCGTCAGCGGGCTTGTAAAGTTTGCGAGAGTAACTTGATCGACTCCTGCGGTAATGATGGTGTCGGTTCCACTTTGCGCAATTGTGAGATCATCGAACGATTGCACGCCCTCCACGCCACTAAATACAATGGTGTCGTCTTGGGTCTGGCTGAAATCGTAGATGGTGTTTTGGGTTCCGACCGTCATTGAAACATCGTCCTTGAATATGAATTGATCTCTGCCGCCCTGAGCCAGTTCGCTCAGTTGCCCGTCACCCCACATGTCGTTGATGACGGTGCAGCCGGGTGCCGCGGTCCCGGCGTACAGGGTATCGTTTCCGCCCCTGGCCGAACCGGACATCTGCAGAGCGTCGCCGCACAGGAAATTACGGACCTGGCCGCTTCCGCTGTTGAGGCCACCGGTAAGAATATCGTTGCCGCCCGCGGCGGACCCGGACATAGCGAATGTGTCGCCATACAACTCGCTTTGAGCATCAGGACCAGAGCTCTTATTGCCGCCGGTTAGGATATCATTGCCGCCCACAGCATTGCCGGCCATCGCGCCAGCGTCGCCATAGGCGAAATTATGGGTGCCTTGCAGCACGGCCACGTCATCGCCCCCGCTAGCAGAGTCGGACATGATGCCGGCCGCGTCACCATAGAAACTTATCACGAACCCACCCACGCTCGTGAAGGTGTCGTCGCCGCCCTTAGCAAAGTCGGACATATGTAGGCCCGCGTCGCCAAAGAAGGTTTTGGTCTGAATCGTGCCACCAAAGTCTGTGTAATGGTCGTCGCCACCCTGAGCATGGCCAGACATGCTGCGACCGGCATCACCGTAGAAAATAGTGTTGGCGTCACTAGCGCCATTGAAAGTGTCGTTGCCGCCCTTGCTGTAGTCCGACATATCGCCGCTGGTGTCCCCGTAGAAAGCGTTGCTGGAGTCGCTCCTGGCCGTGAAACGGTCGTCGCCACCTTGAGCATGCCCAGACATGTTGTTCCCGGCGTCGCCAAAGAAAATGTTGACGGCCACGCTGGTGCCCTCAAAGGTGTCATTGCCACCCTTGCTGTGGTCGGACATATCGACGCCGGCGTCACCGTAGAAAGTGTTGAAGGAGTTGGGAAAGGCCGTGAAACGGTCGTCGCCGCCCTGAGCATAGCCGATCATGTTGCCGCCGGCGTCGCCGAAGAAAATGTTGCTGGCTTGCGCGGCGCCCGTGAAAGTGTCGTTGCCGCCCTTGCTGTGGTCCGACATATCGTCGCCCGCGTCACCGTAAGCAGTGGTGGTGGAGGAGCTCGACACCGTAAAGGTGTCGTCACCGCCCCGAGCAAAATTGAACAAGCTCCGAGCCGCGTCGCCGTAGAAGGTGTAAGTCGACGGTGCGGTTTCCGTAAAGGTGTCGTTGCCGCCTCTTGAGAAATCGAGCAGGCTGCCGCCAGCGTCGCCGGTCAAGATATTCGTATTCGGATCGCCTGTGAGGGCGTCATCGATACCCCACTGATGATCTGCTAGATCACTGGTAGTAAAGGGAACGCGTGTAGACATTATCCGCTCTCCTGTTGAGCCTACCCGTCCCATAACAGCCGTACGATGTGAGGCAAAAACGAGCAATAATCCCGAATGGCTATGTCTTTAGACGTAGGGATCGGTGCCTCGTTAACGGCGCGCTTGGCGGCAGCTTCCTGAGGCCGTCCTATTCCGGACTATCCCAGCCTTGCCCGAGCCTTCGCCGTCCAGGCGTTGAACAGCCGGTCTGCGACGATGCCGATGAAGGCGATGGCTAGGCCGGCGACGATGCCGCGACCGGAATCGGCCTTGGACAGGGCGATGAACACCTCCTGGCCGAGATCGCGCGTGCCGACCATGGCGCAGATGATGATCATCGCCAGCGCCATCAGGATGGTCTGGTTGACGCCGAGCATGATCTCGGGCAACGCCAGCGGCAGCTGCACGCGAAAGAAGGTCTGGCGCCTGGTGCAGCCCGAAACCTTCGCCGCCTCGATCAGCGCCGGCGGCACCTGCCGGATCCCGTGATTGGTGTAGCGGATCGCCGGCACCACGGCGAACGCGACGGTGGCGATCATCGCGGTGACGTCGCCGACCCTGAACAGCATCACCACCGGAATGATGAAGCAGAACGACGGCAGCACCTGCAGCGTGTCGATGACCGGCGTGACGGTCTTTTCGAAGCGGTCGCTGCGCGATGCCATCAGCCCGATCGGGATGCCGATCAGGCAGGCGATAAAGGCGGAGATGCCGCACAAATAGACCGTCGCCATGGTCTTTTCCCAAAGTCCGGTGACGGCGCAGAACGCTGTCAAAGCCGCGACCAGGGCGGCGAGGCGCAAGCCGCCGAGCTGGTAGCCGGCAAGGCCGAGGAGACACACCGCGCCCAGCCACGGAAAGCCCTCGCAGAAGGCGCGCACCGGGTTCAGCACGTTGAGGATAAGCGCCACGCGGAACGCTTCGATCGTGTCGAAGAAGTTGATGGTGATCCAGTTCACCGCCGCCTTCCACAAAGGCGCGGTGGTGAAGGTGATCGCCTTCGGCACCGTGGCGAACGCCGGCACGAACAGGCCGAGCAGCGTGGCGACGGCGAGGATGGCAACGGCCAGCGTCAGATTGGGATAGCGCCGCCAGAAACTGGTGCTGGCCTGGTGGCGGACATTGCCCTTGGCGTGATTGTGCGCGATCGCCTGGCTCAGCCGGTCGAGTGCAATTGCCAGTGCGACGATCGCGAGGCCAGCTTCCATCGCCTCGCCGACCTTGAGCGCGCGCAACGCCAAAAGCACGTCATAGCCGAGCCCACCGGCACCGATCATCGAGGCGATGATCACCATATTGAGCGCCAGCATGATGACCTGGTTGACGCCGACCATCAATGTCGGCCGCGCCGACGGCAACAGCACCCGCCACAGCTTCTGCCGTGCCGTGCAGCCGGCCATCTCGCTGAAATCGTCGATCTCCGACGGCACCCGCGACAGGCCGAGCATCGTCGCCCGCACCATTGGCGGCGTCGCGAAAATTGCCGTCGCGATCATTGCCGAGACCGGGCTGTTGCCGAACAGAAGCAGCATCGGGATCAGATAGGCGAAGGTCGGGATCGTCTGCATCAGATCGAGGGCAGGGGAGATCAACAACCTCTCCGCCCAAGGCTTGCGCCATGCCCAGATGCCGGCGAACAGCCCAGTAACAATGCAAAACGGCACGGCGATCGAGATCAAGCCCAGCGTCAGCATGGCGCTGGTCCACTGCCCGAACAGCGCGATGTAGAGAAAACAGCCGCCGGCCAGCGCACCCAGCTTCCAGCCGCCGGCGGCGCGTCCGGCAAGGTAGGCGGCAGCGCAGACGCCGACCCAGGACAGGCGCGGCAAGACGATCATATCCGCGCCATGGCCGATCTTGAAATTCTTGGCCAGAAGACCGAGCGCGAAATCGAGCGGCACGCCAAGCACCGCGGTGATCGAGCGGGTCAGCCAGGAGAAGTTCGACTTCACCCAGTTCATCAGCGCACCGACCCAGTCAGCGACAGGAACGATCGCGTCGGCCGGGTAATTGACCGCCCAGGGCAGGCTTTCCTGCAGCAGGAAGACAATAAGCACGGCGGCGAGCGCACAGGCCCAGATCGCCAGCCAGGTTTGAACCGGCCGGGGCCTCGCTGCGCTGGCGCTTGCCGTGACGGTCATCCGCCGGCCCCACGACGCTCGATGCCGGCGAGAAGATCGATCACCGCCTGCGGCGTGACTTCGCCGATCGGCTTGCCGGTGCCGTTGACCACCGCGAAGGGCTTGCCGGCAGAGACGATATCTGCCGAAAAACTTGATATCTTGGCATCCGGCGCGACCGTGCCGCCGTACTCGGCGCCGTCGCAGGCGCGCATCAGGCGGCGCGCCGAGATCACCTTGGCGCGATCGACATCGCGGGTGAATTCGGCGACATAGTCGGTCGCCGGGTTGACCACCAGCTCTTCCGGCGTGCCGATCTGGATGACCTCGCCGTCCTTCATGATGGCGATCCGGTCGGCCAGCCGGATGGCCTCGTCGAAATCATGGGTGATGAAGACGATGGTCTTGTGCAGCATGGTCTGCAGCCGCATCAGCTCGTCCTGCATCTCACGGCGGATCAGCGGATCGAGAGCCGAGAACGGCTCGTCGAGGAACCAGATTTCCGGCTTCGTGGCGAGGCTGCGGGCGATGCCGACACGCTGCTGCTGTCCGCCGGAAAGCTCGCGCGGATAGAAATGCTCGCGGCCGCGCAAGCCAACCAGCTCGATGACTTCACGGGCCCGCTTCTCGCGCGTCGGCCGATCCTGCCCCTGGATGCCGAGGGGGAAGGCAATGTTCTCCAGTACGTTGAGATGCGGCAGCAAGGCAAAATTCTGGAACACCATGCCCATGCGATGGCGTCGCAGTTCGATCAGCGCGGCATCGGAAATCTTGAGCAGGTCCTTGCCTTCAAACTCGACCTTGCCGTGGGTCGGCTCGATCAGCCGTGACATGCAGCGCACCAGCGTCGACTTGCCTGACCCCGAAAGTCCCATGATGATGAAGACCTCGCCCTGGCGGATTTCGAGATCGACGGCGCGCACCGCGCCAACCAGTCCGGCAGCGGCGATGTCCGCCAGGCTGGCCTTGCCGTCGCGCCGGCGGATGAAATTGGCCGCGTCCGCCCCGAACAGCTTCCAGACATTGCGACAGCCAAGCTTTATCGGGCGGGCATTCTTGCCCGTTGCTTTCACCGCCTGTTCAATCGTATCGCTCATGCAATCGTCCTTCTGGAATAGGGGATCGAGACCCGGCCCTGACTGGCCGGGTCGTCGCGTTTCCAGTCAGACGGTCACTCGGCCCAGGCTTTCCAGTCGGCTTCGTGGGCGGCGATCCAGGCGGCGGCGACGTCTTCCGGCGTCTTGCCTTCGAGATCGATCTCGCCGCTCATCTTGTTGAGCTCGTCGGTATCGACCGTGTAGTTTTTCGCGACCTTGTAGGCGACCGGCCATTTGTCCTTCATGCCGGCCCAGGAATATTTCCAGATCTCGCCATGCGGCTTGCCGCAGTCATATTTCGCGTCGGGGTTCACACCCCATTTCGGGTCGGTGTAGCACTCGGTCGTATAGTCGGGGAATTCGACCCATTCGCCCTTGTATTTGGCTGGCGCCCAATGCGGCGAATAGATCCACAGCATGATCGGCGCCTTGCGCTGATAGGCCGAGTCCAGTTCGGCGAACATCGCCGCATCGGTACCGGCATGGATGACGGTGAAGGGCAGTTTCAGCGCCTCGATGCGTTCATCGTCAAAACCTTCCCATGTCACGGGTCCGCCGAGATAACGCCCCTTCGGCGCGGTTTCGGCCGTCGAGAAGGCCTCGGCGCATTTCGGGTCTTTCAGCGCTTCCCAGTTCGGCAGGCCGGGGCATTTCTCTTTCATATATTCGGGAAACCACCATTCTTCCTTGGCCTTTGGTCCGAGCTTGCCGAGGCGTTCGGTCTGGCCCGTCGCGTCCGAGGCCTTCATCGCCTCGCCGGCCGTCGTGTCCCAGAATTCCAGGCCGACATCGATGTCGCCATTGGTCAGGCCGGTGGTCAGGCTGGAGAGATAGTCGGCGGTCGGATACTCGACGGTATAGCCGAGCTTTTCGAGGATGCCGCCGAGGATCTTGGCGTTCAGATTGACGCTGGTCCAATCGAACAGCGCGATCTTGATCGGGTCGTTGGATTCCGGCGCCGCCGCATAGGCCGAAGACGTCAGCGCGCTCGCCGCGGCAAGTGTTAAGGCTCCCATTGAGAAATTCGAAATCATGCTCCGAAGTGACATGCTTGTTCTCCTGTCAAGCTCTGGTGGAAATTATCGTTAGTTCCCTTCTTGCGTCTTTTTTTGATTGTGTTGGAAAAGCTGGTCGTTGCGCAAGGCCGTAGGCGCCACAATGCTGCCGAAGCGGATGCCGGCGCAAAACGGGGGTGGTGCCCAAATTGGTGAAGGATGTGGCGGGACCGGCCGCGTCATGACTGCCGAAGGATTGCTGCCAAAGCAGTCATCCACGGATCGATCGCCGGTCTTGAGGGGCAAACCATCAAAGTCCCATGATCTCGGCTGTTGGCTCCGCAACTCGCCCAGAGCCACTTTCATGAGATGAAATTATATATACCAACGGTCATGTCGCGCAACGAATAACGCCGGTGCCAATTTCACGGCCCGTCTTTTTACATGGACCCGCAGATTGGTTCGAAAAAAGCCAAGGTTGCCGATCATCCCGTATGCGAGCCGCAAGATAGGGTACCGATACAATGCAGCAGACCTCTTCCTTGAACAGACTGCGCATCGCCGTGCTCTTTGGCGGACGTTCCGCCGAGCATGACGTTTCGGTGCTTTCAGCAACCAATGTCATGCGTGCGCTGCTGCCCGCCAAATACGATGCCGTCCCAATCTTCGTCACGCGCGAAGGACAGTGGCTGCTGAGCAGCTTCCAGGATGGTACGCTCGCAAAGCCTGCGGGCGGTTTGGAAGTTTGCCTGGTTCCGGGCGGGCACGGACGGATGATGGCGATCCCGGCCGACGGCACGCCCTATGACCTGCCGAAGATCGACATCCTGTTTCCCGTACTGCACGGCCCTCATGGCGAAGACGGCTCGGTACAGGGGGTGGCCGAGGTGGCTCGGGTGCCGCTCGCCGGCTGCGGCATCCTGGGTTCGGCAACCGCGCTGGACAAGGACATCGCCAAACGGCTCCTGGAAGCGGCGGGGCTGCCAATCGCGCGCTCAGTGACGATCCATGAAGGTGCGGCGCCCGCCCTCGCCACACTGGAAGGCGAGCTCGGCCTGCCGTTCTTCATCAAACCGGCGCGTCAGGGATCGTCTGTCGGCGTCGGAAAAGTCCATGCCAGCCAGGAATTCGATGGAGCGCTTGCTGAAGCCTTCCGGCACGATTGCAAACTGTTGGCCGAGGAATTCATTCGTGGGCGCGAGATCGAATATAGCGTGTTGGAGGACCCGGCAGGCGACCTGTTCGTCTCGCGGCCAGGCGAGATCGTGCCGGCCGAAAGCCATGATTTCTATAGCTACGATGCCAAATACATCGACGAGAACGGCGCGGCGCTAAGAGTGCCGGCCGATCTGCCGCCGGAGGTCGAAGCAGGCATGCGGGACGTGGCCGCAAGGGCTTTCAGAGCCGTCGGCTGTGACGGGATGGCCCGCATCGACTTCTTTCTGACGCCGGACATGCAGTTCCTGGTCAATGAAATCAACACCATCCCCGGCTTCACCGACATCAGCATGTATTCCAAGGCAATGGCGGCAAGCGGCGTCAGCTATTCCGAAATCATCGACCGGCTCGTGAAACATGGATTGGCTCGGGCGGGCCGAGCAGCCTGAACGCAGCGAAGCGGCATTCATATCCGGTCGATGGTACGTCGGCCCGCGCCGCTCACGACATGATCAGGCCGCCATCGACATTGATGGTCTGGCCGGTGATGTAGGCCGCATCGTCGCTGGCGAGAAAGCTGACCAGGCCGGAGACGTCCTCGCCGCTGCCGGCGCGGCCCATCGGGATGTTCTTCACCCATTCGGCCATCAGCTCGCCGGGCTTGTAGTCGCCCATCAACTTGCCCCATGCGGCATCGTTATAGGCCCACATATCGGTGTCGATGATGCCGGGGCAGATCGCGTTGACGGTGATCTTCTCCTTCGCCACTTCCTTTGCGAGGCTCTGGGTGATGCCGACGACGCCGAATTTCGAGGCCGCATAATGCGGCGTGTAGATAAAGCCCTGCCGCGCCTGGCCGGATGCGGTGTTGATCAGCCGGCCGCCATCGCCATGCTTGCGGATGCGCGCGATCGCCTCCTGGCAGCACAGGAACACGCCCTTGGTGTTGACAGCCATCACCTTGTCCCATTCGGCCTCGGTCACCGCCTCGATCCTGGCGATGGTGATGACACCGGCATTCTGCACGGAGATATCGACGCGGCCGAACTCCTGCTCGGCCAGGTCATAGAGGGCGACGACTTCGTCTTTCTTCGTCACATCCATGCGCAGCGATGCGACCCTGGCGCCCGTAGCCTTGAGATCGGCGGCGACCTCTTCGACGCGCGCGTCGATGGCGCTGACGACGACCGCGGCACCTTCCGCCGCGAAGCGCCTGGCCATTGCCGCGCCGATGCCGCCGCTGGCGCCGGTGATGACCGCCGTTTTTCCCTGGAATCGCTTCTGCATCTTTTCTCCTACCAGCAGACGAAGCCGCCATCGACGATCAGGTCGATGCCGGTGACGAAACTCGAGGCGCGGCTGGCCAGGAACACGGTCGGGCCGACCATCTCTTCCGGCGCCGCCATGCGGCCCATCGGCGTGTCGCGCTCAAAGATCCTGACCTGGTCGGCGACCTCCGGCCGCTTGTTCATCGGCGTCAGCGTGTAGCCGGGGCTGACGACATTGACGCGCAGGCCGCGATCGGCCCATTCCATGGCGAGGCTCTTCGACATGTGGATGACCGCGGCCTTCGACGAATTGTAATGCGCCTGGGTCAGGCCGCGATTGACGATCGAGCCCGACATCGACGCGATGTTGATGATCGAGCCCTTGCGCCGCGTCAGCATGGCGCGGGCCTCGGCCTGGCAGGACAGAAACACGCCGCTGACATTGACGTCATAGAGCTTCTGCCATTTCTCCAGCGACAGCGTCTCTGCCGGCTCAGCTCCGGCGACGCCGGCATTGTTGACGGCGATGGTCAACGCGCCGAGTTCCATCTCCGTACGCTCGATCGCGGCCGCGAGATCGGCCTCTGAAGTCACCGTGCCGTTCAGCACAAGCGCCTTGCCGCCGAGTGCCGTGATCCGGTGCGCGGTCTCCTCCAGCCCGCCTTTCGAGGCGTGGCCGAAGCAGGCTATGTCGGCGCCGGCCTCGGCCAGCCCAATGGCGATTGCCTGCCCGATGCCGCTGCCGGCGCCTGTCACAAGTGCCACGTCACCATGAAGGTCGAATAATTTCATCGTCGGTCCCTCTGCTCCAACCGCCGTCCTCCGGAAATAAAGGGGCGCCAACTCTGTTGCTGGCGCCCCGCGCGGTCTGGTGCCCGGGAGGATACCACCTGCTGCGCTTTGTTTCGATGGGCTGTTCCTAGCTCGTGGCGAGTTCCATCACCGCGATATTGCTTGCTTCGCTGCGGTCGAGAATGCCGCGTTGCCGGCCGCGGCTCAGCACCAGCACGCGATGCGACAGGCCGAGAACTTCCTCGAGGTCGGAGCTCACCACCACCACCGCCATGCCGGAGCGGGCAAGGTCGGCGATGACATCATAGATCGCGGCGCGTGCACCGACGTCGATGCCGCGCGTCGGCTCGTCCAGGATGAATACCTTGGGCGGGCGCGACACCCATTTGGCGATGATCACTTTCTGCTGGTTGCCGCCGGAGAGCTTGCTGACCGCCTGGTTCGGCCGGCCCTTGACGCCGAGCCGGCGAATGCCGGCCTCGGCGAATTTCTGCACCGCCTTCGGGAACACCCAGCCATTCGGCGCGACATGGTCGAAATTGCCGATCGCCAGGTTCTCGCCGATCGTCTGGTCGAGCACCACGCCCTGCGCCTTGCGGTCTTCCGGTACCAGGACGACGCCGGCCTTGATCGCCGCCGCCGGGCCATTGAGATGCACCGGCTTGCCGGCGACGCGCACCGATCCCGATGAGATCGGATCGGCACCGGCGATCGCCCGCACCAGCTCCGTGCGTCCGGCGCCGATCAGCCCGGCAATGCCGAGGATTTCGCCGGCCCGCACTGAAAAGCTGACATTTTGAAAGCTGCGTTCCGGCGAGGACAGGTTCTCGACCTCGAGCAGCGTGTCGTTGCCCGGCGCCGATACCGTAGGGAACATCCGCTCGACACTGCGGCCGACCATTTGCTCGACGACGGTGCGCACCGGAATGTCGGCGCGCTCGTGCCGGGCGACGATGCGCCCGTCGCGCATCACCACCACGCGATCAGCGATCTGGGCGATCTCGTCCAGCCGGTGGCTGATATAGATGAAGGACATGCCTTCCGCCTTGAGCTTGCGGATCTGCTGGAACAGGAGCTCCGTTTCCTCGCCGCCAAGGGCGGCCGTCGGTTCGTCGAAGATCAGCAGCTCGGCATTGAGCGTCAGCGCCTTGGCGATCTCGACCTGCTGCTGGGCGGCGATACGCAGCGTGCGCACCTTGCGCTCGGGCGAGACATCGAGGCCGAGGCGCTTCAACTGGGCCGATGCCCGTGCGTTCATTGCCGCGCGGTCGATGCGGCCGCCACGCATCGGCAGGCGGCCGACATAGACATTTTCGGCGACCGACAGATCGGGCAAGAGCTTCAGCTCCTGGTGGATCATGCCGATGCCGGCGTCGATCGCCGCGGCAGGATTGGCGGGGGAATAAGGTTTCCCCCGCCAGGAGATGGTGCCAGCATCGGGTTTGGTCGAGCCGGCGATGATGTTCGAGACGGTGGACTTGCCGGCGCCGTTTTCGCCAAGCAGCGCCACGACCTCGCCCGGCCGCACCTCGAAGCTCGCATCGGCCAGGACCTGCACCGGCCCGTAGCTTTTGCAGAGGCCGCTGACGACGAGCCCGTTATTGGCGCTGTGCGTGTGGCGAGGATCGGTGGACATCGTTGCGCTCGTCGACTGCCGGACTGGTCTCAATCAGGGATGCTTGGCGATGAACTGCTCGACATTGTCCTTGGTGGTCAGCGTCGCATCCTGCAGTTGTTCGGCGGGAATGGTCTCGCCGGCCACCAGCTTGATTGCTGCGTCGACGGCGAGCCGGCCCATGCCTTGGGTTTGCTGCGTCGCGGTCACGTCGAAGACGCCGTCCTTCAGTGCCTTGAGCGCCGCCACATCGCCGTCGAAGCCGGCAACCCAGACCTTATGGCCGGGATTGGCGACCTTGACCGCCTGCGCCGCACCGAGCGCCAGCGCATCGGCCTGGCCGATGACGATCGACACGTCGGGGTGCGACTGCAACAGATCCTGCGTCAGCTTGAAACCTTCGTCCTGGTGCCAGCCTTCGCTCCACAATTCTCCGACAACCTTGATGTCGGGATAGCCTTTCAGCGCTTCGCCGCAGCCCTTCGAGCGGTCGACTTCGGGCGTCGTGCCCTTCTGGCCGTGGATGATGATCAGCTCGCCCTTGCCGCCGGCCTGCTTGGCGATGTAGTCGCAAACCGCCTTGGCCGATGCCACGCTGTTGGTTGCGATGAAGGTATCGCCGGGCGCGCCGTCGGCGTTGCGGTCGACATTGACGACCGGGATGCCGGCAGCCTTGGCGGTCTTGGTCGGCACGGTGGCGGCGGTGGCGCCGGCCGGAATATAGATCAGCGCATCGATGTTCTGCGTGATCAGGTCCTGCACCTGGCTGACCTGAGTCGCCGAATCGCCCTTGGCGTCGACGGTAACGACCTCGATGCCCTTTTCCTTGCCGTAGGCTTCGACGGACTGCTTGATCTGGTTGAAGAAGTCGGCCTGCAGATTGGCGACGGCGAGGCCGAGCTTTTTGGCCTCCTTGGCCGAGGCCATGTCGGACAGGCCAAGCAGCGGGATGACGGCCGCGGCGGCAAGCAGCAATGAACGTTTGGTCAGCATGTTTATTCCTCCGTTGATGTTCAATCTGTCCTGCCCGCGCATCGCGGCGCCCCTTGGCCGAACAACTCCCAGTTTCGGATCACCGATCCGTTTTCGCCCGAATATCGGGGCGAATCTCATTGAGCCCAATTCTTCATTGTGCCCCATTCTTCATTGTGCTCGGCGCCGCCACGTGTCGGTGGCCACCGCCAGCGCGATCACCACGCCGATAACCACTTGCTGGATGAAGGGCGAGACACCGAGCAGGTTCAGCCCGTTGCGCAGCACGCCGATGATGAGGACGCCGATGGCTGTGCCGCCGATCGAACCGACGCCGCCCGACAGGCTGGCGCCGCCGATCACCACCGCCGCGATGGTGTCGAGTTCGTAGCCAAGGCCGGAGCTCGGCTGGACGGAATCGAGCCGGGCGGCAAGCACGATGCCGGCGAGACCGGCCAGCACGGCGCAGATCGCATAGACCCAGTTTGTCAGCGACTTGACCGGTATGCCGGACAGCCGGGCGACTTCGGCGCTGCCGCCGATTGCGTACAGGCTACGCCCGGTAGCGCGATAATTCAGGAAGATCGCGAAAATGACCGCAAGCACGATCATCAGCCCGACGGTGACCGAGAGGAAGCCGAAATGGCGGATTATCGACAGGCTGGTGAACCAGTCGGGAAAGCCGACGATCTGCGAGCCGTCGGTGATCATGTTGGCGAGGCCGCGCGCCACCGACATCATCGCCAACGTGGCGATGAAGGGCGGCAGCTTGGTGACCGTCACCAGCAGGCCCGAAACCAGGCCGCAAAGACCGGCGACGACGAGGGCCGCGGCGATGCCGGCGGGCAGGCCGAGATTGAGATAGTCCGGATGGGCGACGAAGCCCATCACCATGGAAGCCAGCGCCAGCACCGAGCCGACGGACAGGTCGATGCCGCCGATCAGGATGACCAGCGTCATGCCGATCGCCATGATGCCGAGCACGGTGACCTGGTCGAGCACGTTGAGGATGTTGCGGATGGTCAGGAACGTGTCGGTAGTCAGCGAGAGCGCCAGGCACAGCAGAGCCAGCCCGATCAGCGGACCCATGGTTCCGGCAAAGACAGCCGAAAACCTTGCGCCCGCCGTAGCCTGCGCGCCAGAGCCTGCCTTCAACTCGCCTGCCTTCAAATTGCTTGCGTCGTTGCTCACAGCCACTTTGTCTCCTCCACAGCAATCCGGCGCTGCATCACCGGGCCACTTTGTTCACCAGGCCCCTCCCTGTGAACAATTTATCTTTTACATGCAATTTTGTTCAGCTAAACTGTTCGTCGGAAAATTGTCAAGGCCTGCCGCTTCATTCGACGACGGGTTTGCGCTGTCCGCCGGTTTGCCTTACGCAAGGTCTCCGAAATCTTGGGCATTTCGAAGTCGCCGGATTGGAATATCATGAGCAGAGCCGGCGGCTGCGGCAAGGCAAACAGATGACGATCGTAGAGAACGAAAGAGTCCCGCGCTTCCCCGACGCCGAACTCAAGGCCCGCGCCGCCTGGCACTATTATGTCGAGGGTCTTACACAGGAGCGGATTTCCGAAATTCTCGGCGTCGGCCGCATCAAGGTGCATCGCATTCTCTCCGCCGCCCGCGAAGAGGGTGTCGTCCAGTTTCGCATCCGCGACAGCGTCGTCGAATGCGTGATTTTGGAGGAAAGCCTCAAGCAGCGGTTCGGGCTCAGCCAGGCTGTTGTGGTGCCGTCGGCGGCCGACCGAAGCAACGCGCCGCTGATGATCGGCCACGCCGCCGCCGCCTACCTGGCCGACCATGTGAATGCCGGCGATGTCATCGCACTGGGCTGGGGGCGGACACTGAAATTCGCCATCAATGAATTGCCGCGGCGGCCCATCGCCAGGACGACGGTGGTTTCGATGCTTGGCGGCCTCACCCATGCCCAGCCGCTTAACCCGACAGAAAGCGCCTGGGATTTCGCCGAAAAGATCGGTGCGGAGTGCTTCCTGCTGCCGGTGCCGGTCTATGCCGACAGGCCGGAGCAGCGCGACGCTTTCATGAGCCAGCGCAGCGTTCAGGACGTCGTCTTCCGTGCACGCCGGGCAAACATCGCCGTGCTCAGCGTCGGCTCGTTTTCCAACGACAGCCCGATCGCCAATTACGGCTTCATCAAGCCAAGCGAACTCGAGGAACTGCAGGCGGCCGGTGCCGTCGGCGATATTCTGTGTCATTTCATCGACGCCGAGGGCCGCCCGGTCGACCACGAGGTCAACCGCCGCGTCTGCGCCTATCCGCTGCAGGATCTGTCGGATATCCCGAGCATCATCCTGGTGTCGGGAGGCAGCGAAAAGGTAGCGGTAATGCGGGCTGCGCTCGCCAACACCAAGGTATCGGTTCTGATCACCGACGAAGACGCGGCCAAGGGCCTGCTCAACCGCTAGATTTCGCCGAGAGCGCTGAGGCGGGTGTGGATGTCGCGCGTCGCCTGATAAAGGTCGCGGTAGATTTCCTTGCGGCTGCGATAGGCGGCGACAAGCCCGTCGACCGGATCGACATGCCTGGTGGGAGCGGCAGCCATTGCCTGCGCGGCGGCTTCCGGCGAGGCAAACCAGCCGACAGCCGCTGCCGCCAGCATGGCAGCGCCGAGTGCGGCGGCTTCGTTGACCGGCGAAACCGAGAGCGGCCGCTCGAGCACGCTTGCCATGATCTGCATGAGCAGCGCGCAATTGGTGCCGCCGCCGGCGGCAATCATCGCCGCCGGTCCGCCGGCCTGGGCTTCCATGGCCTCGGTGGCGACGGCCTGCTCGAAGGCGATGCCTTCCAGGACAGCGCGGAAGAGATGCTCCGGCCGGTGATCCAGCGACAGGCCGACAATGGCGCCGCGCGCCGCACCGTCCCAATACGGGCTCATGACGCCGGCCCAATAGGGCATGATGAGCAGGCCCTCGCTGCCCGCGGCAACATCCAGCGCCACTTTCTCCAGCGCTGCCGCCGAAGGCGAACCGGTGGTTTGCACGATCCAGTCGACCAGCTGCATGCCCGAGCGCAGCACGGTCTCCAGCATGAAACCGGAGCCGGTCGGCGAGACCAGCGTGCGAAAGGCGTCCGAGGTTTTCACCTTGCCGGAATAGCAGCCGCTGACCACGCCGGAGCCGAGCGAGAGATAGCTCTTGCCCTCGCCGTAGACGCCCATGCCGAGACCCATCGCCTGGCCGTCCCCAGCGCCGGCAACGACCGGCGTGCCGGCCCTCAGGCCGGTCAGCTGCGTTATGCTTGCGGAAAGACTGCCGCAGACCACGCCTGGTGCGACCAGCTCGGGCAATTGCTTCATCTGCAGTCCGGCGGCCGCAACGAGGCGGGGATGCCAGGTACCCTTCTCGACGTCGAGCAGCCCGAGGGGATCCGCACTTGCGGTGCTGGTGACCAATCGTCCGGTCAGCCGCTGGACGAAGAAACCGTGCACGTCGACCAGTGCCGCTGCCTGGCGAAGCACTTGCGGCTGGTGCTCGGCAAGCCAGGCAATAGCGTAGAGCGCCGGCGTCGGGTCCGGCGGCTTGCCGCTCCAGTCGCGGATCGCCTCGCGGCCGAGTTCGGCCGAAAGCCTGATAACCTGCGGCCGGGCGCGTTCGTCGAGCCACAGGATCGCCGGCATGAGTGCTTTGCCGGCGCTGTCCACCAGCGTGAAGGTCTCTCGCTGGTGAGCGATGCAGATCGCCGCCACCCGCGCAGCGCCGACCGCCTCGGTGACCTGCTTCAATGCGCCAAGCAGCGCCGTCCACCAATGTTCGGCGTCCTGCTCGAAATGGCCGGGCTTCGGATTTGAAAGCGGGTACGGCTCGCGCGCCTGGAACAGCTCCTCGCCGTCGCGCGCGAAGGCAATCGCCTTCACGGCCGTGGTCGAGGCGTCGATCCCGATTACGACATCGTCCATCAGGCGGAGATCCGGCGGGGTCAGGCTGCGTTTGTAACGAACCGTCCGTCCGACTGGTCGAGACGGCGGCGGATCTGGGTTATCACCATCGAATCGTCGGGTACACAATTTTCATAGGTCAGGAAGTCGCCGGTCTTGAGCGGCTTGACCACCTTGGCGCGTTCGGCAAGGCCGAGCGGCAGGGCGCCGCGGGCGCGCGCATCCCCCCAGGTCATGGCGAAGCCGCGATAGTCATTCTCGCCGATCATGCCGAGAGATTGGCCCACACCAAGATCGCTCTTGGCGACCGCCACCGCCTCGGCGACCGGATGGTCGAGCGGCTCCATGTCCGCACGCTTGTAGACCACCGCACGCGCCGCCGACAGCGGCACTTCCAGGCTGGTCAGATGATAGGGCCGGAAGATCGTGAAATAGGGCCCCTTGCCGACCTTGAGGTCGATCATGCGCTCCAGCACACGCGGATGCCGGGTCTCGATGATGCAGAACACGCCGGGCGCCACACCCTTGCCGATCGAGTAATCGACCACGCCCTTGCGATGCAGCACGCCGCCATCCTCGCGCGGGCAAAGCACGCTGGCCAGTTCCTCCAGCGTCGCGGTCGGGCCGTGCATGCCCGGCACGTCGGGCACCAGCCCGGTCGCATTGGCGATCGCCACCATCTCGATCGCCGTCTTCGAGCCGTCGACGAATTCGACCAGCATGCGCGCATTCATGTTGCGCTCGGCCGCCTCCTTCTCGTAGTCGGCCGGCATGGCGTCGATCTTCAGCGGATTGTTCTTGCCCTTGCCGGCGGCGATGATGTTGAAGCCGAGGCTCTTGGCAAAGCCGATGATCTCCAGCGTGCAGGCGGGCTCGTCGCCGGCCGCACCGGTATATACGACGCCAGCCTTACGCGCTTCGTCCTTGAGGAAACGGCCAATGGTGATGTCGGCCTCGACATTGAGCATGACGATGTGCTTGCCGTTCTTCATCACTTCCAGCGCGAACAGCGTGCCGATATTGGGATTGCCCGTCGCGTCGATGATGACGTCGATCCGGCCGGCCGCCGCCAGTGCATGCAAATCTTCGGTCACCGCGATCTTGCCGGCCTCGATGGCGCGGTCGATCGCGGCCGCATTGCCGGCCTGGACGATGTCCGAATGGTCATGGCCAGCGAGCAGCGCCGCGTCGATCGCTGCCTGCGGCCTGACTTCGGAAATAGCGCCGATCCGCATGCCCGGCATCAGCGCGACCTGGACGACGATGTCGGTGCCCATCTGTCCGGCGCCGGCAAGCCCGATGGTGATCGGCCCCTGCTGTTCAGCGCGCTGCAGAAGTTCCGCTGCAAATTGCGGATGGGACATGTCGTTTCCTCCAGTTCCTGACGCGCCGCAGCGTCCAAATCAGCGTTTTGAACATTTCTATTTGCAAATGAAAAATATTTCAACCGGCAATTGGGCATTGTCGCTCTGCAATCGGCCGAAGACGATTGGATGAGCGGTCAATCCGCACGACAGTCAGAAGGACGCGGCATATTCAGCTTGATTGGGTGCAGCCTTGTTGCAGCTCAGCTGCCGATTTCGAAGAAGGGCGCACCGAGCAGGCCGGGAACGACATCGATGCCGAGGCCCGGCCCATCCGGAATGCCCATACGGCTTCCCGAAACCGGCGGCATGTTGGATGCGGTGCGCACCGTCACCCATTCGTGAAAGGCGATGGCGTGCAGCCGGCGCTCCTCCGGCGTCGACAGCGACAGATGCGCCATGGCCGATGTGTCGATCTCGGCGCCGCCAGTGTCCTCGACCGTGATCATGAAGCCGAGGTCGACGGCAAGGTCGCGGATCTGGCGCGTTTTGGTGACGCCACCGAGGCGTGAGATCTTCAGCGTCAGCCCGTCGGCCGCGCCCTTGCGATGGATATCGAGCATATCATCAAGCGAGGCGACGGATTCATCGAGCACCATCGGCTTGTCGAGCGAGCGGCGCACCGACAGGCATTCGTCGATCGTCGTGCAGGGCTGCTCGAACGTGTAGTCGATCGTGCGCGTCGCATCCACGAACTGGCGCGCCTGGTAAGGCGTCCAACCGGCATTGGCGTCGCAGAAGATGACGGTGCCCTTCGGCACGGCGGCGGCGACGGCTGTGACGCGTTCGATGTCGTCATGGACGTTGCCGCCGACCTTGACTTGCAGCCGATGAAAGCCGTCCTTGACGATGTGCTTGGCGAGCGCGGCCATCGCGTCGACCGTGCCGTGGGTGACGACCTTGTAGAGTTCGGCCGTCTCGCTTTCGCGTCCGCCGAGCAGGGTGACCAGCGGCACGTCGACGGCGCGCGCCGCGAGATCCGAGCATGCCATGTCGAGCGCCGACTTGATGTAGGGATGGCCCTTGAACACGGTGTCCATCAGCCTGTTGATACTGGCTAGCCCGCGTGGGTCATGGCCAATGAGATGCGGCGCGATCTCGAGGACACCGGCGCGAGTACCCGCAGCGAAGGCAGCCGAATAGAAGTTGCCAAGCGGCGCCATCTCGCCCCAGCCGGTGAGCCCGCTATCGGCGGTGACGGCGACGATCACCGCGTCGAACGCATCGGCGACGCGCCCCTTGGACATACGGTAAAGCCCGTCAACGAAGGGCTGCACGACATGGTAGGCTTTGATGGTTTTGATCTGCACGTTTTCTGTCCGTTGTCTGTGTTCCGGGATGTCCGTCAAATTTGTAGGGCTCAGCCGCCTCTAGGTCGGCCGGCACGATCGGCGCCGGCGCCCTTTGAGCCGCGCTGTTCCAGCCCGCGCGCATAGGCGAGCAGTTCTTCGAAATCCAGGTCGATATGCTCCTTGGCGTGGCGCTGTGCGGCGCGCATGTCGCTGCCCTTGAGCAGCCGTACATAGGTCTCGTGAGCATCTTCGGCAGGCACCGGCTCGTTGCGCGCCCGCTGGTGCAACGCGAAATACATCTGCAGCCGGCTGGTCAGCCGTTGCCACGTTTCAAGCAGCACCGAATTGTCGGCCCATTCGTGGATCAGGCCATGCAGTTGCAGCGCTGTTTCGATCTGCCGCGTCGTGTCCAGTTCGCGCGTCGCCTGCTTCACCGCCGCATGACGCCGGTCGAGTTCGTCGAAGAAGCGCTGGTCGCGAAGCGGCCAGGTCCGCGCGATGGCGAACTCGTCGAGCACCTTGTTGAGCGAATAGGCGTCGTCGATGTCCTTGGCGGTGACGTCGATGACAAAGGTTCCGGCGTAGGGGATGCTGGTCAGGATGCCTTCCTGCACCAGCTCGCGCATCGCCTCGCGCAGCGGCGCGCGGCTCACCCGCATCTGCTCGGAAATCCTGAGTTCGTTGAGCTTCTGTCCAGGTTCCAGCTGGCCGGTCAGGATCGCCCGCCGGAGCAGCCCTACGATCTCGGCCCTGCGTGTCGTATCGGCGATCGGACTGAAATCCAGCTTTGCCATTCGGCTGCTCCAGGGAACCGAAATCAAGACAAGCAGATTGTCGACAATCTAACAAGAGGCGGGTTGTGGATTTCTTGACTTCCGCTTGGCCGGCTGGCTTGCGGCGCCGGCAAGGCCGTCAGGCCGCACGGCCGCAAAGACCGACCCGTTCTTCATCGCTGAACATCACACCGGCTTCTCGAAGCCGGCGTATGTAGCGCTTTCCCCAAGGAATTGCGTAGAACGAAACATAGCAAAACGGCGCCCTTGGCGTGGGAGCCGAGGGCGCCGCGGAACCGGACCTGATGGGGGTTATCAGGTGGCCGGTTTCTCGGGCAGCGGCGAGACCGGCATTCCCGGGCCGATCTTCTGCAGATTCCCGGTAATCACCCGGTCGCCTTCGGCCACACCGCTCAAGATGGCGACCTGATCGCCATTGGTCGGTCCGAGCGAAACGATACGCTGGTCGACCGTGTTGTCCTTGCCGACGACATAGAGGTATTTGCCGAGCTGGCCTGAGCCGAGTGCCGTCTGCGGTACCATCAGCGCATCGGGCTGCTCTTTGACGTGCAGCCGGACGCGGACATATTGGCCGGGCAGCAGCGTGAACTTGCCGTTGCCGATCGTCGCCCGTGCCGTGATCGTGCCGGTCGAGCGATCGATCGTGTTGTCTATGAAGGTAAGATCGCCCTTCTGGCGCGGTTCCGTTTCACCGGGAAGCAGGACGTCGACACTGATCGGTCCCGCGGCCCGGGCTTCCTCGATCTGTGTCAGGTCCGTTTCGCTCGGATTGAAGGTGACGTAGATCGGATCGAGCTGCACCAGCGAATTGAGCACGGTGCCGGCAACGCTGACCAGCGTTCCAACGGAAGCCTGGCTGCGTCCGATGCGTCCCGCGAACGGGGCTCGGATTTCGGTATAGCTCAAATTGAGCTCGGCGGTCCGCAAGGCGGCCTGGTTCACGGCGAGCGAGGCCTGAGCCTCACGCAAGGTGCTGGTGCGCTGGTCGAACACGTCCTTGGCGAGATAGCCGCTCTTGGCGAGTTCGCTGCCGCGCCCGAGATTGGAGCGCGCATAGTCGAGCGTCGCCGTGTCGCGCTGGATAAGCGCCTTCGCCTGCTCGAGGGCAGCCTGAAAATCCTCCGGCGCGATCTTGTAGAGAAGGTCGCCCTTCGCCACGTCGCTGCCGTCGGTGGCAACCTGCTCCTGCAGATAACCCGGCACGCGCGCCTGCAGCGTGATGCTGCGGATCGGCTCCACCCGGGCGGCGTAGTCGAGATAGATCGGGATCGTCTTCTTGACGACGCTCACCACCGGCACCGGCATGACAAAGGCTTCCGGCTTGGGTGTCGCCGCCCCGGCTGTGCCCGCGTTGAGGCTGAGGCTGCCCATGTCGAGCAGGTGAACGCTCGCCACCGAAATCGCCCCAAGGGCGACGGCCGTTCCCAGCGCGATTTTCCATTTACGCATGATCAATTCTCCAGTCCTATTCGGCGGCTTCGGCCAATGGCTCGAAGGCGGGTTCGGCAGTTGGTTGTTCGGTCGCTTCGGAAACCGGTTCGCTCTCGCTGCGGCGCTCGCGCAGCTGCTCGATCACCGCATAGAAGACCGGCACGAACACCAGCGACAGGATCGTCGCCGCGACCATGCCGCCAAAGACGGTGGTGCCGATCGACTGCCGGCTTGCGGCACCTGCACCTGTAGCGAACATCAGCGGCAGCACGCCGAGGATGAAGGCGAAGGCGGTCATCAGGATCGGTCGCAGCCGAAGCCGCGCCGCTTCCATCGCGGCGTCGACGATGCTGAGGCCTTCTTCGCGCCGGCGCCGGGCAAACTCGACGATCAGAATCGCGTTCTTGGCCGCCAGTCCGATCAGCATGACGAAGCCGATCTGCGAATAGACATCGATCTGCATGCCACGCAGCCAAAGCACGACGAACGCACCGAACAGTGCGAGCGGCACCGCCAGCAGCACCATGAACGGCATCGCCCAGCTCTCATATTGCGCGGCGAGGATCAGGAAGACGAAGACGATCGCGAGACCAAAGACCACGGATGCGATCGATCCCGCCTTGAGCTCCTGATAGGTGATGCCGGTCCATTCGTAGCCGAAATCTCTCGGCAACGCCGTGGCAGCGGCACGTTCCATCGCCGCCACCGCCTGGCCGGACGAAAAGCCGGGCGCGGCGCCGCCATTGATCAGGGCCGACGCATTGTTATTGTAATGCGGCACGGTCTCGGGGCCGACGATCGGCACAAGCTTGCCCAGCGTGCTCAGCGGCACCATCCCACCCGAGGCATTGCGGACATAGAGCCGCGAAATGTCGGCCGGACCGGCGCGAGAGTCCTTGTCGGCCTGGATCGTCACCCGGAAGGTGCGGCCGAACAGGTTGAAATCGTTCACATAGAGCGAGCCGAGATAGATCTGCAGCGTATTGAACACGTCCGGCAGGTTGAGCCCGAGCAGCTTCGCCTTGGCGCGATCGAGATCGTAGTTGAACTGCGGCGTCGAGGTCGAGAACGACGAGAACAATTGCTGCGGGTTGAGCTCGGGCTGCTTGCGCGCCTCGGCAATCACCGCTTGCGTCGCATCGTTGAGCGCCACGCTGCCGCGGCCGGTCAGGTCCTCGACCTGGAACTCGAAGCCACCGGTGGTGCCGATGCCCGGGATCGACGGCGGGTCGAAACTCAGCGCAAAAGCCTCCGGAATTTGCAGCAGCTTGTTGCGCACATCGGCGACGAGCTTCGAGGCGCTCTGGTCGGGGCCGCGTTCGTCCCATGGCTTCAGGATGGCGAATTCGACCGCCGAGTTCGACTGCGCGGCGCTGGTCAGGAAGTTCAAGCCGCTGATCGAGCCGACGATGTCGACGCCGGGCGTGTTCTGCAGGATGTCGCGTGCCTTTTGCGCCACCGCGTCGGTGCGTTCCAGCGAGGCCCCGTCGGGGAGCTGGATGACGACGAAGAAATAGCCCTGGTCCTCGACCGGAAGGAAGGTCGAGGGCAGGCGCTGCCAGACGAAATAGGTCGCGACAAGTCCGGCCGCGAACACGCCAAGCATGATCCAGCGCAGGCGGATGAGAATGCGCACACCATTCGCATAGGCATGCGCCAGCCGTTCGAAGCCCATGTTGAACCAGCGGAACAGCACGAACTGTGTTTCCGGCCGGTGGCGCAGGAAGGCAGCGCTGAGCGACGGGGTAAGCGTCAGCGAGACGAAGGCCGAGATGCCGAAGGAGATCGCCACAGTCAGGGCGAACTGGTTGTAGAGCCGGCCGGACACGCCGGGAATGAAGGCAACCGGCACGAACACAGCCATCAGCACGGCGGTCGTGGCGATGATCGGGCCGGTAACCTCTGCCATCGCGGTACGCGTGGCAGCCAGCGGTTTGAGGCCGGCCTCAAGTTGGCGTTCGACATTCTCGACCACGACGATGGCGTCGTCGACGACGAGGCCGATCGCCAGCACCATGCCGAGCAGGCTGAGCATGTTCAGTGAGAAGCCAAGCATATGCATGACGGCCAGCGTCGCCACCAGCGACACCGGAATTGCGATCGTCGGGATGATCGTGGTGCGCCAGCTTTGCAGGAAGATGAACACCACGGCGACGACCAGGACCAGCGCCTCGCCGAGCGTGATCAGCACGTCGTGCATCGAGGCCGAAACGAAACGTGTCGTATCGTAATGCATGGCGTAGCTGACGCCCTTCGGGAAACGGGCCGACAGCTCCTGCATCTTGTCCTTGACGCGCTGCTGCAGATCGAGCGCGTTGGAGCCCGGCATCTGGTAGACCGCGAGCACCACCGTCGGGTCCTTGCCGAAGAAGGCCGACGACGAATATTGCAGCGCACCGAGCTCGATGCGCGCAACGTCGCGCAGCCTGACCAGCGAGCCGTTGGCGGTATTGGCCCGCACGACGATTTCGCCGAACTCCTTGGGATCGCTCAGCCTGCCGACGGCGTTGACCTGCATCTCGAAGGCAGTGCCGGCCGGAGCCGGTGATTGCCCGATCTTGCCGGCCGCTACCTGGACGTTCTGCTCGGCGACGGCGTTCTGCACGTCGACGGCAGTAATGCCGAGATTGGCGAGCTTGTCGGGGTCGAGCCAGATGCGCATCGAATAGCGCCGCTCGCCGAAGATCTGCACGTCGCCGACGCCGGGCAGGCGCTTCAGCGGATCGACCACCTGCAGATAGGCGAGATTGCTCAGCGCGACCGGGTTGACGGAACCGTCCGGCGAGGTGAGGTCGACGATCAGGACGAAGTTCGGGTTCTGCTTCTTGATCGTCACGCCGCCCTGATTGACGATGGCCGGCAACGAGGAAGCCGCCTGCGAAACGCGGTTCTGGACGTCGACGGCCGCCGTGCTCAGGTCGTAGCCGACGTCGAAGGTGATGGTGATCGTCGAGGAGCCGTCATTGGAGCTCGACGACGACATATAGGTCATCCCCTGGACGCCGTTGATCTGCTGTTCGAGCGGCGTCGTCACCGTGTCGGCGACGACCTGCGCGCTGGCGCCCGGGTAATGGGCGCTGACCACGACCTGGGGCGGCGTGATGTCGGGAAACTGCGAGACGGGCAGGAGGAAATAACAGATCCCTCCGGCGAGCACCATGATGATGGCGATCGCCGACGCAAAGATCGGACGATGAATGAAGAAGTTTACCATGAGATGCACGCCTCGCCCGATGCTCTGGCCCGGCCAAACGCCCTGGCTACCCTGGACAGCCGCCGGCTGCGTGTTGAGCCGGAATCTTCGAGAAAGCCGAAATCTTCAAGGTGGCGCGGCGCATTGCGGCGCTCGGCCTGCTCATCCGCCAGCGCACGCAGCATCGCCTCGAAAGACCGCGGGTCGACGCGGTCGGCCTTCATCAGCATGCGGATCATCGGATCCCTCACGACTTCATCGATCGTCAGATCATTGCGCTGCGACATCGAAGCGGCTCCTGGTTATTGGTGATCCGCGGCAAGCCGCGGATCGGGTGTTTTCTTGCTCGCCGGCCGAGGCCGTAAGGTGCGGTTCGTCCCCTTGCCGATCGGGGCGGGGCTGGTGGCCGGCACTTGCGAGTTTGACATGATGCAATGCGGGTGTTACAGGTAAGTAACATCTCTAACGTTACAGACCGGTAACACCCTAGTCAAGAGGTGCACCGAGGGAATTTCGGGAAACGCAATCACGGAGGTTTTGATGACAGACGGTGTTGTGGAGCGTGTTCGCCCCCGGGACAGGATCCTGGAGACGGCACGGGACATGTTTCACAAGCATGGCATTCGCGGCGTCGGCATCGATGCCATCACCGAGGCCGCCGGCACCAACAAGATGACGCTCTACCGGCATTTCGAGTCCAAGGACGACCTGATCATCGAATGTCTGCGGGCGACCGCCTGCAGCGCCAACGCGATGTGGGAAAAGTTCGAGGCTGAGAATCCGGGCGACAAGCTGGCGCAGCTGCATGCCTGGGTCCGGATGGCGGCCGATTGCCTGATGTCGGACCGTCGCGGTTGCGACATGGCCAACGCCGCCATCGAGCTGAGCGAGGCGGATCATCCGGCAAGGCAAGTGATCAAGGAACTCAAGGAAGCGCAGCGCGAGCGGCTGGTCTCGCTGTGTCGCGATGCCGGCATCGGACAGGCCGAGCTTCTTGCGGACACGCTGTCGCTGTTGCTCGAGGGCGCCCGCGTCAGCCTGCAAAGCGTCGGCGCCGAGGGCCCGAGCGCGCAGTTCGTCCGCATGGCGGAAGGCCTGATCACGTCTTTCAGGGCAAGATAATCTCGCAAGCGGCGAAGCGACCCGTGGCGTTTCGATTGCGCGCCGCGCCGCCGGGTGATGTCTCGTCCCATCGCGATGTGCCATCTCGCGTCTCCTGTGCCGATCCTCCGCACCATTGCCGGCGCGGCGTTGTTTGCTGGTCGTGAGGCAGGATAGGGCCGCCGGCGAACCGGTGAGAGTGACAAGTGTGACAGGATTCCGCCCGATAAGCCGCGGCGGTCGCAGCGAAGCTCATCGATGCGCGGATCAGCAAACGTGTCCGGTGCTGTCCCGACCGCAAGCATTGGCCGCTATCCCGGAGCTGGAACAAAAAAAGCCCGCTGCCGGGAGGAGGTGGCAGCGGGCTCGATTTCGAATACGGCACGGGAGGAGGTGTGCCGCACTCAGCGTCGGCATCGCATCTGGGAGGAGTAGATGGCCGACACCTGCGAAACTATCGATTGCCCAATGATTCGGCAACCACAAAAGTTGCATAGGTGATGTGCAGATTTGCGGTATCAACCGAATTTTAACCATCGAGGCCCGAGCGACCATCGCCCTCGCGCGACATCACTGCACCGGGACATTTTCCTTGAAGATCAGGCGCGGCTCGATGAATTTCCGCGTCAGATAGGGCGCCGACGAGGCGATCGAGCCGAGCAGGCGAATGACCGACTGTTCGGCGATCAGCCGCGCATTCTGGTCGATGACGACGTCGAGCAGATCGTCGACCAGATAGCCGCGCGTCTCGCGCGTCAGATCATGGCAGATGAACACCGGCTTCGTCTGCGGCCTGACTTCGAGCAATGCTTTTGCCACGCCCGAGCGCCCGGCGCCGATACAGTAGATGCCGAGCAGCTCCGGCTCGCTGTGCAGCGCCTTCATGGTCGCGGTATAACTGGCCTCCGGCTCATCGTTGATCTCAACGGCGCTTGTGACCGTCAGATTGGGGAACTCCTCGCCGAGCACGGAGCGAAAGCCCATCTCGCGTTCCTCATGGCCGCGGTAGGAGCGTGAGCCGACGACCATCGCCAGATGGCCCTGGCGGCTGCCGAGGAACCGTCCCATCAGCAGCGCCGCGGTGCGGCCGGCCACCCGGTTGTCGATGCCGACATAGGCTGAGCGGGGCGCACCCGGAACATCGGACACCAGCGTGACCAGGCGTATGCCGGCCTCGACGATCTCGCGCAAGATGTTGCGCGTTCTCGGATGATCGATGGCGATGACGCCGACGCCGTTCGCCTTGAGCGAGAGGTTTTCGACGGCCGCCTGCAAGGCGCTCGGCGAGATGCCGGCGAGCTTGTGGATGCGGCAGGAGGCGACCAGCGGCAGGCGCGCCGCATAATCCTCGATGTGCCTGGCCAGATCGGCCATGAAGGCATTGCTGCCGATCGGCAGGAAGAATTCGAGATGCGCCGGCCGCGATGGCAACGCGACCTGGTCGACGACCGGCAGATAGCCGAGCTGCTTGGCCGCCTCCATCACGCGCTGCCGGTTGGCGGCACTGGCCCCCGGCCGGTTGTTGAGCACGCGGTCGACCGTCGCGGTCGACAGGCCGCAGCTCCTGGCAATATCCGAAACGGTGGCTTTCATGTCGCAACCATGTGGCGATGCGATCCAGTGCCTCGACGATCAGGCGGACCCCCGGCTGCTCAGCCGGGCCGTTGCGTGCCCTCGACCAGCGCGTCATGGATCTCCTTGTCCGACATGCCGGTGATGACGCGTTCGACTTCGGCGACGCTGGTCTTCTTCGGGTCAATATCGTCGGCGACCACCTTGCCGCGGCGCATGACGACGATGCGGTCGACCACCTGGAAGACATGATGGATGTTGTGGGCGATGAAGATGCACGAATGGCCGGAATCGCGGGCGCTGCGCACGAAGCTCAGCACGCCTTGCGTTTCGGCGACGCCGAGATTGTTGGTCGGCTCGTCGAGGATGATGAGGTCGCTGTCGAAATGCATGGCGCGCGCAATCGCCACCGCCTGCCGCTCGCCACCGGAGAGCGAGCCGATCGGCGTCGTCGGCGGGATGTTCTTCGAGATGCCGACCTGCTTGAGCAGGTCGCGGGCAACCACGTTCATTGCCTCCCGGTCCATCCGATTGAGGAAGCGCGGCGGCTTGATCGGCTCGCGCCCGAGAAACAGGTTGCGGGCGATCGACAGCTGCGTCACCAGCGCCGAATCCTGGTAGATCGTCTCGATGCCATGCGCGATGGCGTCGCTGGTACTGCGCAAATTCACCTTCTTGCCGCGAATGAAGATGTCGCCGCTGGTCAGCGGGACCGCGCCCGACAGCACCTTGATCAGCGTCGACTTGCCGGCGCCGTTGTCGCCGAGCAGGCCGACGATCTCCCTTTCGTTGACATGGAAATTGGCATCAACCAGCGCCTGCACGCGGCCATAGGACTTGCGGATATTTTCCATTCGGACAAGCGGTTCGGCCATGGTTCAAGTCCCTGCCTGATGCCGGCGTTCCAGCCATGAATGGAGCGCCATCATGCCGAGGATGATGGCACCGATGAAAATATTATAGGCAAGGCCCGGCACACCGATCAGCACGATGCCGTTGCGCATCACGCGCAGGATCAGGATACCGAGCACCGTGCCGATGATTGTGCCGCGCCCGCCTGTCAGCGCCGTGCCGCCGATCACCACCATGGCGATGACTTCGAGCTCGTAGCCGGTGCCGCTGTTGGGGTTGGCCGCCGAGGTGCGCAGCGAGGAGATGACCCCGGCAAGCGAGGCCAGGATCGACGACAGGATGAACAGGCCGATCTTGACACCGCTGACATTGACGCCGCGCGCCCTTGCAGCACTCGGGTTGCCGCCGGCTGCCTGGATCCAGTTGCCTGTCCGGCTCTGCGTCAGCACGTAACCGAGCGCGATTGCGGCGGCGATGAACCAGAACAGCGACATGTAGATACGGAACGGCCCGATGAAGAAATCGCCGACCAGCGCTTCCGCCAGCCAGCTGCCCTCGGCGCTCCAGGTCCGCTGCGGAAACCCGTTGGTGACGAACAAAGCGGTGCCGCGCACCACCAGCAGCATGCCCAGCGTCACCAGGAAGGACGGGATCTTGAGCTGCGTCACGAACCAGCCATTGACCAGTCCAATGAACGCAGCGACCACCAGCGCAACGACGAAAGCGGCTTCCAGCGAGGCGACGCCGCTGTTGAACAACGTCCACATCAGGACCGGCGAGAAGCCGAACACCGAGCCGACCGAGAGATCGAATTCGCCTGATGTCATCAACAGCGTCATCGCCAGCGCGATCAGCCCGAGCTCGACCGTGAAGGCCAGCGTGTTCGAGATGTTTTGCGGCGACAGGAAGTCGTGGTTGATGCCCCAGAACACGGCGATCTCGACGACGAGCAGCACAAACGGCCCGAACTCGGGCCGCGCGATCGAGCGTTGGATAACAGAACGATTTTCCACCTTGGACCCGCGATAGGATTGGATTTGGCCGCGACCGCAACCGGCTTCGGCGGAATGATGAGAAGGTCACGGCCGCCGAAGCGGCCGTGACCAACTCGATCGCGGATTTATTTGCCAGACAGGATCTTGTCGTAGACTGCCGCGGTGTCCTTCTCGTAGAGCGCGCCGGTGATCACGTCGAAGCCGGGCGGAATACCGCTCGCCGCCATGTTGGCGAGCGACAGCGCGACGTAGCTGGTCGCCTGCGGATCCTGCCACTGCGCGGCATTGACGTAGCCGTTCAGCACTTCCTGGGTGGTGTCGAGCGAGTTACCCCAGCCGACGACCGGGATTTCGCCCGGCTTGACGCCGACCTGGTCGAACACCCGCTTGATCGAACCCGTGACAAGGTCGCCGAGACCGATAACCGCCTTGACCTTGGCCCTGTTGGCGGTGAGGTAATCGACCATGCGGTTGATCACTTCGGCCTGGTCGAGCGTCGCTTCGGTGATTTCGTAGGTGATGCCGAGCGGCTCGAACACGCTCTTGATGCCTTCCTCTTCCTGGACGCCATAGGTGGCGCCGGGAATCTCGACCGGCATCCAGACGAAGTCGCCCTTCTTCACAAGGCCCTTGTCGACCAGATACTGCGCCCAATGTTTGCCGAAGGTGACGTTGTCGCCGCCGACATAGGCGTTGAAGTCCGCCTTCGGGTCGGGCGTGTTGAAGTTGATGATCGGGATGTTCGCCGCCCGCGCTTCCTTGGCGATCTCCACAAGGCTGCCCGGATCAGGGCTGGTCGTGGTGATGCCGTCGGCCTTGGCGGAAATCGCGGCGCGAACAGCCTCCTGCTGCGACGCCACGTCGCCATTGTGGAACGACGTGTTGACGGTGTTGCCGGTGTCCGCCGCCCATTGCTTGGCGCCGGCAAGGAAGTAGGTCCAGACCGGATCGGCCGGGCCGCCATGCGAAATCCAGTAGAACGTCTTGGCCTGTGCCGCGGCCGGAATGGCCAGGGCCACCACCAAGCCAAGTACAAGCAGTCTTAGCCTCGTCAGCATTTGATTTCCTCCCATTTGAACCGAACTCCTCCTCCGACGACGATCGCGGCCAAAAACCGTGCGCGGCCAAAGCCGTGATCGCATTTGCCAGCGTCGACCTGGGCGCATTAGAGCATTCCCTTTTTCGATCGATGGCAAGCCTCGATTGCCAATGGACGTTGGCGCAAGGCACCGCGCCATCAGCAATCCCATCAGATTGCATCAGTTTGGCTGATATTTTCCAGGCGGGCGACGATCGGCCTTGCGACCGTCATGCAATGCTGCGCGGCGGCGCGCCGAGCACGGATTGCTCTAGGTCGATAAGCGTCCCGGTCATCAGCCCGGAGGCGTCGCTGAGCAGGAACAGCGTTAGCTGGGCGACTTCGTCCATGGTCAGCAATCGACCAAGCGGCAGGCCGGCGGCGGCAATCTTTGCCCAGTTTTCGCCCTTGCCCAGCGTGCGCGCCTGCATCTCTTGTTCGGCCGGCGTCGCTACCCAGCCCATGTTGATGCCGTTGACGCGGATGCGATCGGAAAGATGCGCGTTGGCAATGTTTCTGGTCAGCGTCGAAAGCGCGCCCTTGGTTGCGGAATAGATGGCAAGGTCCGGCGTACCGCAATGCGCATTCACCGACAGTATGTTGACGATGGCCCCCGCCGCCCGCCGTGTCTTCATGTCGGCTACGGCCGCCTGCATGAGGAAGAACGGCGCGCGCGCATTGACGGAAAATAACCTGTCCCAGTCGTTGATTGTGCCAGTTTCCAGCGAGGCCCGGTCGGTGAGGGCCGCGGCGTTCACCAGACAATCGATGCGGCCGAGTCTTTTGATCGCTTCCGCCATGACAGCTGCAGGCGCGGCCGGATCTCCAAGATCGGCCTGGATGAAGACGACGGGCCGGCTTGGTCGTGAAAGCTCTTCGGCGATGCGTCTGCCACGCTCGGCATTGCGGCCGACAATGGCGATCCCTTCGCCGCCGTCGGCTGAGGCCAGCCGGGCGATGGTCTCGCCAAGGCCTTGCGTTCCGCCGGTAACGACAAGGGTCTTGCCCTCAAGAGCGACGATCAATGGACTCTCCCGAATGCCGACGAGCAGGTAATTTCCAATCAGAGAATTCTAGAAACTATCGGATGTTAGGCTGCGGGACTAGATGAGGTCGGCCCTGGCGAGGTCGCGCATCAGGTGGCTGGCGCCGTAGGTCCAGTGTGGGCAGTCGGGCGACAGCCGCACGCGGTTGACCAAGGCGCCGAATTTCTCCGACGAGATGGTGACGATGTCGCCGACTTTGTGGGTAAAGCCCTTGCCTGTTTCGCCGCGATCCTTCGACGGCACGAACATGGTGCCGAGATAAAGCGCCAGCCCGTCGGGGTATTGATGATGCGGCCCCATGGCGGCGGCGACCAACTCTTCCGGCGAGCGGCTGATCTCGGCCATCGAACTGGCGCCCTCCAGCGAGAACCCATCCTCGCCCTCGACTTTCAGGCGTACGATCGCCTGTTTTACGTCGCCAATTGAAAATGTCTCATCGAACAGCCGGATAAAGGGGCCAAGTGCTGCCGAAGCGTTGTTGTCCTTGGCTTTGCCGAGCAGCAGCGCCGAGCGCCCCTCGACGTCGCGCAGATTGACGTCGTTGCCGATCGTCGCCCCGACAATCCTGCCGCTGCTGGCGGCAATCATGGCGATCTCCGGCTCCGGATTGTTCCATGTCGAAACCGGATGCAGGCCGACATCGGCGCCGAAGCCGACCGAGGCCATCGGCTGGCACTTGGTGAAGATCTCGGCGTCGGGGCCGATGCCGACTTCCAGATATTGCGACCAGGCGCCGCGCGCTATCAGCTTGGCCTTGATCTCCATCGCTTCCGGCGAGCCGGGTTTGAGCTTCGACAGATCGTGGCCGATCAGCCCGGCGATGTCGGCGCGAATGGCGTCGGCCTTTTCCGCCGAACCGCGCGCCTGCTCCTCGATCACCCGTTCGAGCAGACTGACGACAAAGGTGACGCCAGACGCTTTGATCGCCTGCAGGTCGACAGGAGACAGCAGGTACGGTTTCCCCGGATCGCGCGCTGTCTCGAAACTGTTGGCGGCAATGGCATCGAGCGGGCCGATCGGCCGCCCCTTGGCCGAGCGGACGTGCCCCGCCGGATCCGGCAATTCGCAAACGTCGCGCACGGTCGGTGCCACATTTGACGTGATGTCGAAGACCGTGCCGTCACGCACCGTGACCACCAGCGGATGGGAAGCATCGCTCGCCCGGGCGCGGCCCACGAACAGGCCTTCGGCGGGCAAATGTGTGGCGTTCGTCATGGCTTACATTTCCTGTTGGCTTGTCCTTCGGCTGCGGCACTTTCAACAAATTCCCGCCAAAGGTCTATCCCGCCTGCAGGACGAGCTTTGTCAATTCTTTCAAGCGGTCTTCGCATCGCTGGACCTTGATCGAGCCTGACGTGCGCCAACGGCGACGGAAAACGCTCTTTCAAAATAATGAAACCGTCGCTAGGGTTTTCACCTACTGAAATCTCCAGGTGACGCTTGCCCGTACGGTTTTCCGATCCAATCTGGCAGAAGCCGCGGACGGCCACCGCGTTCCAGTCGCTTTTTCCAGCCGGCCGATGCGTCGATGTCGTTATCGTCGGCGGCGGTATCATGGGGCTGTCGACAGCCTTGCACGCTGCCCGGTTCGGCCTTGCCGTCCAGGTGCTGGAGGCCGGCGAAATTGGCAATGGCGCATCCGGCCTGAACGGCGGTCAGGTCATTCCCGGCCTGAAATACGATCCGGACTGGCTGCTGGAGCATTTTGGTCTCGAACGCGGCGAAGCGCTCGTCAACTTTGCCGCCTCGACCGCTGACACCGTCTTCGAATTGATCCGCGACGAAAGACTGGCGGTGCCGTTCGTCCGCAATGGCTGGATCCAGGCCGCGCATACCGAGACCGCGCTGAAAGCGTCGGCGAACCGGGATCGGCAGTGGCGGGCGCGCGGCGCCGATGTCCGGCTGCTGAGCGGGACGGAGATCGCGACGATGACCGGCGCGCAAGGCTATCTCGGCGGCTTGCTCGATCGCCGCGCCGGTGCCATCGATCCGCTCGCCTACACGTCGGAACTGGCGCGCGTCGCTGCAGCGGCGGGCGTAAAGATCGCCGAGCGCCAGAACGTGATGCAGATCAGCAAGAATGCCGGCATTTGGCATGTTTCTACGGAAAGCGGCGCCGAACTCAAGGCCAAGGCGATTGTCCTGGCGACCAACGCCTATACCGGCGGCCTGCTTCCCGGCCTCGCCGAGACGATCGTCCCGCTGCATTCCTTCCAGATCGCGACAGCGCCGCTATCGTCCAATCTCGCGGCGGCGATCCTGCCGGAAGGGCAGGCAGTGTCGGATTCGCGCCGCATCCTCGTCTATTACCGCAAGAGTTCCGATGGTCGGCTGGTGCTCGGCGGACGCGGCCGCATGGCCTTGCCGAACGGCCCGGCCGACTGGGCGCATCTGGAACGCGCGCTGCTGCGGCTCTACCCGGCGCTGTCCGATGTGGCCATTGAAAAGCGGTGGTTCGGCCGGGTGGCAATGACGCCGGACCATCTCCCGCATATCCACGAGCCAGAGAAGGGTCTGCTGGCGGTCGTCGGTTGCCAGGGCCGCGGCATCGGCCTGATGACCGCGCTTGGCGAGCGCATCGCCTCCTACCTGTCGAGCGGCGACACCAGGCAATTGCCGTTCCCGGTCTCGCCGATCCGGCCGATTCCGTTTCATGCGTTTCGGCAGGTCGGCGTCGCCGCGACCATCGCCTGGTACCGGATGCTGGACGCGTTCGAACGCTGACGTTCATGCCCAAGCATGAAACAGCTTGACAATTTCACAAACATGAAAAAAGCTTAATCGATTTCAAATTTCGATGGAGAGCCGATGTCGACCATCGTCCTAACGCAGTCGCTGCCGGAAACCCGGTCTTCGCCGGGTTTTCGCTTCGCCATGCTGCTGCCCGGCGGGTTGGTCACCTTCTTGCTGATCCTTTTCGCCCTTGGCCTGGTGTTCTTTCTCGCCTTTCGCGGCAATGACGGCTCGCTGCTGGGGGCTGGTTTCACCCTTGCGAATTTCGTCACCGTGGCCACCGATCCGCTGTACTGGACGGTGACGCTGCGCTCGCTGGGCATCGCCGGCCTGGTGACGCTGGCAACCGTCGTCACCGCCTATCCCGTTGCCTACTATCTGACTTTCCATGCCGGGCGGCGGCGCGGGCTGCTGCTGTTCCTGCTGACCCTGCCGTTCTGGACCAGCTATCTGCTGCGCGTCTTCGCCTGGAAGATCGTGCTTGCCTATAATGGCGTGCTCAACTCGGCGCTGATCGAAAGCGGCATCTGGTCGGAGCCGACATTGGCCTTCCTTAATACGCCGGCAGCGGTCGTCGTCACGCTCGCCCACGCTTATGCGCCGTTCGCCATCCTGCCCATCTATGTGGCGCTGGACACCATCCCGAAGTCGTTGCTCGAGGCCGCTTCCGATCTCGGCGCAAAACCATTCACCAGCTTCCGCCGCATCGTGCTGCCCAATTCGATGCCGGGCGTGCTGGCGGCCGCTCTCGTCGTCTTCGTGCCGACCGTCGGCGATTATGTGACGCCGGCGCTGGTCGGCGGCCCTGCCAGTACAATGATCGGCACACTGATCCAGGCCGAGTTCGGCAAGGCCAATGACTGGCCGTTCGGCGCCGCACTCGCCGTCGCCGTCATGCTGGTCATTCTCGCCGTGGTGCTGGTGGTGCGCTTCGCCGACCGGCGATACGGCAGCCGCACATGAACACGGCGCGTATCGATGCAAGGCAGGGCGGCGGCTGGCTGGGTGTCTATGTCCTTGCCTATCTGGTGTTCCTGTATCTGCCGATATTGCTGATCCCGCTGTTTTCCTTCAACAATTCGATCCAGGCGGCATTTCCGCTGCAAGGCTTCACGCTGGAATGGTACGGCACGCTGGTCGGCAATTCGGCGCTGTCCGGTGCGCTTGCCACCAGCCTCGTCATCGGCGCCATTGCCGCCACCGGCGCAACACTCTGCGGCATCACCGTGTCCTATATGGACCTCTACGGTCGCTCGCCGCTGGCCGCCACGATCAGTGCCATTGCGCGGCTGCCGATCCTGATCCCCGGCGTCATCGTCGGCATCTCGCTGTTGATCCTGGTCAATCTCGCCGGTTTCGGGCCGTCGCGCGTTGCCATTGTGCTCGGCCACGTATTGGTGGCGCTGCCGACGACGGTGGTGGTCATGCGCAGCCGCTTCGCCGCCATCCCGAAGACCGTCCGTGAGGCAGCGCTCGACCTCGGCGCCTCGGACTGGACGACCTTCAGACGGGTGATGCTGCCGCTCAGCCTGCCCGCCATTATTTCGGCGTTCATGCTGGCCTTCCTGACCTCGTTCGACGAGTTCATCGTCGCCTTCTTCCTTGCCGGCACCGAGCCGACGCTGCCGCTTTATATCTGGAGCCAGCTGCGCTTCCCGAAATCGCTGCCGACCGTCATGGCGCTCGGCACGGCGATCCTGGCCGTGTCGTTCGTCATCGCCGCACTCGCCGAAATCCTGCGCCATCGCGGGCTTGCCGCCACCCGGCGGCCAGCGCCCGCCAGCCTGTCAAAACCAGAAGAAACCGAAAGAGGAGAACTGCAATGGCATTCGACCTGAAATCGATAACGGCAAAGACAACGAAAACCGGACTGGCTGCTTTCGCGCTGGCGCTGGCGCTTGCGTCGACTGTCGCCTTTGCCGGCGACAAGCTGCAATATTTCACCTGGTCGGGCTATGAACTGCCCGACTTCAACAAGAGCTTCCTCGCCGCGCACCCCGATGGTGTCGAAGCCTCGATGTTCGGCGACGACGATGACGCCTTCACCAAGGTCAAGGCCGGCTTCCGCCCCGATGTCGCGCACCCTTGCTATGACAAGGTGGCGCGCTGGAACAAGGAAGGCCTGCTGCAGCCGATCGACACCAAGCGCATCAAGAACTGGGATTCGATCTTCCCGGTCTTCAAGAACCTGCCCGACCTGCAGGCCGGCGACGGCAAGGTCTGGATGGTGCCGTGGGACTGGGGCAATACCTCGATCCTCTACCGCACCGATCTGGTGAAGAACCCGCAAGCCAGCTGGAACCTGCTCTGGGACAAGCAATATGCCGGGC
The DNA here is from genome assembly GCF_040320845.1 of Mesorhizobium sp. M0601. Taxonomy (NCBI): domain Bacteria; kingdom Pseudomonadati; phylum Pseudomonadota; class Alphaproteobacteria; order Hyphomicrobiales; family Phyllobacteriaceae; genus Mesorhizobium; species Mesorhizobium sp. M0601. The sequence continues at coordinate 355,609 of NZ_JAMYQK010000001.1, forward strand.
GCATGGCGACCATCGATGCCGTCCACGACACACCGGTGGTGGCGGCCCTTCTGGCCGGCGTCAATCCATTCGACATGACACCGGAACAGATGGACAAGGTGGCGGAAAAACTGCGCGAGCAGCGCCCGCTGCTCTCGAACTATACCACCGACATGACCTCGGTCGAACAGGCACTGGCGAGCGGGCAGCTGGTCGCGGCCATGACCTGGAACGCCTCGGCCACCTCGCTGAAGAAGCAGGGCGTGCCTGTCGAGTTCATGAAGCCGAAGGAAGGCATGCTGACCTGGGCCTGCGGCTTCGTCATGCTCAAGGACGCCAAGAACGTCGACCTAGCCTATGACTTCATCAACAGCCGGCTGGAAACGGATTCCGGAAAGTATCTGATCCAGGCCTACGGCTATGGCAGCTCGACCAGCTCGGCTTTCGCCGCTGTGCCGAAGGAGGAGTTGGAGAAACTGCAGCTGCCTTCCGATCCCGAGGTGATGCTGAAGACCACGATCTTCACCGGACCGATGAAGCAGAATGACGAACTCGCCAAGATGTTCGAGAAGGTCAAGGCAGGCGGCTGAGCCTGGTTCTTCCTTCTCCCCTTGCGGGAGAAGGTGTCGCCGAAGGCGACGGATGAGGGGTGTTCCAGATGGCACCGACAGCACTCCGGCCAACACCCCTCATCCGTCTCGGCGCCTCGCGCCGATCCACCTTCTCCCACAAGGGGAGAAGGGAAAACCTAACCAAACAAGGACGAACGAATGGACATGCTGGACGAAGCGGCTGAGAAGCCGAAGGACGACGCCGACGTCAGGGTCGGCCGGCGCGTGCGGGCGCTCAGGCTGGAGCGCAATCTCTCGCTGGCCGAACTTGCCGCCAAAGCCGGTGTCTCGATAGGTGCGCTAAGCCAGATCGAGCGCGGCATGTCGTCATTGCGGGTCCGCGTGATCTGGCCGCTTGCGGCCGCCCTCGATATAGAGCCGTCGGCGCTGATCGCCGACGGCAATGATGTCGGCAACGATCTTTATTGCGTGCGCGCCAACAGCCGGCGTCAGATCCCGGTCAAGTCGGAAGGCATCGCCAAGGCGCTGCTGTCGCCGCCGGCCGCCACGCTGACCGGCATGCTGGTGACCGTGGAAGCCGGTGGCGGCACCGCCGAAGCCTATGCTCATGCCGGCCATGAATTCGGCTTCGTCCTGTCGGGCGAGGTCGAGCTGGTGGTCGATTCGACCAGATACGGGCTGAAGGCCGGAGACAGCTTCGCCTTCAAGAGCACGTTGCTGCATGCCTTCCGCAATCCGGGCAGCGAGCGCTGCCAGATCCTGTGGGTCAACACGACCAAACCGTCCGAGGTTCGCGATGGCGCCTGATCCGCTCGTCCGGCTGGACAAGGTCTCCAAGATTTTCCCCGGCGGCATCATCGGGCTCGACGCCGTCGATCTCGATATTTCGCGCGGCGAGTTCCTGACCCTGCTCGGACCGTCCGGCTGCGGCAAGACCACCAGCCTGCGGGTCATCGCCGGATTCGAGAGCCCGTCGAACGGCAAGGTCCTGCTCGAAGGCCGCGACATCACGGCGCTCAGGCCCTTCGACCGTCCTGTCAATACCGTGTTCCAGGACTACGCGCTGTTCCCACACATGAACGTTGCCGAAAATGTCGGCTTCGGCCTGTCGCTGCGCAAGCTCTCCGGTGCCGAACAGGCAAAGCGCGTCGGCGCAGCGCTCGACATGGTCGGCCTTGCCGAGAAGCTCGGCGCCCGCGTGTCCGAATTGTCGGGTGGCCAGCGCCAGCGCGTCGCGCTTGCCCGCGCCATCGTCTGCGAGCCGCGTGTGCTGCTGCTCGACGAGCCGCTGTCGGCGCTCGACGCGCATCTGCGCGAGCAGATGCAGGTCGAACTGAAGCGGCTGCAGTCGCGGCTTGGCACCACTTTCGTCATGGTCACGCACGACCAGACCGAGGCGCTGTCGATCTCAGACCGCATTGTCGTGATGAACAAGGGCCGCATAGAGCAGATTGCGCCGCCGGCGACCCTTTACGACCGCCCCGCCACCAAATTCGTCGCCAGCTTCATCGGCACCATGAATCTTCTGCAGTCGCGCTTTGTCGGCCGTGACGGCGAGCGCTTGCGGTTCATCGCCGGCGCTCTGCCGCTGGAAGCGATTTCGGATAAAGGCGAGCTGCCTGGCGAGGGCACGGTGCGCACCATTGGCGTGCGTCCGGAGGACCTTTTGGCCACGACCGAGGCGGCGGCCGGTACTGCACCGGTGCGGGTGAACAGCATCGTCTTTCACGGCCGCACCTTGCGCCTTCATGCAGAGTTGGGGCAGGGGACACAGGTGGTGATCGACGCGCCGCGCCGGACAGAGGGTTTTCAATTCAGCGTCGGCGACGTGGCGCATATCAGCCTGCGCCGTGGTGCCAACTGCCCTATGCTGCCTAGCTAGTCTCACTCATTTCCAGAAAACCGGAGCACGACCCATGAGCAATCATCTCAATTTTTTCATCGGCGGCAAATGGGTCGGCCCGGTGGTTCCGGCAACGCTGGATGTGATCGATCCGTCCACTGAAGAGGCCTACACCAAACTCTCGGTCGGCTCGAAAGCCGATGTCGACAAGGCCGTGGCTGCAGCCAAGGCGGCATTCCCGGCCTTTTCGCAAACGACCAAGGCCGAGCGCCTGAAGCTGCTGAAGCGTATCCTCGACGTCTACAATGAGCGCTACGAGGACATCGCCCAGGCGGTCAGCCAGGAAATGGGCGCGCCGATCAGGTGGGCGCGCGAGGCGCAGGCCTGGGCGGGCAGGGCGCACATGGAAGCTACCATCAAGGCGCTGGAGGATTACGAATTCAGCGAGAAGCGCGGCACCACCATGGTGGTCAAGGAGCCGATCGGCGTCTGCGCGCTGATTACACCGTGGAACTGGCCGCTCAACCAGATAGTCTGCAAGGTGGCGCCGGCCATCGCCGCCGGCTGCACCGTCGTTTTAAAGCCTTCCGAAATCGCGCCGATCAGCGGCATCATCTTTTCCGAGGTGATGGACGCCGCCGGCACGCCGAAGGGCGTCTACAATATGGTGAATGGCACTGGTCCGGATGTCGGCCAGGTCATGGCTGGCCATCCCGACGTCGACATGGTCTCGTTCACCGGGTCGACCCGGGCCGGCATCATCGTCGCCAAGACGGCGGCCGAGACGGTAAAGCGCGTCGCGCAGGAGCTCGGCGGCAAATCGGCCAACATCGTGCTGCCCGACGCTGACTTCGAGACGGCGGTGCGCAAGGGTGTCAACGCCTGCTTCGGCAATAGCGGCCAGTCTTGCGATGCGCCGACTCGCATGCTGGTGCCGGCCGCCCGTCACGACGAGGCGCTGACGATCGCCAGGAAGGCCGCCGAACGGCACAAGGTCGGCGACCCGCGCTCGGAGGAGACGAAGCTCGGGCCGGTGGTCAGCAACATCCAGTTCGACAAGATCCAGCGGTTGATCGAGGCAGGTATCGCCGAGGGTGCGACGCTGGTCACCGGCGGCCCCGGCCGGCCGGAACACCTCAACCGTGGCTATTATGTGCGACCGACCGTTTTCGGCCACGTCAGGCCTGGCATGACCATCGAGAAGGAGGAGATTTTCGGGCCGGTCCTGTCGGTCATCTCCTACGATGACGATGATGATGCGGTGAAGATCGCCAACGACACCGTCTATGGCCTGGCTGCCTATGTGCAGTCCGGGGATATCGACCACGCCCGCAAGATTGCCAGCCGGCTACGCGCCGGGCAGGTCTCGATCAACTATCCGGAATGGGACACGTTCGCGCCCTTCGGCGGCTACAAGCAGTCCGGCAACGGCCGCGAATACGCCGACTGGGCCATCCACGACTTCCTCGAGATCAAGGGCATCATCGGCTACGGCGCCTGAGCGTTCAACATTGGCATTACGCCAACCGTCAAGTTTGTTGCGAGCGTTGGTGCCTCGGCACCGGCGTTCGGTTGAACGGCCACGACGGCTCCGTGGCCGCAATGTGAGTGCGAAGCAGGGTCGCCTCAGATCGTCTTGAGATAGCCGGCCAACTGATCCGCCACCGTGCCCCAGCCGTCGTGAAAGCCCATCTCCTCGTGGCAAGCGTGAAAATCGCCGACGGCCGGCGAGGCCGCTGGAAAAGTCAGAGGCGCGGTTTTACGGTGCCGCTAGAATCGACCGGTCCGAGGATCCGTTTTGACGATCACCATGTACGGCATTACCAATTGCGATACGGTCAAGAAGGCGCGTTCCTGGCTGGCGAGCCATGATGTTGCCTATCGCTTTCACGACTACAGGGCAGACGGGCTTGAAGCGGATCGGCTGAACGGCTGGTCAGGCAAGGTCGGCTGGGAAATCCTGCTCAACAAGGCGAGCACAACGTTCCGTGAACTGTCGGACGAGGACAGACTGGGCTTGGACGAGAACAAGGCCAAGGCGCTTATGCTGGCCAAACCGACGATGATCAAGCGTCCGGTGCTGGAACTTGGCGACAGGGTTCTCGTTGGCTTCAAGCCTGATGTTTATCAGCAGGCGGTGAGTGGGAAATAGGACCGACCCGCCATGATCCGTCGCGTCCCCCTCTGTCCTGCCGGACATCTCCCCCAACAAGGGTGGAGATTGGCAGCTTCGGCGCTCCGCTCACCACTGCAACCTTGGATATTGGCGATAGCCGGCGACATGCCGCCTGCCTGCATATTGATCGTATCAAACGCTTGTGGTTTTCCCACGCAAATAGCTCGCCAGCGCCACCGCGTTATTGTGCTTCTTGTCATGCGCGCCGTAGAGCAGCGTCACCCGGCCTTTGTCGAGCAGAGCGCACAGCTGGCCGACCGCCTCGCCGTTCCGGTCGAGCTCATCGCGGTATCGCCGCTGGAACTCCGCCCAGCGCGCCGGCTCATGGCCGAACCATTTGCGCAACCCATTGCTTGGCGCGATGTCCTTTAGCCATAGCGTCAGCGCCGCTTCCTCTTTGCGGACGCCGCGAGGCCATATGCGGTCGACGAGCACCCGCTGCCCGTCATCGGGCGCCGGCGGCTCATAGATGCGCTTTACCGCGAGCTCCATTGCCAATTCCGCATGGGCCAGCAGGCGCCGCTGCTTGCTGCCCTTCGTTTAGAGATCCCGGGCCTAAACCCACTCGCCCTTGCGCATCACCGGCACGCGGCTGCCGTCCTTATGGACGCCGTCTATGTCGATCTTGTCCGAGCCGATCATCCAGTCGATGTGGATGAAACTCTTGTTGCCGCCGCGCGCCGCGATCTCGTCCTGGCCGAGCGAGGCGCCGTCGACGAAGCACTTCGAATAGCACTGGCCGAGCGCGATGTGGCAGGCGGCGTTCTCGTCGAACAGCGTGTTGAAAAACAGCAGCCCGCTCTTGGCGATCGGCGAGGAATGCGGCACCAGCGCCACCTCGCCGAGACGGCGCGAGCCTTCGTCGGTGTCGAGCACCTTCTGCAGCACATCCTCGCCCTTCGTGGCCTTGGCCTCGACAATGCGGCCCGCCTCGAAACGCACCGCAATGCCGTCGATCAGGGTACCCTGATAGGACAGCGGCTTGGTGCTGGTGACATGGCCTTCGACTCGCCTTGCATGCGGCGTGGTGAAAACCTCTTCGGTCGGGATGTTGGGGTTGCAGGTGATGCCGTTCTTGGCGGTCGAGGCGCCGCCCATCCACTCGTGGCCGTCGGCCAGCCCGACGGTCAGGTCGGTGCCGGGGCCGGTGAAATGCAGCGCGTGGAAATTGTGGCCGTTCAGCCATTCGGTGCGGCTCTTCAACGCCGCATTGTGCGCCGTCCAATTGCCGATCGGGTCTTCGACATCCACCCGCGAGGCGGCAAAGATAGCGTCGGCGAGCTTGGCCACGGCGACGTCGTCGGCGTCGTCCGGGAATACCTGCTTGGCCCAGGCCTGATCGGGATAGGCGACGATGTTCCAGTTGATGTCGAAGCCGGTGATCTTCTCCAGCGCCGGCTTGTAGGCCATCGAATTCGCCTTGTTGGCACGCGCCACCTTTGCCGGGTCCTGCGCCGAAAGCAGCGACGGATCCTCGCCGCGCACGGCGAGCCTAGCCGCATTGTTGGCGAAGGCTTTTGCCATGCCTTCGTAGAGCCAGCCGGCGGCGCGGTCGAAACCGGCGTCGGCGCCGTAGCGGAAGCGCGCGAGAGTGATCTCATCGTCGTTGAAGATCGGCGTCACCAGGCCCGCGCCTGCCTTGTAGGCGTGCTCGATGATCCGCCGCGTCAGAGGCAGCGCGGCGATAGACGAGGTCAGCACCAGATCCTGCCCCGGCTGCAATTGCAGCCCGACCTTGACGGCGACCTCCGCCAGCCTGTCGAGCTTCACCGGGTCGATGCTTGCGGAAACGCCGCGCGAATGTGTGGTCATGATCCTGCCTGCCGTGATTGGGGACTGTTTCTTACATAGACCGGCGCTGCCGACCTTTCCACTCTGATGACGCCGGCAGGTCTAGCTGGCGCTCTCGAGCGACCTGAACTGCGCCATCGTCGCCTCGATCTCTTCGCGGATCCAGGTCTTGAAATCCCTGACCTTGCGGCTTTCGCCCTTGCTGGCCGAAGTCACCAGCCAATAGCCGAGGCCGCTCTGGGCGCGTATGCCGAACGGCGCGACGAGACGTCCGTCGGCCAGTGCGTCGGCGGCCAGCAAATGCCAGCCGAGCATGACGCCGTGACCGGCAATCGCCGATTCCAGGCACAGCATCGGATCGGTGAAGCGCGCGCCGTTCATGAAGGTGACCGGCTCCACTCCGGCCGCTTCGAACCAGCTCTCCCAACTGATCATCGACCTTTCGTCCGTGATCGCACAGGTCAAAGCAAGGTCCTCGATCGATTTCAGCTTGCTGGCGATCACCGGTGCGCAGACCGGAAACACCTCCTGCGCCAGCAGCAATTCGGCCCGCCCGCCCGGCCATTTGCCGTCGCCGAGCCGGATGGCGACGTCGATGTCCGAACGATCGAGATCGGCAAGCCGCACCGAGGCATCGATGCGCAGGAGCACGTTCGGATGGCGGGCAAAATGCCGCGACAGCCGCGGCAGCAGCCATTTCGAGGCGAAAGCCGGCGCCACCGAAACCACGAGCGTGCACTCCGAGCTTTCGTCGGCAAGCGCCACCGCCTGTGCGAGTTCGCGGAAGCCTGCGCTGAGCCGGGCGCTAAAGACGGTGCCGAATTCGGTCGCCACCAGGCCAGCTGGCGTTCGTTCGAACAGCGCCCGGCCGAGCTGCTTTTCTGTCCGGTTGATCTGCTGGCTGACGGCGCTGACCGAGACGTTGAGCTCGCCGGCCGCCGCCGCAAGCGAGCCCAGGCGGGCAACGGTTTCCACGGCGCGCAAGCCGTTGAGATGGACGCGGTTCAGAGTAGCCATACAGTTTTTCTAAACTGGAGCGGCGGAAATCTCAATTGCCAGACGCTAACGAACGGCGGATTCTAAGTGGGTTACGCAGAGTGAGGAGGCAAATCCGATGAAGATCTTATCATGGCTCGGCGCCTTTTCCCCGATCGGAACGCAGCCGCACCGGCATGACAGCGAGGCCATCAATTGGGTGACCGATCCGCTGTCGCATCCGGTGCTCGACACCATGTCGGAGCGCGAACTCGCCGACATACCGTTCAGGCTGACCGCGCGTCGTACCCGCTTCGAGACGGCCCCGCCAAGGACCTGCTGCGGCTGAACAAGGACTTGCTGGCACTTCAGGTGAGCCGGCCGCCGACGCGGCTGCGCAGCCCTTCTGGCCCAATAAAAGGCGGATTGTCTCGCCGGCAGGCGCACCTATGGTGCACCGCGATGAACATCGCTTCGCCCTTGCGCCTGGCAATCGCCGGCATGATCGCCCTGGCCGTCGCCATGGGCATCGGCCGTTTCGTCTATACGCCGATCCTGCCCGGCATGATGGAAGAGCTCGGCCTGTCGCCGGCCGATGCCGGCTGGATCGCATCGGCCAATTATCTCGGCTACCTCGTCGGCGCGCTTGCCGCCACCGGCGGCTGGGCGCAAGGCCGCGAGCGCCAGCTGATGCTGGCCGGCCTTGCCGCCACCGCGATCCTCGCCGGCCTGATGGGCCTGACCGGTACCATGCCCGGCTTTCTCCTCATCCGCTTTCTTGCCGGCGTTGCAAGCGCCTTTGTCCTGGTCTTCATGACCAGCATCGTTTTCGGTCATCTCGCCGCGGCCGGTCGAAACGACCTGCAGGCGCTGTATTTCGGCGGTGTCGGCCTCGGCATCGCGGCGTCCTCGGCGCTATTGGCGCTCCTCGTCACCGAACATGCGGGCTGGGCGGCGGGCTGGCTGTGGTCGGCGGTGATTTCTGCCTGCGGCTTTGCCGCCGTCGCCTTGCTGGCCGGCGGCACCTCGGCCGCGAACAGCACCACCGGGAGCGAGCCGGCCTTGCCGAAGCACCGGTCGCTGGTGAAGATCATCGTCGCCTACGGCCTGTTCGGCTTCGGCTACATCGTCACGGCAACGTTCCTGGTCGCCATCGTCCGCCAGGGCGGCGGCGGCCGCGTCTTCGAGGCCGTGGTCTGGATGGTCACCGGCCTTGCCGGTTCCCCCTCGGTCTGGCTGTGGCAGAAGCTTACGGCCAGGATCGGGCTCTATGCCACCTATGCCCTGGGGTGCCTGGTCGAGGTGGTCGGCGTCAGCGCCAGTGTCGTCATGGGCGGGCGCACCGGGCCGCTGCTCGGCGGCCTTCTTGTCGGCGGCACCTTCATAGCCATCACCGCGCTTGGCCTGCAGGCCGGCAGGCAGCTTGCTCCGCAAGCACCACGCCGGATGCTGGCGGTGATGACGGCCGCCTTCGGCCTCGGCCAGATCATCGGCCCGATCGTCGCCGGGCTGCTTGCGCAGGCCTCGGGCAACTTTTTCCTTGCCTCGATCGTGGCTGCCGCCGTCCTGCTCGCTTCCGGCGCGATCGCCTGGTCGGCTGCGCCAAAATCGCCATGATTATGGTCTTGCTCGGTTGCGGGCATCGCGCACGGGCATTTTCTTTCCCACTAATGTGTGACTTTATGCCCGCTGACCAACGCCGCTGATTTGCGCCGACCGAGGATTTCGCCACAGTGTTCGTATCGTTTTTTCCGCAGCCGAAGCTGTTCTTCAGTTCCTTGGCCGTCTGGAGCCTTGCCGCTATCCTGTTCTGGTTTTTCGGTGGCGAGCAGCTGGGCGCTGTGTTCGGCTTGCCGCCGGCTGCGGCTGATGCACCGCCCATTATTGGTATTGCCGTGCTCTGGTCGAACCCGTTTCTGTGGTTCTATCTCTATTTCGCTTTTTGCGTTGCCGTCTTCTATGCGTTCTGGAGTTGGTATGCACCGCATCCGTGGCAAAACTGGTCGATATTGATCAGCGCGGTCATCCTGTTCCTCATCTATTTCAATGTACAGGTCAGTGTCGCGGTCAACGCCTGGTATGGGCCTTTCTTTGACTATATCCAGGGATTGATGTCGGGGACTATTAAATCCACCGACGCAGAGTTTTATGCCGGATTGGCGAGCTTTTCATGGCTCGCGCTGATAGGAATGAATGTACAGGTCGTCAATGCCTTCATCGTGAGCCACTGGATATTCCGCTGGCGCACCGCGATGAACAATTACTTCGTGGAGAACTGGAGCAGGCTCCGCCACATCGAGGGCGCCTCACAACGTATTCAGGAGGATACGATGCGGTTCTCGCAGATCATGGAAGATCTGGGTTCCAGCTTTGTCCAGTCGATCATGACCTTGATTGCATTCCTGCCGGTGATGATCCAGTTGCAGAGCCATATCAGCGAACTGCCGATCGTCGGTGCGATCCCTCAGCCTTTGGTCGTTGCCGCATTGGCCTGGTGTCTGTTCGGAACAATCTCAGTCATGGTTGCCGGATTGAAACTGCCGGGCCTGCAGTTCCGGAACCAGCGTGTCGAGGCAGCTTATCGTAAAGAACTCGTCTATGGCGAAGATCACGAGGATCGAGCTCAGCCTGCAACCACTGCCGAGCTGTTTTCAAAGGTTCGCCACAACTATTTCCGGCTCTATTTTCATTACATCTATTTCAATGTTGTACGTTACACCTACCTGCAGGCCGACAATATCTTCGCAATGCTGATCCTTGGACCATCCTTTGTGGCTCACAGAATAACTTTCGGAGCCTTCCAGCAGATTTCCAATGCGTTTGGCCGAGTAACAGGATCGCTCCAGTTCCTGCTCACTTCGTGGTCGACCATCGTTGAGCTGCAGTCGGTGCACAAACGCCTGCGCGCCTTCGAGGCTACGCTCGAAGGCGAGCCGCTGCCCGAAATCGACCAGCGCTATCTGGAACGCGGGCAAGCCGGGCTGCGTCCTGAGGACCAGCCGGCAAGCTAAGCCTGGCGGGCGGCGGGCGCTTGCGGCTCAGCCGCCCACCGCCGCCCGCCTTTCGCCTCGCCGCGAAACATAATCGCGAAAACTGATGCACTCGACGTCCGCTTTGATGCAGACCTCGCCGGCAAAGCGTTCCAGCGCGTTCCAGTAGGCGCCGTCATTCATCAGCGTGAAGTGGAAGCCGAGCTCAAGCGGAATGCGCTTGCCCTGATATTGCGCATCGAAGGCGGCGCGGAACGCGTTATAGGTCCGGTCAGCGAACTCTTCCGCCATGCTCGGCCGCTCGAAGCCGCCGGAATGCCTGACATAGAGATTGTAATCCATGGCGATCACCCGCCTTGAGCTCGGCCCTTCCGGGATCTGCGGTAGCGAAAAGCGCGTGATGCCGTTGACGGTCGGTGGCTCAACCGGCCCACGCGAGACGCCGCTTGCGTCGAGCAGGAAGCCGGCCGCGGGCAGCGCCTCGTAAAGCGCCTTGTTTGCCGACAGATAAGGCGCGCGGAAGCCGACCACCGACTTACGGGCAAAATCGCGCCAGCCCTTCGGTTCAGCAGCAATGCCGTTGATCGAATAGGCGTTTTCGAGAACATGCCTGAAGGCGCCAAATTCGCTCAGCCAGTCGGCCTTGCTCCAGTCCTTGCCGTCGAAATGACCGCAGCCATGGCTGCCGATGTCGTGGCCTTCCGAGGCGGCGAGGTTGATCTGCTCGAGCCGCTCGGCGACTTCCTGTTTGGAGGCGGCAAAGCCGATGTTCGATTTGCCTTCTGTCTTGCCGGGCGCGGTGTATTCCTTGCGTGTCTCGGGCGACAGCAGGAACACGCAGGAGACGAAATAGGTGAAATGCGCACCCGTGCGTGCGGCCAGCGCCCGGCTGCGCTGCCACTGCGAAATGTCGCGGGCGCTGTCGAATGAGATAATGACGATCTGCTTCGGTTTTGCGGGCGGCGCCGGCGGGTCGGCAAAAGCCGCGCCGGCAGCAAACACGGCAATGGAAAACGCAATAACGCGGGACAAATGGGGCAAAGGCATCTGACTTGATTTAGGGAATGTAGAAGCGACGCCTACCGGTGAAATATGGCACGGGTACGATCGACCTGTCGGCCGCCGTTGGCGGCGACTGCCTCGTGAATAGGCGATTTTCCTGCCGAACCCCTTCCATGCCGGCAAAATTTCGCTAAAACGCGGGCTCATCAACCGCCCCGGCCGGGGCATGAATGGTTTTGATCCATGTCGGACGACAGTTTTATCCGCGAAGTCAACGAAGAGATTCGTCGCGACCAGGCGCATGCGCTGTGGGACCGTTTCGGTCCCGCCTTGCTTGTGCTGGCCGTGCTGGTGGTGCTCGGCACTGCCGCTGTCGTTGGCTACCGCTATTGGGACGAGACCCGCGCCAACCGCTCCGGCGATGCCTTCTCGCAGGCGCTCAAGCTTGCCAATGACGGGAAGAACGACGAGGCGCTTGCCGCTCTGGAGGCGTTGGAGAAGGACGGCTACGGCGCCTATCCGCTGCTCGCCCGCATGCGCGCGGCAACCGTCAAGGCGGACAAGGGCGACGTCGACGCCGCCGTCAAGGATTTCGACGAGGTCGCCGCCGATACCAAGATCCCCTCCGGCATTCGCGACATGGCGCGTCTCAGGGCAGCGCTGCTTCTGGTCGACCACGGCTCTTTCGCCGATGTCTCCAGCCGCGTCGAGGCGCTCACCGCCGACACCAACACGCTGCGCCATACGGCGCGCGAGGCGCTTGGCCTTGCCGCCTGGAAGGAAGGCAAGGCGGCGGATGCATTGAAGCTGTTCGACCAGATCGCCGCGGATGACGGCGCCCCGCGCAACACGCGCGAGCGGGCGACATTGATGTCCGAGCTGATCCGCGGCTCGGGCGGCGTGTCGTGATAGTCCATGACCTTCAAAGTCGCCATCATCGGCCGGCCTAACGTCGGCAAATCGACCCTTTTCAATCGGCTGGTGGGAAGGAAGCTGGCGCTTGTCGATGATACCCCCGGCGTCACTCGCGATCGCCGCGTCCATGCCGCAAAGCTCTACGACCTGCATTTCGACGTCATCGACACCGCCGGCTTCGAGGATGCGGCTGCCTCGACGCTGCCCGGCCGCATGCGCGCCCAGACCGAGATCGCCATCCGCGAGGCCGACCTGATCTTTTTCACGATCGATGCCAAGTCCGGGCTGATGCCCGACGACAAGACCTTCGCCGAGATCGTGCGCAAGTCCGGCAAGCCGGTTGTCGTCGTCGCCAACAAAGCCGAGGCGCGCGGCGCCCAGGGCGGCATGCTGGAGGCCTGGGAGCTCGGCCTTGGCGAACCGATCCCGGTCTCGGCCGAACACGGCCAGGGCCTGCCCGATTTGCGCGACGCGGTGATCGCAGCGCTTGGCGAGGCGCGCGCCTTCGGCGAGGACGAAGAGGCCGGCGAGGATGAGGTCGCCGCCAGCGAGGTGCTGATCGGCGAGGACATCACCGACCCGGACGCCGAGCCGAGCTATGACGACACCAAGCCGATGCGCATCGCCGTCGTCGGCCGCCCCAACGCCGGCAAGTCGACGCTGATCAACGCGCTGATCGGCGAGGAGCGGCTGTTGACCGGCCCTGAGGCCGGCATCACTCGCGATTCCATCTCGGTCGACTGGGACTGGCATGGCCGCCGCTTAAAATTGTTCGACACCGCCGGCATGCGCCGCAAGGCCAGGATCCACGAAAAGCTCGAAGTGATGTCGGTGCAGGACGGCTTGCGCGCCATCCGCTTTGCCGAGATCGTCATCATCGTGTTCGACGCCACCATTCCCTTCGAGAAGCAGGATCTGCAGATCGCCGACCTGATCATCCGCGAAGGCCGTGCCCCGGTGATCGCCTTCAACAAATGGGACCTTGTCGATCATCCCCAGGAGTTGCTGGCCGAGCTGCGCGAAAAAACCGAGCGGCTGCTGCCGCAGGCGCGCGGCATGCAGGCGGTGCCGGTGTCGGCCGAGACCGGGCGTGGCCTCGACAAGCTGATGGATGCCGTCATCCGGACGCATCGAGTTTGGAACAGCCGTGTGTCGACCGGCAAGCTCAACCGCTGGCTGGAAGGCATCCTGGCGCATCATCCGCCGCCCGCTGTCGCCGGGCGTCGGCTGAAGATCAAATATGTCACGCAGGCCAAGACGCGGCCGCCGGGCTTCGTCGTCTCCTGCTCACGGCCGGATGCGATGCCACAATCCTACGTCCGCTATCTCTCGAACAGCCTGCGCGAGGCTTTCGACATGCCCGGCGTGCCGATCCGCATCGCCTTGCGCACCTCGGACAATCCTTTCGCCGGCAAGGCAAAGAAGCGCCGCTAGGCGCCACTTCTCCTTTACGCCACTTTGCGCAAGACAGGCGCCGATTGCGTCTGCGGCAACGCTTCGAGCGCTGCCTGCAGCAGGATGTCGCCGAGCCGCGCTGCCACGGGGTCGGGCTCGGCCTCCTTGCGGTGCAGGAACAGCGCCATCTTGGGCAAGGCGGGCAGCCCGGCGATCTCCGGCGTCATCGCCCTGACGGTGGCCGGCAGGCCGATATCGGTGCGGATCGTCAGTCCGAGCCCGGCGGCGACGGCTGCCCAGATGCCGCCAAGGCTCGGGCTGGAGAAGGCCATCCGCCATGCCAGGCCGGCGCGGTCGAGCGTTTCGGTCGCCACGCTGCGCAGCAGGCACGGCGCTTCGAGCGCCACCAGCGGCAACGCCTCGCCATCACGCAGGCTGATCTCGATCTGTTTTGCCGGGCCGATCCAGCGCATCTGGACGTCGGCGACATGCCGGCTGTAGGGCAGCGTCGCGCCATTGTGCCAGGCAAGCGCGATATCGAGGCTGCCCGAAATGATCCGTTCGGCAAGCTCATGGCTGCGTGCGATCCTGGCCTCGATCTTGACCTTGGGATGGGCGCGGGCGAAGCGCCCGAGCACCTCCGGCAGCACGGCCTCGCCGAAATCCTCCTGTAGCCCAAGCCGCACCCAACCCTCCAGCTCGACATCGTGGATGGCGGAGGCGGCCTCGTCATTGAGCTCGATCAGCCGCCTCGCGTAGCCGAGCATGGTCTCGCCCGCGTCCGTCAGCGCCAGGCCACGCCCAGATTTGCGGAAGATCGGCATCGCCGCCTGCTCCTCCAGCTTCTTCAATTGCGCACTGATTGCCGAGGTCGAGCGGCCGAGCCGGTCGGCGGCCTTGGCGAAGCTGCCCAGCTCCATGCCGGTAACGAAGCTGCGCAGAACGTCGAGATCGAATGTCACGCGTCGCATGCCAATAATCCTGATATTCGGGACATTACGTCAAAAACTTCCTGATATTCAGTACGAAGCTATGGCGGTAGAGAGAGCGCGTCAAGACCGAATGCAGCCGACCCATGCAGGAGCTGAACCATGTCCGCTGTCGCCACACGAGCAGAATGCAAACCGCTTCGCCCGGCCGCCGTTACCACCCCGTCAGAGGCGGCGGTGCTTCGAGCCAATCATCGCTGGAAGGTGCTGGGCATCGGCGTCGCCGCCAATGCCTGCTTTTCCGCGACCTTCTCCGGCATTCCGGCCACGGCGGTGTTCCTGCGCTCGGGCTATCATCTCTCCAATGGCGAGCTCGGCCTGGCGCTTGGTCTTCTCGGCCTGGGTGTGGCGCTGAGCGAATTGCCGTGGGGGCTGCTGACCGATCGCTGGGGCGACCGCCGCGTGCTGCTGACGGGGCTCGGCGCAACCGCGGTCTGGCTGCTTGTCATGGCCGCGCTGGTCGTGCCGTCACCGGCCCATATTCCCGGCATCGCGCTTCTCGCCGCTGCCCTGCTGGTCACCGGATTGCTCGGCGGCAGCGTCAACGGCTCCAGCGGCCGCGCCATCATGGCCTGGTTCGGCGAAGGCGAGCGCGGCTTTGCCATGAGCATCAGGCAGACGGCGGTGCCGCTTGGCGGCGGGCTTGGCGCGCTGGTGCTGCCGTCGCTCGCTTCGGCCCATGGCTTCACGGCGGTCTTCGGACTGCTGGCGGCTGCCTCCGCGGTCTCGACCTCGCTCGCCTGGCGCTGGCTGCATCAGCCGCCGGCGCATGACGACGCCCGTTCGAGCAGCGCGGCAAAGCCGGCCGGCCCGGCGCCGCTGCGCAACCCGGCCGTCTGGCGCATCGCGACAGCCATTGGCCTGCTTTGCTTTCCGCAGGTGGCGGTGCTCACCTTTGCTTCCGTGTTCCTGCATGATTTCGCCGGCATGGGAACAGCCGTGATCAGCGCCAGCCTCGCTGCCGTGCAGGTCGGCGCCATGGTCATGCGCGTCTGGAGCGGCCGCTACACCGACCGTCACGGCAACCGCCGGTCGTTCCTGCGTCTGTGCAGCATGCTGAGCGTGGCCGCCTTCACCGTGCTTGCGGCGCTCGTCTTGTTTTCGGGCCAATTCTTGTCAGGCCAAGCGCCGATGCTGTCGCCGGCGATCGTTGCGATGCTGGTCGTGGCCGGCGTCTGCGTCTCCTCCTGGCACGGCGTTGCCTACACCGAGCTTGCGACGCTGGCCGGCGCCAGCCAGGCCGGAACGGCGCTCGGCCTCGCCAACAGCCTGGTCTTCATCGCCTTCTTCCTGGTGCCGATCGCCATTCCCGGGCTTCTCGTGCTCTGCTCGTGGGCAGGCGTCTGGCTGGGTGCGGCTATTTGCGCGCTGATCGCCTGGCCGATCTTTCTTCCGTCAAGCGACGGCCGCAAAAGCGCCTGACTTCGACACGAGATGGGAAAACAACGTTCTAAGCTGTTAACGCCCCATCAAGGTTAATGCATCATTGTAGCTCTCCAGTGGGGTCCGTTGCGTTTCTGGAGAGTTCCGTGCATCGACGTGTTTTGACGCGGCTTGTCGCCGCCGCCGGTGAGAAAAAGCGTTCCTTCCTGTCTCCCCTCGTTATTGGCCTTGGCATCTGGATCGGCTTTCCGACGGTCGCTGCCTATCAGGACATGACCAGCCTGGTCTCCGGCCTGGAGGCGCCGAGCGTCCGCTGGAACGCCTATGTCGAGAAATCCGTCGCCGGCTCCGTTCACGCCGCCGAAATGCCCTTCCTCGATTCCAGCAGCACCGGCTCGCTCTCCGGCTCCGGCGTTCAACTGCCCGGCATCGGCGCCGTTTCGTTTCGCGGCAAGGGCAGCATCGCCGGCACGACGCCGGACGAGGACCGCATCACGCGCGCCGACAAGAAGGGCCGCATCATCCAGGTCTCGCCCGTCTCGCCGCCGAAGAACTTCAACGCCGGCTCGATCTTCGAGCGCACCTCTTCGCTGCTCCGCCCAAGCATGGACAGCGGCCTGAGGATGGCCTTCGCCAAGCCCGAGATCAAAGGCAAGGAAATCCAGATCGCCGCCGCCTTCCACACGCGCATCGACAAGAAGCCGGATTCCGGCGTACCGGCGATGCTTGCCGCGCTGGTCAACAATGATCATCCTGACGTGCTGGCGACCGCCTACGCCTCGTCCGCTCCCGATTATGCACAGGCGTCGCCCTTCGAGGCCTTGCTGCAGGACGAGGACCCGAACGACGGCCGCTTCATTCCGCCGCTGAGCAAGGGCGATCATTCCTGGATGCAGACGCCGCTGCCGGCGAGCGTCTTTTCCAAGCCGGAGCAGGCCTGTCTCGCCAACGGCATCTATTTCGAAGCGCGCGGCGAATCCGTGCGCGGCCAGGCCGCCGTCGCCCAGGTCATCCTCAACCGCGTCCGCAACCCCGCCTATCCGAACTCGATCTGCGCCGTCGTCTACCAGAACGACAACTGGTTCAACCGCTGCCAGTTTTCCTTCGCCTGCGACGGCAGGAAGAAGCGCATCGACAACCCCGCTGCCTACAAGAC
The DNA here is from genome assembly GCF_040320845.1 of Mesorhizobium sp. M0601. NCBI lineage: Bacteria > Pseudomonadati > Pseudomonadota > Alphaproteobacteria > Hyphomicrobiales > Phyllobacteriaceae > Mesorhizobium > Mesorhizobium sp. M0601. The sequence continues at coordinate 372,775 of NZ_JAMYQK010000001.1, forward strand.
CGCCCAGGATGTCGCCATGGCAGTCACAGCCGGCAAGATCTTCATTCCGGAAGTCGGCTCGTCGACCCATTATTACGCCAACTACGTCCATCCGGGCTGGGCGCGGACGATGCAGAAAATGACCAGGATCGGCCTGCACATCTTCTACCGCACCTATGGTGGCGGCTGGAGCTGAGCGCTCGGGCAGCCCTTGCGTCTTTCGCGCGAGAGCGGCCGATCGAAGACGCATCGCCGCGGGGATTCGGCCGCAGCCCGCCAGAGACCGCGTCGGGCACGATGTCGCACCCGAGCAAGTGGCTGATTTATAACGAAAAAATACTTGAGCTTGAACGTCCGCCCGTGGCTTGACGGGCGCGGACCCTCTAACTATGTTGCCGGCGACTTTAAGAAGCGGACGGACGGTGACGGTCTGACCGGGCAGGGGGGTTGCGTGGCCGACAAGAATGGGCCAGACGGAACCGGCAAAACCGGCCGCGGCAAGCAGCATGAAGCCGACATCCGCGACGACGATCTTGAGCGCCGCCGGCGCGACCTTGAAGCATCACTTGCGACAAGGCGGCCGGACCGGCTCGAGGGGAAAGACGACGCGAAAACGGGCAGTGTGGCCGGGTACGGCCAGGCGCTCAAGCTGTCCAGCGAGTTCATCGCCGGGATAGTGGTCGGTGCGGCTCTCGGCTGGTTTATCGATCGCGTGGCGGGGACATCGCCATGGGGTCTGATAGTCGGTCTGCTGCTGGGTTTTGTCGCCGGCGTGCTCAACGTCCTGCGTTCAGCCGGGCTTGTGTCGGAATTCGGAACGGGCGACAAACCGCGCGATCCGAAAGAATGAATTGAGGCGCCGCATGCCGGCGCATTGAACAGAATGCTGAAGCCGTCTGCGGCTTTGATGGGGATTTAAAGTGGCTGCTGACAAGGTCGATCCGATCCACCAGTTCCAGATCCATCCGATCATTCCGATTCACATCGGCGGCTACGACCTGTCCTTCACCAATTCGGCTCTGTTCATGCTTGCGACGGTCGCTGTCGCATCGGCGTTTCTCTACCTCAGTACGTCGAGCCGCAGCCTGGTTCCGGGCCGCCTTCAGTCGGTCTCGGAAATGGCCTATGAATTTGTCGGCAATATGCTGAGGGACGCCGCGGGCACGCAAGGCATGAAGTTCTTCCCCTTCGTGTTCTCGCTGTTTATGTTCGTGCTTGTCGCCAACCTGCTTGGCCTGTTCCCGTATTTCTTCACCATCACCAGCCACATCATCGTCACTTTCGGCCTCGCTGCGCTGGTGATCGGAACGGTCCTCGTCTACGGCTTCACCAAGCACGGCCTTGGCTTCCTGAAGCTGTTCGTCCCGCATGGCGTGCCGGTCTACCTGCTGCCGCTGGTGGTGCTGATCGAGGTGATTTCCTTCGTCTCGCGTCCGGTCAGCCTGTCGGTTCGTCTGTTCGCCAACATGCTCGCCGGTCACATCACGCTGAAGGTGTTCTCGGGGTTTGTCGTCAGCCTGAGCGCGCTCGGCGCGGTCGGCGTGGCTGGTTCGGTTCTGCCGCTGGCGATGGCCGTGGCGCTGACGGCGCTGGAGCTGCTGGTCGCGTTCCTGCAGGCCTACGTCTTTGCGGTGCTGACCTGCATGTATCTCAACGACGCCCTGCATCCCGGGCACTGACAAGGTTTCCGGCATTGCCGCCGGATCGATTTTGCAACGGAATTTTAGATCCAAAGGAGTTGAACAAATGGACGCAGAAGCAGCAAAGTACATCGGTGCCGGCATCGCATGCCTCGGCATGGGCGGCGCGGGCATTGGCCTCGGCAACATTTTCGGCAGCTATCTGGCGGGCGCGCTGCGCAACCCGTCGGCAGCCGACGGCCAGTTCGGCCGCCTGATCTTCGGCTTCGCCGTGACCGAAGCGCTGGGTATTTTCTCGCTTCTCATCGCGCTTCTCGCTTTGTTCGGCTGAATGCTTGTTCGGCTGAACATTGGGAAGAATTGAACAGGTCGGCCGCGATCCTGCGGCGGGCCTGAATTTCGGGGATAGTCCATGTTCGTGACATCTGCCTTTGCGCAAGAGTCCGCGCCCGCCGTCGAAGGCGGCAGCGCTAGCACCGGCGTGCCTGCCGAGGCGCACGGCACGTTCCCGCCATTCAATCCGGCGACGTACCCCTCGCAGCTTCTATGGCTGGCAATCACCTTCGGGCTGTTTTATCTCTTCTTGAAACGGGTGGTGATGCCGCGCGTTGGCGGCATCATCGACGTGCGCAACGACCGCATTACCCAGGATCTCGACCATGCTGCCCGGCTGAAAAGCGAGGCCGATGCCGCCGTTGCCGCCTATGAGCAGGAATTGGCGGAAGCCAAGGGCAAGGCCAATGCGATCGGCCAGCAGGCCAACGATGCGGCCAAGGCGGAAGCCGAGGCTGCCCGCAAGACGATCGAGGCAGCGCTTGACCAGAAGCTTGGCGAGGCCGAGGCGCGTATATCTTCTATCAAGGCCAATGCCATGAAGGAAGTCGGCACGATCGCCGAGGACACTGCTTCGGCCATCGTCGAGGCGCTTGTCGGCGGCAAGGCCAGCAAGGCCGAAATCGCGGCCGCGGTCAAATCCGTGGCCGGGTGAGGAGCGCATCATGGACGCCACATCTCTCGCGACGCTTTGGGCAACTGTTGCCCTCGTAATCTTCCTCGGCATCGCCATCTACATCAAGGTGCCGGGCATGATCGCCAAGGCGCTTGATGCGCGTGCCGACAAGATCAGCTCCGAGCTCGAGGAAGCGCGCCGGTTGCGCGAAGAAGCCCAGCAGCTGCTTGGCCAATACCAGCGCAAGCGCAAGGAAGCCGAGCAGGAGGCGGCGGCCATCGTCGCCGCCGCCAAGCGTGAAGCCGACATGCTTGCCGCCGAGGCGCACAAGAAGACCGAGGACTATGTCGCCCGGCGCACCGCCTTGGCCGAGCAGAAGATCGGCCAGGCCGAACGCGAAGCGATCGGCGAAGTGCGTGCCAGCGCTGTCGACATCGCGGTCGAAGCCGCGCGGGCGCTGCTGGCCGGCAAGATCGACGCCAAGGCCGGCGCCGACCTGTTCAACGCCTCGCTGCAGGATTTGAAGTCGAAGCTGAATTAAGCGACTTCGACGAGAAATTCATCGAAAGTCGCCCGGGAAACCTGGCGGCTTTTTTGTTGGCGAAAGCGACTGAGCGCGTAATCTCCCCCCTCGAGGGGGAGATGTCGCCAAAGGCGACAGAGGGGGTCGGCACGTCCTGGCGCGACGCCCTATGGAACGAAAGAGAACGTTGGCGCTTCACGCGAGGCGACCCCCTCTGGCCTGCCGGCCATCTCCCCTCGAGGGAGGAGATCCGCGCCTAGCCGCCTTCGCAATGTCAATCCAAATCCGAAAAACCCTCTTCCTCCAGCACCTCGGTGCCGCCGAACCGGAACGGCGCGAAGGAGGCGCGGTGCAGCCGTGCCACTGGCCCGTGCAGATCGATCGCCGTGCGATGGCGCACAGTGGCGTAGCCCATATGCAGTTCGAAGCCGTAACGCGCATGATGGCTGCCGCAGCCGCACATCATGCGGTCGCGCATCACCTTGGCGACGATCGAGGCTGCGGCGATCGACTGCGAGCGCTGGTCGCCCTTGATCAGTGCTTTGCCCTCGCAGGGCAGCCCGGGCGGCACGTCGCGGCCGTCGGCCAGTGCCAGCTTCGGCCGGATTGACAGGGCGGCCACGGCACGGCGCATCGCCTCCAGGCTGGCCTTGAGGATGTTGGAGGCATCGATGCCTTCGGCGCTGACCGAGGCCATCGATACGGCGAGCGCGGAGCCGAGGATTTTCAGGAACAGCGCCTCACGCTGCAAATGCGTCAGCCGCTTGGAATCGTCGAGGCCGTCGGGGATGTTGGCGGGATCGAGCACCACCGCTGCCGCCACCACCGGCCCGGCGAGCGGGCCGCGGCCGGCCTCGTCCATCCCCGCCACCGGCCAAAGGCCTTCGGCCATCGCCCTCGTCTCGAACGAGAAGTCGGGTTTCTCGACGATTTCGAAGAGAAGCGGAGAATCGGAACGCGGGCGAGCCATGGTGCGGCGAGGTTCGCATCGGCTCCGATTCTCCGCAAGTCCCCTCCGGGTCGGGCGGGGCACCGGACCAGGAGGGGGCTACCGTCTGCAAGCCCGGGGACAGGACAGGCCGGACGGGATTTTTCGCCTGCTGCGGCCGCTTCAAGCGGCTGGCGCGAGACGCTTTGTCACAGCAGCATCAGCTGCTCGGTAGCCTTGGCGGCGGGGACGAACTGGTCGGTCCTGAGCGAGCGCCGCTCGGCGTTGAGGCCGAGCCGTTTGGCAGCTATCTCGAAACGCCGGCCGATCTGCCAGGCATAGGGACCGGAGCCTTTCATGCGCTTGCCCCATTCCGAATCGTAGTCCTTGCCGTCGCGCATCGAACGGATCAGCGACATGACGTGGCGATAGCGGTCGGGATAGTGGCGCAGCAGCCAGTCCTTGAAGATCGGCGCGACCTCCAGCGGCAGGCGCAGCAGCACATAGCCGGCCTCGCGCGCGCCCGCTGCCTGCGCCGAATCGAGGATGCGCTCCATCTCCGGGTCGGTCAGTCCGGGGATGATCGGCGCGACCATCACCGAGGCCGGAATGCCGGCATCCGAAAGCTGCCTGATCGCCTCCAGCCGCTTGGTCGGCGTCGACGCTCGCGGCTCCATCGTTCTGGCCAGCATCCTGTCCAATGTCGTCACCGACAATGCCACCTTGGCCAGCCCGCGTTCGGCCATGCGTGACAGAATGTCGATATCGCGGGTCACCAGCGCCGATTTGGTGACGATGCCGACCGGATGCCCGCGCGCCTCCAGCACTTCGAGGATCTCGCGCATGATCCGGTATTGCTTCTCGATCGGCTGATAAGGATCGGTATTGGTGCCGATGGCAATGGTGCGCGGCTGGTAATTATCCCTGGACAATTCCTTGTCGAGCAGCCGCGCCGCATCCGGCTTGGCAAACAGCTTCGATTCGAAATCCAGCCCCGGCGACAGGCCCATGAAGCTGTGCGTCGGCCGCGCGAAACAATAGACGCAGCCATGTTCGCAGCCGCGATAGGGATTGATCGAGCGGTCGAAGGAGATGTCGGGCGATTCGTTGCGCGTGATGATGGTGCGCGGCTTCTCGACCTGTACCTCGGTCCTGAACGGCGGCAGCTCCTCCAGCGAATTCCAGCCATCGTCAAACACGTGTCGGCTGACCGGCTCGAAACGGCCGGACGGATTGATGCCCGCCGACCTGCCGCGATTGCGGTCGGGACGAACGCGCATGCCGCTCTGCTCGATCATCGCATTCGCCATCTCGGCCCTGCCAGCGCCGAAGGCTGCAATATCGGCACGCACGATCTGTTCCATTTTGGCCCTTTCCCAGGGACTGTCCGCCCGCTGTCGAATCGCTCTGCTCATGAATGTATTCCTATCGCATTGATGAGAACAAAGCAAGAACTTTCTCGCGGCGCGCCGCAAAAACTGGCGCTGCCCACCGCTTTCCGCTATTCGGCTAAACATGCTCAGCGTCCTGATCGAAACCCTGAATGACGAGGAGGGCCTTGCCCGCACGCTCGCCTCGCTGATCGGCGGCGCGGTCGAAGGCGTGGTGCGCGACGTTCTCGTCTGCGACACCGGCTCGACCGATCAGACGCACCGCGTCGCCGAACATGCCGGCTGCCACTATGTCAGCGGCGGCATCGCCGCCGGCATCAGGCAGGCCAAGGGCGACTGGCTGCTCTTGCTGGAACCGGGCGCGCGGCTGGGAGAGGGCTGGATCGACGAGGTCGTCGCCCATACCGCCAGGCAAACCATGGCGGCGCGGTTCTCGCGGGCACGCGGCAGCCGCGCGCCGTTCCTGTCGCGCGTCTTTGCCGGAAATCGCGCTCTCGCCGAAGGCTTGGTGATCAGCAAGCGTCAGGCCGCGGCGCTGTCGAAGAACGCCCGCAGCGCCGAAGCGATCGCCCGCGGCCTGGCGACCAGGAGGCTCCACGCCGAGATCTGGGTCGCGCCGCGCAAGTGACGGCTTACCGTCCCGGTTATGGGAACTCCGCCCAAGCACATTTTCTGGCGGGTCGTCGTTTATTGTGCGTTGCACAAAATCTGGCCGGGGGTTACCATTCCCGGCGATATGGGCGAATAGGGTTTGGGGTGTGCCGGAGCGGCGACGACTAACGTCGATGCTGTTCCATCGACATTTTGAGGACCCCGATGACCCTTTCAAGCCCTGACAAGTCCGGCGCTGCAAGCCTCGAGGCGATCGCACGAAACGGCGGCACGCTGCGCCGCATCGCCGCCCGCATCCCGACCTATCTTTCCGACCTTCGCGAGAATCCGGCATGGCTGCCGATGTTCATGCTGGCCCGCACCATGCCGGCGCGGCGCCTGCACTGGCGCGGTGCAAAGCCCGTTCCGCCGGCGCGCAATGTCGGTGAAACGATGTTCGCCGGCGTTGACCGCGATGCCGTCGTCGGCGCGCTGCGCACCGAGGGGCTCTGTTCGGGCCTGATGCTGCCGGTCGCCATCCATGACGAGATCGCCCGCTTCGCCGAGCTCACGCCATGCTTCGGCAATTTCGACCGCCGGCTGGAATTCCTGCCCGAAAAACACGCCGATGCCGAAAAGCATTTCGGCCGCCCGCTGCTCAGCGGTCACTATTTCGAACGGGTCCTCGACTGCAACGCTGCGGTCGCCGTGCAGCGCGATCCGCTGCTTCTCGATATCGCAGCGCACTATCTCGGCAGCCAGGCCAAGCTGATCACGACCCGCGTCTGGTGGAGCTTTCCGACCGGTGGCGTCTCGGACGCCGACAAGAACATGGCCTCGCTCGGCAAATACCATTTCGACCTCGACGACTGGCGCATGCTGAAGTTCTTTTTCTACCTGGTGCCGGTCGACGCCGACACTGGGCCGCATGTCTATGTCCGCGGCTCCCACAACCGCCGCATCCTGAAGCATCAGCTGACGCTGCTGGTCGGCCATTCGGCGGAAGAGGTGCTGGGCGTCTACGGCGAGCAGAGCCCGGTCACGCTGACTGGGCCGGCCGGCCTCGGCTTTGTCGAGGATCCGTTCGGCTTCCATATGGGCACCGTGCCGACGCGCACGCCACGACTGATGATGGAAGTCGGCTTTGGCGTCTCGCCGCCGTCGCGCCGGCGTTTTCACGGCGAGCCGGTCATTCGCTAAACCGACGTCGCTTGGCTGATACCTCGGTTCTCAGCCGCGCCGCAAATGCTCGTCCAGCCGCGGCATGATCTCGACGAAGTTGCAGGGCATGTGCCGATAGTCGAGCTGCGGCTTCAAGATGCCGTCCCAGGCGTCCTTGCAGGCGCCGGGCGAGCCCGGCAGCACGAAGACGAAGGTGGCATTGACGACGCCGCCGGTTGCCCGGCTCTGGATCGTCGAAGTGCCGATCTTGTCGTAGGAGATGCGGTGGAACACTTCGGAAAAGCCGTCCATGCGCTTTTCGAAGATCGGCTCCAGCGCTTCCGGCGTCACGTCGCGGCCGGTGAAGCCGGTGCCGCCGGTGGTGATGACGACATCGATCGCATCGTCCTTCGACCAGCCCAGGACCCTGTCGCGGATCTTGTCGCGGTCGTCGGTAACGATGTCGCGGGCGGCCAGGACATGGCCGGCCTCGGCAATGCGGTCGGCCAGCGTCTGCCCGGATTTGTCGTCGGCGAGGCTGCGCGTATCGGAAACGGTCAGTACCGCGATGCGCACGGGAACGAAGGGGCGGCTCTCGTCAATCCTGGCCATGGGCGTCAGCCTCCGATGTCACGCTTCGCGTCGCCGCGACAAACCAGTCGGGATGGCGGCCGCGGATATCGATGGCCGCGCGCTTGGCCACATTGCCGGTCTCGAACAGCCCGAAGCAGGTGGCGCCTGAACCGGACATCCTGGCAAAACCGGCTCCGGCCTTGTTGAGCACGGAAAGCGCCTTGCCGATGGCGGGCTGGATTGCGCGCGCCGCAGGCTCGAGGTCGTTGCGGGTGATCTCCAGCCAGTTGCGGATGCTGTGGAAGTCGAGGCTGCGCGGCAGCGGCGGCAGCCCCGCATTGTCGCGGCGGCCAAGCGCCTCGAACACGTCGGCCGTCGAGACGGCAGTGCCGGGATTGACGAGCACCAGACCCAGCGCCGGGAAACCCGGCACGAGCGTCAGCTCGTCGCCGATGCCGCGGGCTATCAGCGGTCTGGCTGCGAGGCACATCGGCACGTCGGCGCCGAGCGACAGGCCGATCCGCGCCAGTTCGGCATCGCCGATGTCGAGGCTCCAGGTCTGGACCAAGGCGCGCAGCACAGCCGCCGCATCGCTCGACCCGCCGCCGACACCGGACGCGACCGGCAGGTTCTTTTCGAGCCTGATGGCGACAGCCGGTGCGTGCTGGGGACCGGCCTCGCGCCGCAGTGCGTCGCGCGCTCTCACCACCAGATTATTGTCGTCGACCGGCACCGCGGAGGCGTATTTGCCGGACACGGAAAACCCATCGCTGTCGGCAAGCTCCGTTTCGATGCGGTCGCCGAAGCGCGTGAACACAGCCAGGCTTTCGATCGTGTGATAGCCGTCGGCGCGCTGGCCGGTGACGTGCAGCGCGAGATTTATCTTGGCGTGCGCATGCGACGCGCGGATGCTGGCCTCGGCGTTCACTGGCTCGGCCGCGAGGGGGACGACGGTCAATCCTTGGCCAGACGGTATTCGCCGGTCTTCGGGTCCTTGACCAATGTTCCCATTGTACCGTTGGCGGCCTGCTTTTCGGTACGCCGCACCTTGGCGGTCACACGCTCGGCTTCCCTGACGAAGGAGCGGTAGCCGAAATAGGCGGCAATGCCGACGACGGCGAAGAAAATGATCTGCGGCATGTCAAACTCCTCCCTCGCAAGGCCGGCAAGGCCGCCGGTCGGGTCGGTTGATGATTTATGCTAGACGCTTTCACCGGCTTTTCAAAGCCCGAAGCGCGCCCACAGCGCGCGCTCTTCCGCCGCATCGATGACGCCGCTTGCCGCGGCGGCGGCGATATCGGGCGCCGAAAAGCTCGAGCCGAACAGGCCGAAGCGGCCGAACAGGCCGCGCGGCGCGGTGATCAGCTTGAGCTGGGTTTTTGGCCCGAAACGGCTCTTCAGCACGCTGCGCATGTCGCCGAGCGCATCGACCAGCCCGAGTTCAAGCCCCTTCTTGGCCGTCCAGAACAGGCCGGTGAACAGGTCGGGATCGTCCTTGAGCTTGCTGCCGCGCCTGTCCTTGACGAGGTCGATGAAGGTCTCGTGGACCTCCAGCTGCAGCGCCTTCAGGCGCTCGACGTCCTCCTTCTTTTCCGGTTTGAACGGGTCGAGCACCGCCTTGTTCTGGCCGGCGGTGTGGACGCGGCGCTCGATGCCGATCTTCTTCAACAGCTCCGGAAAGCCGAACGAGGCAGACACCACGCCGATCGAGCCGACGATGGAGGACGGGTCGGCAAAGATCTCGTCGCCGGCGACCGCGATCATGTAGCCGCCCGATGCCGCCACGTCCTCGACGAAAACCAGGACCTTCTTGTTCTTCTCGCTCGCCAGGTCGCGGATGCGCCTGAAGATCAGCCGCGACTGCACCGGCGAGCCGCCTGGCGAATTGATCGAGATGGCGACCGCCGGCGCGTCGAAGGAAAACAGCTTTTCGAGAAGGCCGGCGGTGGAAGCGAGCGACAGGCTCGGCCGGAACTGGCCGCCGCCGGGCATGATCGTGCCGTGCAGCCGGATGACCGGAATGGTGACGACGGCGGAGCGCCAGGATTTCGGCAGCAGGCGGTTGAAAAGGCGTTTCACGAGGGGGCGGTCTCCGGTCGATTTGCTTGACGCATGTAGGAATTCGCCGGCCAACGGCAATGCCGTCACCCCGGCAATCAGAATGGATCAGTCTCCGAAAAGCGACGCCAGCCCGTTATTGATCAGCTCTGCCCGCTCCGAAGGGCCATTGCCTGAATAGGCATGCAGCATCAGCGGTGGTTGGATCGACAGTTTGCCGCGTGCGCCGAGTGCTGCCCGGACGACGATGCGGATCGCCGCCGCTTCGGGGCGAGGATGGACGGCCAGCATCTCGGCATCGCCGAAGCGGCCGGCGATGGCATCGAGGATGGCGCCGAGCTGTTCCGGCCGGGCGATGACGGCCAGCCCGCCGCCCGGCCTGACCACCGCGGCCGCGCTGCGGATCCAGCTGTCGAACAGCCCGTCCTCCGAGACATGCGCGGCCTTTCTCAGCGGATCGGGCGTCGCGCGATCCTCGGCGGCATTGAACGGCGGGTTCATGATGACGAAATCGAAGCTGTTGTCCTCAAGTCCGGCGGCCGTTCGCGCCCGGCCCGACAGCGCGACATCGGCGACGAGCACCGAGGCGCGGTCGCTGAGATGCGCATTGCCGGGGTGGGCAAGCGTGGTGGTGGCGAAGGCCGCCATTTCCGGGGAACGCTCGACGAGCACGGCCGCGGCCCCGGGGCAGCGCGACAGGACCGCCAGGCCGGCCGCACCAGCGCCCGCGCCAAAATCGGCAAGCCGCCCGGCGAAGGAGGACGGCACGGCAGCCGCCAGCATCATCGCATCCATGCCGGCGCGGTGGCCCGCCTTTCTCGGCTGCACCAGCCAGAAGCGACCGCGATGAAAGGCATCGACCGTATGAGCCGGCATGTCCGGGACAAGGGCAGCGGGCGACGCGGACATTATTTTTGGCGGATCTCGTTAGCGATGCCGGCATCCGTCAGGATGCGCCGCGCCGCATCGGCCTTGTCGGCGTCCACCATGACACGGCGGGGCAGGATGCCGATCGAGCCGTCGAGGACGCTCATGTTCTGGTCGGCGACGAAACAGCCGATGCCGGCATCGCGCATGAGCGATTCGACAAACGAAATGATGACGGCGTCGTTGGTGCGGATGAGCTCTATCATCGGATTAGGGCCATGATCTATCGATATGGTCGAAATGGCGCCTGAAACGGCAAGAAGATGCGAGGAGAAGCGTGAAGGTCGGGGTCTTTCCCCCGGCCGAGCGGTTCGACGACGCAGCTTGCAGCCGTTTCGGCGTCCGGAGGATGTGGTCCATCTGCCCGGCTACTTTGTCGCGAAGGACTTGAAAGCCGAATGGCTTCCTGCGCCTTCGCTCCGCGTATCCGGACAGATGGCCTCACACCATTTCGATCATATCGATAGATCATGGCCCTAAACTCGCAGTTTGCGGCGTTGATGTAAACGTAGGCGTGATCATGTACCAGAGCCGGCGCGCCAATTCGCCTCTTGCCGCAGCAGTGGGTGACACCCTAGAGTCTGTCCAGGGACCATGTTGCCGTCGTGCATATCGAGGTTGGGAGTTTTGCCGTGGGTGTCGTTCTCAACATTGAAAACGGGAAGCGCGAAGCCGCCTCGATAAAGGACCTCATCGACCTGACCGCGGCCGACATGGGGCGCGTCAACAAATTGATCCTGTCGAAGGCCGGCTCCGATGTCGAGATGATCCCGGAGATTGCCAACCATCTGATCTCGTCCGGCGGCAAACGGCTGCGGCCGATGCTGACGCTCGCCGCCGCCCAGATGTTCGGCTATTCCGGCGACGGCCATGTCAAGCTCGCCACATCGGTCGAATTCATGCATACCGCGACACTTCTCCACGACGACGTCGTCGACGAAAGCGGCATGCGGCGCGGCAAGAAGACGGCGCGTATGATCTGGGGCAACCAGGCCAGTGTTCTGGTCGGCGATTTCCTGCTCGGCCAGGCGTTCCGGATGATGGTCGATGTCGGCTCGCTGGAAGCGCTCGATATCCTGTCGAGCGCTGCTTCGATCATCGCCGAAGGCGAGGTGATGCAGCTTGCCGCCGCCAAAAACCTCGAGACCACCGAGGACGAACATTTCGCGGTGATCAAGGCCAAGACCGCGGCGCTGTTCTCGGCTGCCGCCGAGGTCGGCCCGGTCATCGCCCAGGCGACGCGCAATGATCGCGCGGCACTTCGCTCCTACGGCATGAATCTCGGCCTTGCCTTCCAGCTGATCGATGACGCGCTGGATTACGGCGGCACCAGCAAGGATCTCGGCAAGAATGTCGGCGACGATTTCCGCGAGGGCAAGGTGACGCTGCCGGTGATCCTCGCCTATCGGCGCGGCACCAAGGCCGAGCGCAGCTTCTGGAAACGCGCCATCGAGGACAATGCCGCCGACGATGCCGGGCTGGAAAAGGCCATCGGCCTGATGCTCCGCCACGGGGCGATTGCCGACACCATCGGGCGCGCCCGCCATTTCGGCGAGATAGCCCGCGACGCGCTGGCGCCGCTCGAGGCGACGCCGCAGAAGTCTGCACTGATCGACGTCATCGATTTCTGCATCAGCCGGGTGAATTGACAGGCGTCGCGGCGCGAGGCCGGGACGCCGCCTGCTCTCATCGAGCCTTTGCCGGAAGCACTATTGCTGCCAGCAAACTGACGACGATGCCCGCCGCCGCGAGCCGGAAGGCAACCTGGATGCCGTCGGCGACGGCAATTTTCAACGCATCGCCGGACAATTCGCCGATTTGGCTGTTCGCAATCGCAATCAGCACGGCCATGCCGATGGCGTTGCCGACATTGAGCGTCGTCGAAGCCATCCCCGAGGCGACGCCTTGCTGGTCATGGGCAACGCCGGAACCGGCGGCAATCCACATTGCGGTCCAGACGATGCCTTGTCCGACGCCGGAGACGATCAGGCCGGGTACGAGGGGCAGATAGCTGCTGTCGGCAGTCGCGCCTGATACCATCAATGCTGTGCCGACCGCGCCGACGATCATGCCGCCGACCAGGGTTCGGCGCGTCGAAAAGTGCGTTGCCAGACGCTCGCCGAGTTGCGTGCCGGTGGCGATGGCGACCGACGGCACGAGAAAGGCGAGGCCCGTCTGCAAGGCAGTGAAGCCGTGCACGTTCTGCAGCAGCACGGTGAGGAAGTAGGGCAGCGCGCCGAAAGTGCCCATGTAGAGGAAGGTTATCGTCATGCCGGCGACGAGGCTGCGGTTGTGGAACAGGCGCGGCGGCATCAGCGGGTCGGCGCTGTTGGCCTCGATCACGGTGAAGGCGATCAGGAAGAATGCCGCCAGTGCTGCGCTGGCGATGATTGCGCCAGAGCCCCAGCCATATTCGGGCCCCTGAACCAGGGTGAAGACAAGCAGCGTCGCGCCGGCGGTGACGGTCAGCGCGCCCGGCAGATCGAAGCTGCGCTGCTCGTGCCGCTTGCGATCGCGCGGGATGATGGCGAAAGCCGCGATGATGGCGATCCCGGCCAACAGCACGTTGACGTAGAAGACCGACGGCCAGCCGAAGGCGCTGGTCAGAAACCCGCCGGCAAGCGAACCGAGCGTCAGGCCGCTGGCGCCCGCGCCGCCCCAGACGGCGAGCGCCCGGTTGCGTTCCGGTCCCTCGGCGAACAGGCGGTTGATCAGCGACAACGTCGCAGGAAACAGGAACGCGGCGCCGATGCCTTGTACGGCGCGGGCCGCGATGATGATTTCCGGCGACCAGGCGAGGCCGCCGACCAGAGATGAGAGCGCGTAGAGCCAGAGCGCGAAGATGAAGACGCGGCGCTGGCCGATCAGGTCGGCGGCCCGGCCGCCGAACAGCAGGAAGCCGCCGGTGAAGACGGTGTAGGCGCTGACCACCCACTGCAGGGTCTGGCCTGAAAATCCGAGGCCGGTGCCGATCTTCGGCAACGCCACGAAGACTATGTTGAGGTCGAGCGAGATGATGAGCTGCGCGAAGGCGAGCAGCGCCAGCGTTGCGCCATGTTTCGCCCTGCTTGCTCCCTGCGTTATCGCCCCGAGCGGCGCGCCTTGATCCAGTGAACTCATGCCGGTCTCCTTGTCGACAATTATTTAATGATCGACAAAGAATTGAGATTTGCAATCCGAAGTCAAGCGGATTATTTGTTGATCGACAAAAATTGGAGACCGCCATGGCGGGAAGGCCAAGGGAGTTCGACCGCGACCAGGCGCTGGAGAAAGCCCGCGACGCTTTCTGGAGACGCGGCTACGAGGGCACCTCGATGGCCGATCTCGTATCGGCGCTTGGTCTCGCATCGGCGCGCATCTATGCCGCCTTCGGCTCGAAGGAGGATCTGTTTCGCGAAGCGGTGGCACTTTACGAGGCCAATGAGGGCGGCTTCGCCACACGCGCACTGCAGGAAGAACCAAATGTCCGGCGCGTCATCGAGCGCATGCTTCGCGACGCCGTCGAAATCTATACGCGGCCCGGGCGGCCGCAGGGCTGCATGGTGGTGACGGCCGCGACCAATTGCGCCGTCGAAAATGACGCCGTGCTGCAATGGCTGGTGGAGCATCGGCTGGCGCGTACCGCATCGATCATCGAGCGGTTGAAGCAGGCGGTGCGCGATGGCGAATTGAAGCCGGACACCGACGCCGAGACGTTGGGGGATTATTACGCCACGCTGCTGCACGGCCTTTCGGTGCAGGCACGCGACGGCGTGCCGAAAAAGCGGCTGCACGATCTTGTCACCGTCGCCATGCAGGCGCTTGACGCAAGCCTTTCGCAAACGTCCTGAGTTTCAGGGCCGTGATGCTCACTTGCCGGCTTGTTCGGCGGCCCTTCTGGGATTGACCGCCGGCGTCGGCGGGTCGGGTATTTCGGTGGCGACAGGCTTTGGCGGTTGCGGCTCCGTCGCCGGCGCTTCGGGGCCGGCCTTGCTGAGCGCGACCGAGATGCCGAACACCTTCCATTGCCGTTCGACCGGCGCAAACAACAGCTCGAAATTGACCTGCATCGGCACCGAGGGAAAGAAACCGGCCATATGCAACATGCCGTTGGACTCGATCTGCGGCAGCAGCGTCAATTGCGGCTCCAGCACCGCGACGCCGCCGAGGTCGAAGCCGTCATTGCGGTGGCTGGCGAAGATCTCGGCAAGCTTGGCCGCATTGTTGGTCTGGAAGCCCGGCGCGCCGAGATCGCGCAGCACCGTGTAATTCCCCGTCTTGTTGGCATGGTCGAGCGCCAGCAGCGAGCCGCGCACCAGGATCAGCACGCCGTTGCGGTCGATATTGGCCGGCTTCGGCGCCTGGGGCTTGGCCGATTTCTGGATTTTCGACGTTTGCGCCAGGGCAGGCTGGACAAGCTGCGGAACGGCTGCCGTCAGCACCAAGGCGGCCAGCAACATTCTGCCCGTCGGCCGCACCGATCCCGGCAAGATTGAGGTCATGCCCGCTGCATCAGTTGAGTGTCCACGATGCGCCGACGCTGACGCCGACATCGCCACGGTTGGTGGAGGCCGACACGGCGGCGTTGAGGCGGAAATCCAGGCTCGTGCTATAGCCAAGGCCGAGCGCCAGGCCCGACTGGCCCTTGAAATGGCCAAAGCCGCCGGCCAGCGACAATTTGCCGGGCCTGTCGTCGTAACGCAATCCCGCCGTCGCCAGCGCAAGCGCCGTTCCGGCGCGGGCTTCCGAGCGGTTTTCGCTGACCTGCTCGCCAAGGTTCTGCAACCCGCCCTCCAGCGCGCTGACGCGGCCGTCGAGCAGGGCGATGTTAGCCTCGTTGATCGTGGTGCGACTGTCGAGGCTGAAAATCTGCGCGGTGTGCAGGTTGAGCGTGTTGGTATTGTTGGTGATACGCGCCTCGTGATCGGCAAGCTGGATCGTATGATTGCCGACCGTCGTGTTGAGCGCGTTGATCTGGTTGGTGTTGTTGACAATGCGCGTCTCGTGATCGGCAAGCTGCATCGTGTGGCTGCTTACCGTGGTGTTGAGCGAGGCGATCTGGGTGGTATGGGCTGCAACGTCGTCGGCCAGTCCTTCGAGTTCGTCGATGTTCACGGAAGCGGTCGCCAGATTGCCCGCGGCGTCGGACGTCACCAGGTATTTCGGTCCGCTCTGGGCCTCCCTGCTGGCTGCGCTGTTGATGCCCGACAGAGTGTAGGTGGCGCTGCTGTTGCCGATAGCCACCTGATTGGCGCGTGTCGTGGTCACACCTTGGCCTACGGCGACTGAATCGGCAAAATTGGCCGTCGCACCGGTGCCGAGGGCGGTGGCATTCACCGCATTCGCCTTGGCCGAGGCGCCAAGAGCGGTAGCGTTGGCCTGGTTAGGGCCTCCCGCACCAGCCTGAGCACGGGCGCCGATAGCCGTCGTGCTTGCATTGTTATGGTTGATGGGACCCGAGATTCCCCCGGCCCACGCATCATCGCCAAGAGCGGTACTGAGGTCTCCATCAGAAACGGCTCTACCGCCGACCGCCGTCGAGGATCCGCCCGCAGCTTGGGCGATAGTTCCGCATGCCATACCGGTGGGCGAAGCCCCGGCGCCATCTGCGCCATAATTTATATCTTCACACACAAACGCAGCCGCCGGAGTCGGCGCGAGGGCCACCAGGCCGGCTGCCGCGGCTATCACCAAAGCTCCGGCCCCGCGAACCGGCACGCGGGACGACATCAGGATGCCGGCAGCCCCCAATGCAGCCGACCACTCAAAGCCTTCTACAACACGGCTCTTCATCGAATTATCCCCTTCTTTCCAGAACGGCGCCGGCCGATCGCAAAGCCCCCGATGAGATGGACCATGCATGAAGCCGGCAACGGCCGGACAGTCGGCAAATGCCTACACTTCGCGGCATTCCCCCTGTTCTTGCAGCGTTTTCAGTCCTGGCTGTTGCAATCTTGCAACGTCGGGCCGGTTGACTGACCGAAATCACGAAAACGGCCGCGCGCTCGTCAGCAGCGCCACGAACTGGCTTTGGCGACTGGTTCCGGTTTTCCGAAAAATTCGCTCGAGATAAGTACGGGCCGATTTGACGGCGATACCGATTTCGAGGGCGGCTTCCTGTACGGAACGGCCTGAGGCAAGCACGACGGCGAGCCGGGCTTCCGCCGGCGTCAAGTCGAACAGGCCCGAAAGGATATCGGGCGACGGCACCGTCGCGCTGATGCTGACGGCAGTTGCCGCGACAAGGATATCCGCGCCCGAAAAGATGTCATGTGCGGCACGGCGCAACGGCAAAAGGTGAACGATCAGCGCAGGCCGCCCCTCAACGGCTGGGACAGGGATGGACCGCACAACGCGATGGTCGTCGTTGTGCATGATGGCTTGCCGGAAAAGCGCGTTTGCAGATAGGTCCGCAAGCACCATGCCGCCGCCGGCCTGGGGGATGAACACGTCCTTCATATCTTCCAGCAGGCGGTTGACCGTCAGCACACGGCCTGATCCGCTCATGACAGCGGCCGGCAGTCCGATTTCGCCCAGCGCCGATGCGGCGGTCCTGGCGCGTTCCATGCCAAGACGCGCGGCAACAAGGCCGGCCCGCGCCAGATGCGGACGCAGTCCGTTCAGCAGGTCGATCGCCGCTTGATCGTACTTGCCGTCCTTCAGCCAGCGCTGGAAGACGAACAGCACCAGCTCTCCGCTCGGCATGGGAATCGACGTGCAGACGGGCGATCCGACGCCGAAATTTCTTGCCCATGCGTAGATCGGGTCCCGCTCGATCTCATCGCCGGTCATGAAGTCGTCGACCCGCACAAAGCTTGCCGGCTGGGTGCTGCACATGCGCTGCACGCTCTCGGAAAATTTCCAATCTGCCATGAAAGCGTCGATCAAGGGCTCGGCCTGCGCCTCGCCGATGGCGCGAAGCGGGGAATGATCGCTGATCATGAAAATCGAGCCGCTTGCCGAGCGCGTGATCGCACTGGTCGCTTCTAACGCTCCCGGCCACTGCTCGGCGGCGAACGCTGCTTCGTAGATACGATCGACGATGGCGAAGGCTTCTTCGTCGCGCGGCACTTCCAGCATCGGCGCCCCCATGGCTGGCGAAGCAAGAATTGAAATCTCATCCTGCCACGCAAAGTTGCATGGCGGAAGCTTTCAACCGCTGGCGCTTAGGGATCGCTTACGGCGTCGGGAAATAGCACCGCGCAGGCACCGCCAAAGCGGACGCCACGCGGTCAAGAGTCGCAGTTCAGGCCCTTTCGGCATGGTTTATTAATTGCTTGACCCGATTGTGAATTCGGGCCGGGTTGAAGCACGACCCCAAAAAGGCCATGCTTTACCTGTAAAAATCGAGTCTACGGCGATCCCGCTGACGCGGAGATGGCGTTTGGCTGAAAGGGATATGATGCGGCAAGGATATGCGCGCTGGCTGACGGGGCTGGCAATCGCGACGGGCATGGCGATCTCGGCTTTGCCGGCGCATGCCAAACAGACCGCCGAGCCGGTCAGGATCACATCCTTCTCGGGGGCCTATCTCGCCGCCAGGATTGCCGACGGCGACAACGACCTCGACAGCGCCATTTCCTATTACAAGCAGGCGCTTGCGTTCGATCCGAACGATAAGGGACTGCAGCAGAGCCTGATGCTGTCGCTGATCGCGCAGGGGCGCTTCGACGAATCCCTGGTCTATGCCGACAAGCTCAAGGCGGTTCCCGATGTCGAGCGCTTCTCGCGCCTGGCGCTGGCCATCGATTCCTTCCACAAGAAGGATTTCTCCAAGGCCGAATACTGGCTCAAGCTGTCGCTCGAGTCCGATCTCGACCGGCTGATCTCCGGCGTCATGACCGGCTGGGCCAAGCAGGGTGCGGGTGACGCCGGCGAGGCCATGGCTTCCATCGACAAGCTGCAAGGCCCCGACTGGTTCAGCCTGTTCAAGTCCTTCCACCGCGCCTTGATTGCCGACGCCTCCGGCCTGCCCGACAGGGCGGATGCGCTCTACACCGCCACCGTGCAGGACACGGCCGCCGGCGGTGCGGCCCCCGAAACATGGATGCGCAACGCGCAGGCCTACGCCTCTTTCCTCGCCCGCAAAGGCGACAAGGCCAAGGCGCTGTCGGTGCTCGACAAGGCCGAGGCGTTTGCGCCCGGCAAGGTCGAGATTGCGGCCCTTCGCGACAAGATCAACAAGGGCGAAAAGATCGAGCCCTTCGTTGCCGGTCCGTCGGACGGCGCCTCGGAAATCCTGCTCGATCTCGCCACCGCGCTCAACCGCGGCGGCGGCGAGCCGTTCGTGCGGCTTTATCTGCAATATGCCCTGGCGCTGCGGCCCGACAACGACGCGGCGCTCGTTCAGCTTGCCGCCGTTGCCGAGCAGTTGAAAGACGGCGAGGGCGCCATCGCGCTCTATCGCCGCATTCCCGCCGGCTCGCCGCTGAAGCAGCTTTCGGACCTGCAGCTTGGCCTCAACCTTGCCGATCTCGACCGCAACGACGAGGCGATCGCTCACCTCAAGGCCATCGTCGATGCGCATCCAGACGACATGCGCGCCTACCTGGCGCTCGGCGGCGTCTATTCCTCGAAGGACGATTTCCGCTCCGCCGCCAATCTTTACGACAAGGCGGTCGAGGTGCTGAAGACGCCGACCGCCGCCAACTGGAACATTTTCTACCAGCGCGGCATCGCCTATGAGCGGCTGAAGGAATGGCCGAAGGCCGAGCCGAATTTCCGCAAGGCGCTGGAGCTCTACCCCGACCAGCCGCAGGTTCTGAACTATCTCGGCTATTCCTGGGTCGACAAGAACATGAACCTCAAGGAAGGCCTCGCGATGATCCAGAAGGCCGTCGACCTGAGGCCGAGCGACGGCTACATCGTCGATTCGCTGGGCTGGGCCTATTACCGCCTTGGCCAGTTCGACGATGCAGTGCGCGAAATGGAACGCGCCGTTTCGTTGAAGCCGGAGGATCCGGTGCTCAACGATCACCTCGGCGACGCTTACTGGCGCGTCGGCCGCAAGCTGGAAGCCACCTTCCAGTGGAACCAGGCGCGCGACCTGAAGCCGGACCCGGATGTGCTTGCCGCCTTGCAGCAAAAGCTGATGAAAGGCCTGCCGCCGATCGAATCCAACACGGCGCAGGAAACCCCGAACGTAAAGCCCTTGCCGGCGCCCGCCCCTAAGGGGTGACCCTTCTTTCCTTCTCCCCTTGTGGGAGAAGGTGGATCGGCGCGCAGCGCCGAGACGGTTGAGGGGTGTCGGACGGATTGCCGTCGGTGCCAAGCTGGAACACCCCTCATCCGACCGAGCTTCGCTCGGCCACCTTCTCCCACAAGGGGAGAAGGGAACACCTTCAAAGGCCTGACCCCCTCTGCCTTGACGCTTGCTGGCCAGGCATCTAGGACGTGCCGGCATCCCGCCTTTCCCGCCGAGGCCGCCGTGACCATTCCTGCCCACATGCACCCCAGCCGCTCGTTCCAGGGGCTGATCCTGACGTTGCATAATTATTGGGCGGACTATGGCTGCGTCGTCCTCCAGCCTTACGACATGGAAGTCGGCGCCGGCACATTCCATCCGGCAACGACATTGCGCGCGCTCGGCCCAAAACGCTGGAACGCGGCCTATGTCCAGCCCTCGCGCCGCCCCAAGGACGGCCGCTATGGCGAGAACCCGAACCGGCTGCAGCACTATTACCAATACCAGGTGATCCTGAAGCCCAATCCGCCCAATCTGCAGGAGCTTTACCTCGGCTCGCTGGCCGCGATCGGCATCGATCCGCTGCTGCATGACATCCGCTTCGTCGAGGACGACTGGGAAAGCCCGACGCTGGGCGCCTGGGGGCTGGGCTGGGAGTGCTGGTGCGACGGCATGGAGGTCTCGCAGTTCACCTATTTCCAGCAGGTCTGCGGCATCGAATGCGCCCCGGTGGCGGGCGAGCTCACTTACGGGCTGGAACGGCTGGCCATGTATGTGCAGGGCGTCGACAATGTCTACGACCTCAACTTCAACGGCCGCGAAGGCGCCGACAAGGTGACCTATGGCGACGTCTTCCTGCAGGCCGAGCAGGAATATTCGCGCCATAATTTCGAATTTGCCAACACCGCAATGCTGCTCAGGCATTTCGAGGACGCCGAAGCCGAGTGCAAGGCGCTGCTACAAGCCGGCGCGCCTGTCTCCCCCCTTGAGGGGGAGATGCCCGCGAAGCGGGCAGAGAGGGTCGCCTCGGAAGGCACTGCAGGTCAGGCGTCGAGCACTGCGCGGGCGACCCCTCCCGGCCAGACTTTGTCTGGTCCCCTCAAGGCGGAGGGATACCACCGCATGGTCTTCCCAGCCTACGACCAGTGCATCAAGGCCAGCCACGTCTTCAATCTGCTCGACGCACGCGGCGTGATTTCGGTCACCGAGCGCCAGAGTTATATTTTGCGGGTGCGCAATCTGGCCAAAGCCTGCGGCGAGGCGTTTCTGCTGACGCAGGCGGGCGGGCTGGCGGCCTAGCTCAAGGCGAATTCGGCAGGAGTGCTGATTGGCAACGTGCCTTGGCCGCTTGCACCGGCTATTGTCCGCAGCGCTTGCCTGACGCCGGGCATCGAGAACGTGCCGTGCACCTGCGCTGTAAAACAGGCGCTGAGCGCGAGGATCTGCAGGAATGTCGATGCCGTTCTCATGGTCGGTCAGCCAATAGCTCTCTGCCTGAGCGTTGGTCGCTTCAGCGCTGCGTTCGGTTCAGGGAAATCTTTGATCCAAGGACGGGCGGACCGGCGCGTGTCCGACAGGCGGCTGAATTTTTCGGAAATCGCCGTTAGATGTCCCGATCGAGCGGGGAAGGGTGACAGCGGCCAGCCGAGTTGCTATGCCCCCGCTTACCTCCCCCTCGATGGGGGAGGTCGCCGCGAAGCGGCGGCTATTTTTGTCCATGAGTTCCTTCGATGCCCGACCTGCTTTTAGAACTCCGTTCGGAAGAGATTCCCGCCCGCATGCAGCGCAAGGCTGCCGGCGATCTCAGGAAGCTTTTGACCGACGGGCTGGTCGACGCCGGGCTGACCTACGAGGCGGCGCGCGAATATTGGACGCCGCGCCGGTTGACGCTCGACATTCGCGGCCTGACCGCCCGCTCGAAGGACATCAGCGAGGAGATCAAGGGGCCCTCGACCAAGGCGCCCGAGCCGGCGGTGCAGGGTTTTCTGCGCAAGGCCGGCCTCGCCTCGATTGCCGAGGCGCATGTTCATTCCGATCCGAAGAAGGGCGACTTCTACGTCGCCCATATTTCCAGGCCGGGCAGGCCGGCGGAGCAGATCATCGCCGAGCTGGTGCCGGGCATCATCCGCAACTTCCCCTGGCCGAAATCGATGCGCTGGGGCCCGGCTTCGGCCAAGCCCGGCTCGCTGCGCTGGGTGCGGCCGCTGCAATCGATCCTGTGCACCTTCGGCCCCGAAACCGAGGAGCCGGTGGTCGTCGATTTCGAGATCGACGGCATCCGCTCAGGCAATATCACCTACGGCCACCGTTTCCATGCGCCTGGCGCCATCACGGTGCGCCGCTTCGACGATTATGTCGCCAGGCTTGAGGCGGCCAAGGTCGTGCTCGATGCCGACAGGCGCAAGGAGATCATCCTTGCCGATGCCAGGAACCTCGCCTTCGCCAGCGGGCTCGACCTCGTCGAGGACGAGGGGCTGCTGGAGGAAGTGTCGGGCCTGGTCGAATGGCCTGTCGTGCTGATGGGCGAATTCGAGCAGGATTTTCTCGCCATTCCGGCCGAGGTAATCAGGCTCACCATCCGCGCCAACCAGAAGTGTTTTGTGACGACGCGCCAAATCTCCCCCCTCGAGGGGGAGATGTCGCCGAAGGCGACAGAGGGGGTCGCCTCGCGTGGATCGGCGGCATCCCCTGTCCGCGATAGGGAGTCGCGTCAGGTCGTGCCGACCCCCTCTGGCCTGCCGGCCATCTCCCCCTCAAGGGGGGAGATCAGCCAATCGCCGCTCTCCAACCGCTTCATCCTGACCGCCAATATCGAGGCCAAGGATGGCGGCAAGGAGATCGCCCATGGCAATGGCAAGGTGGTGCGCGCGCGCCTGTCCGACGCGCTCTATTTCTGGAAGACCGACCAGGGCGACCTGCCGGATCTCGACCAGCTGCAGGCATCGGCGGAAAAGTTCGGGCTTGATCTAGAAAAACCGCTCGACCAGCGCATGGCCCGCCTCGACCACCTCAATGTAACGTTTCATGCCAAGCTCGGCACGCAAGGCGAGCGGGTGGAGCGGATCAAGCGATTGGCTGAGGAATTGGCGCCGCTCGTGGCGCAGTCGATCTCCCCCCTTGAGGGGGAGATGGCCGGCAGGCCAGAGGGGGTCGCCTCGCGTGAAGCGCCGGCATCCTCTGTTCGCGATAGGGCGTCGCGTCAGGACGTGCCGACCCCCTCTGTCGCCTTCGGTGACATCTCCCCCTCGAGGGGGGAGATTACCGCGCTGGCGCGCCGCGCTGCCGTCCTCGCCAAGGCCGACCTCACCACCGAAGTGGTTGGCGAGTTCCCGGAACTGCAAGGCGCCATGGGCCGCAAATACGCGCTGCTGCAGGGCGAGCATCCTTCCGTCGCCGCGGCGATCGAGGAACACTACAAGCCGCAGGGCCCGTCCGACCGCGTGCCGACCGATCCGGTGTCGGTGGCCGTGGCGCTTGCCGACAAGCTCGATACGCTGGTCGGCTTCTGGGCGATTGATGAAAAGCCGACCGGATCGAAGGACCCCTATGCGCTGAGACGGGCGGCGCTGGGGGTGATCAGGATGTTGGTCGAGAACGGGGTTCGATTGCGCCTTGAGCAGGATTGGCACAAAGCATGGCTTCGAGTTTTCTGGCAGATCGTTGATCAGAAGTACCGGCCAATATTTGAGAAATTTATCGAACTCGGTCGCATGCTTCCGATGTCCTCCGCAGGAGATTGGAAGTTTGATCAGGTCGCAGCCATCTTAGCTGAAGACAAGGCATTCCTGATAGAATGGGCAAACAGATTTAATGCTGCAGAAGCCGACCTCCTGTCCTTTTTCCACGATCGCCTCAAGGTCTATCTCCGCGACCAGGGCGCGCGGCATGATCTGATCGACGCGGTTCTGGCGGCGGGTTCGCGCCCAATCTCCCCCCTGGAGGGGGAGATGTCGGCGAAGCCGACAGAGGGGGGCGCTGTCCCGCCGGCCTCTCATTCTGTCGCGCCCCCCTCTGCCCTGCCGGGCATCTCCCCCTCTAGGGGGGAGATCGGCCAATCGTCCAACGACGACCTCCTGCAAATCGTCCGCCGCGTCGAAGCGCTTGGCTCCTTCCTCGACAGCGAGGACGGCAGGAACCTGCTTGCCGGCACCAAGCGCGCTGCCAACATCGTGGCTGCCGAAGAGAAGAAGGCGACGGCGATCGCAAGCAGCGTTTCGCCGGCGCTGTTCCGGGAGGACGCGGAGAAAGCCTTGTACGCCGCGGTCAATCAGGCCGAGAGGCAAGCCCGCGAAGCAATTCAAAACGAAGACTTTTCCGCCGCCATGCTGGCGCTTAGCGTGTTGCGCGAGCCGGTTGATTCATTCTTTGAGAAAGTCCTGGTAAACGATGAGGACCAGGCCGTGCGTGCCAATCGCCTGGCATTGCTCGTCCGCATCCGCGCGGCGACCGACCGGGTCGCGGATTTCTCCAAGATAGCCGGCTGACGTCCGGGAAAAATCATCGCTTGTGGCGCTATTTCGGCTGGTCGGGAGCTGCTAGCGGCGCAGGCTGCTGCGCAGCTGGTTCAGGGGTTTTGCTGGCGACCTTTGGGTCGGCCTTGCTGTCCGCGGCGGGCGCGGCAGCGGTGGCCGGCGCGGCCTTGGGCGCGGGCGTTGCAAAGGCATCGCCGACGATACCGCCGCGAATGATCATCGGACTTCCGTCGAAGCCATGACTCGGCTGGCTCGGGATTGCCGCGACCTTTTCATCGGCGACGTTTTCATTGACGTCAGGCAACTTCTCGCCGAGCGCGACGATCGACGGTGTTTTCGCCCGTTCGAGCGCGCCGGCACTTACAACCGAAGGCGTCGCCGTCGTTTGCCCGAGAAAAACGAGCGATGAGGCCTGTGCCGTGCCGGCCATAAACGCCAGACCAAGCGCTCCAACGATACGCATCGAAAGCATGATAATTCCCCTTGCCCAACAAGACGGCACCGTAGCCGAGGGCAGTTGATGCCGGCTTGCGGGGAAACAGAGCATTTTAGCGATTTGCGATTCGCCTACGCCCGGACTTGCTCCGTCGGCGTCAGCGTATTAGGCACCCGCATCCGTGAGGTGACGACAGTGGCTGAAATTCGTGCCGTCGGCGAGGCGATGGAAAGGGCGTTGGCGCTGCTCGAGAGCGGCGATGTCGTCGCCATCCCGACCGAGACCGTCTATGGGCTGGCCGGCGACGCGACCAATGGCGTTGCCGTGGCTCGTATCTTCGAAGCCAAGGGCCGCCCTCGCTTCAACCCGCTGATCGCCCATATAGCCGACCCGGCGATGGCCGAGCGCATCGCGCTGTTCGATCCGCTGTCGGAAAGATTGGCGCAGGCATTCTGGCCGGGGCCGCTGACGCTGGTGCTGCCGCAACGGCCCGGCAACGGCATTCATCCGCTGGTCACCGCCGGTCTGGAAACGATCGCGCTGCGCATGCCGAAAGGCTTTGGCGGCGAGCTGATCGCCAGGTTCGGCCGCGCGCTGGCGGCGCCCAGCGCCAATTCCTCGGGCAGGATCAGCGCCACGACGGCCGATGCCGTGGCCGCCGATCTCGGTCCCCGGATCAAGCTTGTGGTCGATGGCGGCGCGACGCCGGTCGGGCTGGAATCGACCATTGTCAAGGTTGAAGCTGGAAAGCTGCGGCTGCTGCGGCCGGGCGGCATTGCCGCCGAAGAGATCGAAGCGGTGGCCGGGTCAAAGTTGCTGCGCGGCGCTTCGGTCGTCGAGGCGCCCGGCATGCTCGCCTCGCACTATGCGCCAGGTGCGGCGGTGCGGCTCAATGCTGCGGAGGTCGCACCGGGCGAAGCCTTGCTGGCCTTCGGCCGCCGCCGTGCCGAAGGCTGGCGCGATGCAGCCGCCCTGCGCAACTTGTCGGAGACCGGCGACCTGCGCGAGGCGGCAAGCAATCTCTTCGCCCATCTGCAGGATCTCGATGACAGTGGCGCCAAAACCATCGCCGTCGAGCCGATCCCGTTCGAAGGGCTGGGCGAGGCGATCAACGACCGGCTTTCGCGCGCCGCCGCCCCGCGTGACAAGATGGATTGAGCACCATAGTTTCCACCCATGAACGACATTTCCCCCGATCTCGACCCCGCCGTCGTCGCCCGCTTTGCGGCAATCGTCGGCGACAAATATGCGCTGCGCGATCAGCGGGACATCGCGCCTTTCCTCACCGAGCGGCGCGGACTTTGGCACGGCAGGACGGCTTTGGTGCTGAGGCCGGGGAGCGTCGAGGAGGTCAGCAGCATCATGCGGCTGGCGACCGAAACCGGCACGCCCATCGTGCCGCAAAGCGGCAACACCGGGCTGGTTGGCGCCCAGGTGCCGGACGCATCTGGCCGCGAGATCGTGCTGTCGCTGTCGCGGCTGAACCGCATCCGCGAGATCGATACGCTGTCCAACACGGTGACGGTCGAAACCGGCGTCATCCTGCAGACGTTGCAGGAAGCGGCCGATGCCGCCGACCGGCTGTTTCCGCTGTCGCTTGCCGCGCAAGGCTCCTGCCAGATCGGCGGCAATCTCTCGTCCAACGCCGGCGGCACCGGCGTGCTTGCCTACGGCAATGCGCGCGAGCTCTGCCTCGGCGTCGAAGTGGTGCTGCCGACCGGCGAAGTGTTCGACGATCTGCGCAAGCTGAAAAAAGACAATACCGGCTACGATCTGAAGAACCTGTTCGTCGGCGCGGAAGGCACGCTCGGCATCATCACCGCCGCCGTGCTCAAGCTGTTCCCCAAGCCCAAGGGGCGCGAGGTGGCGTTTGCCGGCCTGTCATCGCCGGAGGCGGCACTGTCGCTGTTCAGTCTTGCGATGGACCGTGCAGGGGCAGCGCTCACCGCCTTCGAGCTGATCGGCCAGAGGCCCTACGACTTCACGCTTGC
This sequence comes from Mesorhizobium sp. M0601, assembly GCF_040320845.1. Taxonomy (NCBI): domain Bacteria; kingdom Pseudomonadati; phylum Pseudomonadota; class Alphaproteobacteria; order Hyphomicrobiales; family Phyllobacteriaceae; genus Mesorhizobium; species Mesorhizobium sp. M0601. The sequence continues at coordinate 399,557 of NZ_JAMYQK010000001.1, forward strand.
CCACGCACAAGGCGTGGTGCGGCCGCTTGCCGGCGATTGGCCGTGGTATGTGCTGATGCAGATCTCGTCGGGCCGTTCGGCCGACGATGCCGGGGCGCTGATCGAGGAGGTGCTGGAGGCAGGCCTCGAGCAAGGCATCGTCGGCGATGCGGTGATCGCGGCAAGCATGGCCCAGGGCGATGCGTTCTGGAATTTTCGCGAGGTGCTGCCCGAGGCGCAGAAGCCGGAAGGTGCCTCGATCAAGCACGACATCTCGGTGCCGGTGGCGTCAATCCCGCCCTTCATCGAAAAGGCCGCCGGCGCCGTGCAATTGGTCAGTCCCGGCGCGCGCGTCGTCTGCTTCGGCCACATGGGCGACGGCAATCTGCACTACAACATTTCCCGGCCGGTCGACGGCGATGACGAGGCGTTTCTCGGCCTTTACCACGTCATGAACAAGGCCGTGCACGAGGTCGTGCGCTCGTTTCATGGCTCGATCTCGGCCGAGCACGGCATCGGCCAGTTGAAGCGGGACGAATTGATCGCGACGGCGCCGCCGATGGCGATCGAGCTGATGCGCAGGGTGAAGGCCGCGTTCGACCCGGCCGGCATCATGAATCCGGGTAAGGTTATCTGATCCTTTCGCCGGCCCGCGCCGGTTCGCATTCCGATAACCATCCGCCCCGGATCAGCAAAATTTAACCGACTTTCTTAAGCGCGAAGATAAGAAGCCCGCGCTAATGTTTCTCCACAAACGAGGCTGGGAAAACCGGCCCGGAGAACCGGAAACACCGGCTCTCAGGAGAAACAGGAAAGGCACGATATGAACACTGGACTGAAGCCAGTCTGGGCCGGGCGCAATATGCGCCTCGACCCATTCCGCCTGCCGCAAGTGGTGAGCTACGCCACCCGCGACGACTATGGCGACGTTACCTTCACCATCGACCAGCGCGGCGCGGTTATCCGCCGCACGCTGGAGATGAGCGGCGTGCCGGCGATCATCGCTCTGCCCGCCAACGCGTTTCGCGGCGTCGCCGCCCGCGCGATGGAGGATCCGGATGGCAATGTCACAGTGACGCTTGAGCTTCTGCACAATGACCCGATGCTGTCGGTGCCGCTGCTGGTCGCCGACGATCTCGACGACGTCGCCGCTGACTGGCGCGCCTGGGCCGACGCCTACCGCCTGCCGATGCTGCTGATCGAGGCCGACGGCATTGCCCGCACGCTGGAGGAATCGCTCGGCGCCGCCATCAAGGCGCTGCCGGCGCAGGACCGCCGCAAGGGTCGCGTCTCGACCATGCGCCGCCCGCGCTTCCTCGCCCGCCGCCGCGCCGGCGACCTCGGCCTCAGGCTGGTCATCGGCGGCGAGGAGCTCATTTCGCGGGAGTAGCTAAACCAGCGGCTTCAGCGCCACCCAGGCCGCGCCGCCGATCAGGCCGAGGAAGATCAGCCAGCCGACCTGGTTGTTCGATCTGAACAGCCTCAGGCACTGGTCCGGGTCGTCGATGTCGAGCACGCCGATCTGCCGCGCCAGATGCGCGCCGGCGGCGATCAGCCCGGCCAGTGCAGGCACCGGTGCCTGTGCCGAGGCAAAGGCGATGGCGAAGCAGACCAGCGCTCCGCCATAAAGCCCGGCCAGCCACGCCTTGGTATTGTCGCCGAACAGGCGCGCCGTCGAGCGCACGCCGACGATGGCGTCGTCTTCCTTGTCCTGATGCGCATAGATCGTGTCATAGCCGATCACCCACAGGATCGAGCCGATATAGAGCATGATTGCCGGCCCATCGAGATCGCCGAACTCGACCGCCCATCCCATCAGCGCTCCCCAGGAAAAGGCAAGGCCGAGAACGAGTTGCGGCCAATTGGTGTACCGCTTCATGAACGGGTAGACGGCGACGATGACCAGCGAGCCGATGCCGAGCAAGATGGCGAAGCTGTTGAACTGCAAAAGCACGGCAAGGCCGACCAGTGCCTGCACGACAACAAACATCCAGGCCTGCCGGCGCGTGACCTTGCCGGCCGGCAGCGGCCGCGAGCGCGTGCGTTCCACCTGGTTGTCGATGTCCTCGTCGACCAAATCATTGTAGGTGCAGCCGGCGCCGCGCATGGCGAACGCGCCAAGAAAAAACAGCAGCAGATACCACGGCGACGGCAGCAGAGAGAAAAGCGGGTCCGTCGGACGCGGATAGGCGCTCGCGGCAAGCGCAGCCGACCACCAGCATGGCCACAGCAGCAATTGCCAGCCGATCGGCCGGTCCCACCGGGCAAGCTGCGCATAGGGCCACAACCGCCGCGGCAGCACGCGATAGACCCAGTGGCCGCTCGGCGCATCTGCGACGCGGCCCTGGGCCGCTTTCGACTGGACGGTTTCCATTTTGCTGGAGTGGCAGCAGAGGCGAATGCCGTCAAGCGTCAAGCAGCCCCCGCACGCTCGCCACGCGCAATCGGCGCTTCGGCAGCCAAATGTCTTGACCCGTCGCGCGCGGCGCAATAGCGCAGTCCTGGTCTTGGAATGACGAGGAATCTGGGCATGCGTGTTTTGCTGATCGGCTCTGGCGGACGAGAGCATGCGCTGGCCTGGAAGATCGCGGCGTCGCCGCTGCTGACCAAACTCTACGCGGCGCCCGGCAATCCGGGGATCGGCCACGAAGCCGAACTGGTGAGGCTCGATACTGCCGATCACGCAGCGGTGGTCCGGTTTTGCCGCGAGAATGAAATAGGCCTCGTCGTGGTCGGGCCGGAAGGGCCGCTGGTCGCCGGCATTGCCGACGACCTGCGCGCCGAGGGCATCCGCGTCTTCGGACCGTCAAAGGCAGCGGCACGGCTGGAAGGCTCGAAAGGTTTCACCAAGGACCTCTGCGCCAGATACGGCATCCCGACCGCCGCCTATGGCCGCTTCGACGATCTGGCTTCGGCCAGGACCTATGTCGAGAAGACGGGTGCGCCGATCGTCATCAAGGCCGACGGCCTCGCTGCCGGCAAGGGCGTCACCGTCGCCATGACGCTTGACGAGGCGCTGGCCGCGCTCGACGCCTGTTTTGACGGCTCCTTCGGCCAGGCCGGCGCGGAAGTGGTGGTCGAGGAGTTTCTCGTCGGCGAAGAAGCAAGTTTCTTCTGCCTGTGCGACGGCACCACCGCGCTGCCCTTCGGCACCGCGCAGGACCACAAGCGCCTCAGTGACGGCGACACCGGCCCGAACACCGGCGGCATGGGCGCCTATTCGCCGGCGCCGGTGATGACGCCGGAAATGATCGACCGAACCATGCGCGAGATCGTCGAGCCGACCATGCGCGGCATGGCTGAAACAGGCGCTCCGTTTTCCGGCGTGCTGTTTGCCGGGCTGATGATTACTGACAAGGGGCCGAAGCTGATCGAATACAACACCCGTTTCGGCGACCCGGAATGCCAGGTGCTGATGATGCGGCTGAAGGACGATCTGCTCGTCCTGCTCAACGCAGCCGCCGACGGCCAGCTGGCGCACACCTCGGTGCGCTGGCGCGACGAGGCGGCGCTCACCGTGGTGATGGCAGCCAGGGGTTATCCCGGCACGCCGGAAAGGGGCTCGGTCATCCGCGGCGTCGAGGCGGCGGCAGGTGAGGGCGTCGAGATATTTCATGCCGGCACCGCCATCAACGGCGGCGCACTCGTCGCCAATGGCGGTCGCGTGCTCAACATCACGGCGACCGGCCGCACCGTCGGCGAGGCGCAGAAGAAGGCTTACGCCGCGCTCGACCGGATCGACTGGCCGCAAGGCTTTTGCCGCCGCGACATTGGCTGGCTGGCGGTGGCGCGCGAGCAGGCGAACTGATGCTTCGGGCTGCCTTCGGCCTCAGCGCAAGCCGTGGTCGAATTCGGTCGAGACGCTGCTGACCGCATCGGCGGTGGAGACAAATCCTGGCACCGATGCCGCACGCTTTTCGTTTCGCGTCCAGGCGACATATTCGGCAATCCCGCGCAGAAGGCCCGGCGCCGCCTTCGCCGCAGGCATTTGAAAGCCGCTGCTGAACCTGGCCAGGCGCGCCCTGAATACCGCGACCATCTCCTCGACGCTTGCTGGCGTCACGCTGGCGTAAGTGATGGTGCCGCCGGCGAGCCCCGCCTCGCGTGAGAGCGGCACCGGTATCGAGGTGAGATAATCCGGCTGCACGTCGATCAGGCCGCCGAACGGCCACTGCGCGCGCAATTCCGTGGCGTTCATCGGCGCGACGCTGACGTCGATATCGTTGGGTGTGCCCGCGACCCTGTAAGGGCAGCGGAACCGGCCGCAGTTTGCTCGCGCCGAAAACTGCCAGAGCGCATAACCCTGCCAGTTGCCCATCGGAAAATGCACGCCGATGTCTGGCTTGTAGCGCGCATACCACAGCGGCAGCCGCGACAGCAGCTGGTATTTGTATCTGTTGTCGGCGATGTGCCGGGCGGTCGTGCCGTTGGTGTAGAGCACCGGAAAGCGGCCGAGCCGCCGATGCACCTGGCGGACGAATTCTTCGGCGTCGTCCAGCGACATCCACTGCGTCGGGTCGTCGTCCTCGATGTCGAGGGCAAGCAGGTCGTCCGGCCCGGGTTCGGCGAACTCGATGAAATGATTGGCCTGGCCGACCGGGTTGCCGGGGCGGGCGAGGTGATAGGCGCCCCATTTCAAGCCAAGCGCCTTGGCCACAACCTTGCGCGTCTGGAACAGCTCACGCGCCACCGCATGGCGCTTCCAAAGCGTCTTGCACAGCCGCGTCTCGGTCTCGTCGCCGAAACAGAAATAGGGTGGCGGCATTCCGTCGGATGCCTTGTTGATGAAGCCGACAAGACGCTTGTCGGTGGCAAGCCTGGTCCAGTCGATGGAATTGTATTCGTAGGCGTCGACGACCAGCGCCCGGTCGGCATCCTTCCACGGTTCGGAGAAATCCGAGGCCTTTGCCGGCGTCAGCATCAGGGTCATCGCGGCCGCGACAAGGAGAAGCGCTGAGCGGACAAGGGGGCGCGCCGGCGTTTTCAAACAGCAGATCCTTGCTGGCCAAAGCCAAATCCTGAACCGCCATGGTTAAGGAAATGCTTCGGGTGCCGAGTGGGCGAGTTGGAGCGCTGGAGAAGCGATCCTTGGTGCTCCTCAAGAGCAAAGCGATGGTTGCGATTGTCAGCCAAATAGCTTCAACGCTGTTGCTATGGGCAGGAACAGTGATAGCGGGCGGCTCTGAAACGAGGTGAAGCCATGCCTGCGATAATACGCGACCGCCTGGTCATCCTTGGCATCGACAATCAACGCGAAGGCTGCTGGGGCAGCGCTAACGCTACGTCGTAGCGCATCCACGATCAGCGCCGACCCGACCCGCCGCCGCTGGTATCGGGCATCGACGGCCAGCCTGCCGACCAATATCGCGGGCAGAACCGGGTAGCGTGGCAGATGTTTTGTCTGTTCGTCAGGCAAGGACGCGATTGGTATGCTCGACGCCGCCAAAGTGTAATATCCGGCGATCGCGCCGCCATCGCGATCCACGGCAACGAAGCAATTGCCCACTCGGCGTTTGACATCCTGGCTGGCTTGCTCCCGAATGTAGCGGTCGAGCGCCGGTACCCCGCAGCTGAACGCCTTGCGATCATGCGATCCGCCGAGCGGTTCGATAATGACGGCGAAAGTCACCGGGTTTCGACGACCAGCCGTTTGTGGGCGTCGGCAGCTTTGCGCAGTGCCTCATTAGGCTCGGGCGGATTGAGAATCGCCTCCATCATGGCGCGCTGATCTTCGATGGAGATACGCATGATGGTGGTGTTCTCGATAGTACGCTGGGCCGCCTCTTGAGCGGCGGCGACCACGAAGTCGCTGACGCTGCGGCCCTGGATTTCGGCGGCACGTTTCACCACGTCCAGCATATCCGGCGAAATACGGGCTTCGAGACGGGCGGTGCGGGTCTGTTGGTTTGGCATTATCGTCACCCCTGATACTGCCTTGTACGGGAAATAGCCGTACAAATCAAGTGCGTCGTCCGGCTCTAAATAATTTTGCAGACGAGCCAGCAACTGCAAAATCCGCGTGACAAAGTTTGACGTTTACGTAAAACGAGGTGGACGGGGAGCGTCGGCACGGATCTTGAGTTGACCTGCCGGACTGAGGAGAGCCGGACAGAGGAGGAGCGAGCGCCATGTATCGGGCACCGGTCGAGGAGATCGCCTTCACCCTGAAGCATGTCGCCGGCTTGAAGCCGGCGCTCGATACCGGCATCTTTGGCGAACTCGGCGAGGACCTCGTCGACGCCATTCTGGCCGAGGCCGGCCGCTTCGCCAGTGAGGAGGTGGCGCCGCTCTACAAGATCGGCGACCAGCAAGGCGCGGTGCTCGACGGCGCTGCCGTCACCACCCCGCCCGGCTGGAAGGAACTTTATCGCCGCTGGATCGGCGGCGGCTGGAATGCGCTGTCCGCGCCTGAAGCGTATGGCGGCCAGGCGCTGCCGGCCATGCTCGGCGTCGCCGCGCTCGAAATGTGGAACTCCGCCTCGATGGCGTTCGGCATCGCCCCGACGCTGACCATGGGCGCGGTCGAAGCACTCGACAAACATGGCTCGCAGGCACTCAAGGCCAGATATCTGGAAAAGCTGGTCTCCGGCGAATGGATGGGCACCATGAACCTGACCGAGCCGCAGGCAGGGTCGGACCTGAATGCCTTGCGAACCCGCGCCGAACCGGCCGGCGACGGCACCTACCGCATCTTCGGGCAAAAGATCTTCATCACCTATGGCGAGCACGATTTCACCGACAACATCATCCATCTGGTGCTGGCGCGGCTGCCGGACGCGCCGGCCGGCACACGCGGCCTGTCATTGTTCCTGGTGCCGAAATTCCTGGTCGGAGACGATGGCGCGCTGGGCGCACGCAACGACGTCTTCTGCTCCGGGCTGGAGCACAAACTGGGCATCCACGCTTCGCCGACCTGCACGATGATTTATGGCGATGGCTTCGAAGGCACCGCGCCCGGCGCGATCGGCTGGCTGGTCGGCGGGGAGAACAAGGGCCTCGCCTGCATGTTCACCATGATGAACAATGCGCGCCTTGCCGTCGGCATTCAGGGTGTCGCGGTCGCCGAGGCGGCGACGCAGAAGGCGCTCGCCTATGCAAACGATCGCCGCCAAGGCAAGGCGGCGAGCTATCGCGGTGCCGGCATGGCGCCGATCGTGCATCACCCCGACATCCAGCGCAGTCTTCTGACCATGAAGGCGCTGACCCAGATTGCCCGTGCCATCTGCTATTCCTGCGCCCACGCCATCGATCTTGCGTCGCAGAGCGAAGATGCAAAGCACTGGCAGGAACGCGCCAATCTGTTGACGCCGCTGGCCAAGGCCTTTTCGACCGACGTCGGCGTCGAGGTCGCCTCGCTTGGGCTGCAGGTGCATGGCGGCATGGGGTTCATCGAGGAGACAGGGGCCGCAGCACTTTATCGCGACGCGCGCATCGCGCCCATTTACGAAGGCACCAATGGCATCCAGGCGATCGATCTGGTGACACGCAAGCTGCCGCTCGGCGGCGGCCGGCATGTGCATGGCTACATCGCCGAACTCAAGGCCGTCGCCGATGCGGTGCGAGCGTCGAACCTTGAAGGCTTCGGCCGCACCGCCGATCGCCTCGACCAGGCGCTCGACGAGCTCTCCCAGGTAACCCGTTTGCTGCAAGACCTGCAGGCCGAAGGCCGTTCGGACGAGGCGCTGGCCGGCGCCACACCCTATCTCACGCTGATCTCGCTTGCCGCGGGCGGGGCCTATCTGGCGCGCGGCGCGCTTGCCGACCAAAACCGCATCGCGCTTTGCCGGTTCTTCGCCGAGAACCTGCTTGGCGAAGTGGCCGCGCTCAAAGAGCGCGTCGTCGGCGGCGCCGACAGCCTTGCCGTTGCCGGCAAGGCGCTGATTTCAGCCTGACGTTCGCACGCGCCGAAATTCACAAAGGCCCGAAATTCACAAAGGACCAATCCGTGACAGACCACATCCTCGTCGAGCGCCAGGGCGCCATCCAGATCATCCGCATGAACCGTCCGGACAAGAAGAACGCCCTGACCCGCGCCATGTACGCGACGATGTCGGCGGCTCTTGCCGGCGGCGACGCCGATCCGGCGATCCGCGTCCATGTCTTTCTCGGCGTGCCCGGTGCCTTTTCGTCCGGCAACGACCTTGCCGATTTCATGGTCGTCGCCTCGGGCGGCGAAGGCGGTTCCGAGGTCTGGGATTTCCTGATGGCGCTGGCCAAGGTGGAAAAGCCGATGGTTTCCGGCGTCGACGGCATTGCCGTCGGTATCGGCACCACGCTCAACCTACATTGCGACCTGACGTTCGCCACGCGGCGCACACTATTCCGAACGCCCTTCGTCGATCTCGGCCTTGTGCCGGAGGCAGGATCGAGCCTGCTCGCGCCGCAGATCCTCGGCCGCCAAGGCGCCTTCGCGCTGCTTGGCCTCGGCGAGGGCTTTTCGGCCGAGCGCGCGAAGGCCGCCGGGCTGATCTATGAGGTGGTCGAGGAAGAGGCACTCGAAGCATCGGTATTGGCGGCGGCGGGCCAGATCGCTGCCAAACCGCCGCAAGCGCTGAAGATCGCGCGCGACCTGATGCGCGGCTCGCGCGACGCCCTTGTCGAGCGCATCGGCCAAGAAAGCCAGCATTTCCGCGAGCGGCTCAAATCCGACGAGGCCCGCGCAGCCTTGACGGCCTTCATGACCAGGAAGAAGGCCTAGACCTTCTGGCCTTGTCTCGCATCGTGGACCCGCCGGCAGCAACCGGCGGGTTTTCTTGCCATGATCTCTTTGTCACATCGCCATTTTTTTACATTCGGCCTGGGCCTTTGCCGAAGACGTGTCGATCATGAATGTCTTGCCTTTGGCGTCGGTCATCAACATCATGCAATGCTTGATCGGTTTCGCCATTTTCATCATTTCGGCGCTCATCTTCGCGTCGGGCATCATGGTGCCCATATGCCCATCGGGCATGATCGCCATGACCTCCCCACCCTTCATCACCGTCATTGTCCCCATCGCATCCTCCGCAAAGGCCTGCGAAGCGAAGAGACAGGCAAGACCGGCCATCGTGACCAACCTGAGTGAATGCATTGTTTCCTCCTGAATTTGCGCCAGCGGCGCGTTGAGCCCTTTCCTGGTTCGTTCCGGCAAGCTGGAACGTTTCACGCACACGAGATCGTGATCGTGGGAATTGGAAATCCGCCAGAAGCGGCCCGGCCTTGGCCGCCTTCATGACCAGGAAGAAGGGCTGAAAAAATGGGCGCCGGTGCGGAAGCTGCCGATCTGCCCCACAAGGGCCCACAAGGGGGAGATCGGCGCTCCACCGTCGTGCCCTACGGATAAAGCCTCATTTTGTCCCAGCCGCCCTCGGCGTTGCGCGAAAACACGACACGGTCGTGCAGCCGGAACGGACGGTCGTGCCAGAACTCAATGCTCTGCGGCACGATGCGAAAGCCCGACCAGTGTTTTGGCCGCGGGATCTCGCCGATCGCGTGGCGCGCGGTATATTCGGCAACCGCCTTTTCCAGCGCGAAGCGGCTTTCCAGCGGCCGCGACTGCTTGGAGGCCCAGGCGCCGATGCGGCTGCCGCGCGGACGCGTCGCATAATAGGCATCGGCTTCGGCGTCGGTGACAATCTCCACCGGGCCCCGCGCCCGCACCTGCCGGCGCAGAGATTTCCAGTGGAAGCACATCGCTGCTTTCATGCTGCCAAGGATCTCGCGGCCCTTGGCGCTCTCGAAATTCGTGTAGAAGACAAAGCCACCCTCATCGAACCCCTTGAGCAGCACCATTCGCACATTCGGCATGCCCTCGGCATCGACCGTCGCCAGCGCCACGCTGTTGGGGTCGTTGATCTCGCTCTTCGTAGCGTCGTCGAGCCACGCCGCAAAAAGCCGGAACGGCTCCGCCGCCTCGGTAAAGTCACCGCTTGTTAACCCGGTTTCGCTCATAGTTTTCCCAAATTTGTCGCCGGCTGGGGAGATTGCCGATTGTCGCGTATCGCGCAAGCTTTTGACAGTGGGCAATGGAGCGTTATCGCTTCGGCCAGCGCCAAAGCCATGATCGTGACAATCATCCTGCCGCTTGCCGCCTGTGGCGGGGGCGGCTTCAGCCTGGAGCAGGCGGAGGTGGACCGCTCGATACTGACCTCGAGCACGCCGGCCTCAGTCACGCCGCTCGATCAGGACCGCGCTTCCGACCAGGCTACGATCCGCAACGCCGTGTCCTCCGCCGACGTCGAGCAACTGGCCGGGCAGGCCATTCCCTGGGCGAATGCCGACACCGGCTCGCGCGGCTCCATCACCGAGCTCGCAGAATTCAGGGCTAACGGTGAGACATGCCGTCGCTTCACCGCGTCGCGCGAGAGCTTCGACGGCGTCGCGCTGTTCAAAGGCGAAGTATGCCTGGCCGGCGGCAGCGCCTGGCGAATGCAGGACTTCAAGGCGCTCTGATTTTCCGCCGGCTATATAGCGGTAAGCCACTGGAATTTCTTCCTATGCAAGCGCATATAGGAGGCGATCATGGAACCACTCCTTCTCCAGGGCAGTAAGCATGCGCGACCCCTATGAGGTGCTGGGCGTTGCCAAGAACGCATCGGCCAAGGACATAAAATCGGCGTACCGGAAGCTCGCCAAGAAGTATCATCCGGACCAGAATCCGGATCCCAAGGCAAAGGAGCGTTTTGCCGCCGCCAATCAGGCTTACGAGATCGTCGGCGACGAGAAGAACCGGGCGGCTTTCGATCGCGGTGAGATCGACGCCGAAGGCAAACCGCGGTTTCAGGGTTTCGAGAGTGCGGCCGGCGGCGCCGATCCTTTCGCCGGTTTCCGCCGGCAGCAAGGGCCGGGCGGCGCGCATTTCGAATTCCGCACGGGCCGTCCCGGTGGTGACCCGTTCGACGGCAACAGCGACATCTTCAGCCAGATCTTCGGCGATGCTTTCAGCCAGCAGCGCGGCGCCGGCACGGGCGGCCGCCGTCAGGCGCCGACGGCCGCAGATCTCAACGTGACGCTGGACGTCACCATCGAGGAAGCCGCCACCGCCGAGAAAGTGACGGCGATGTTCCCCGACGGCCGCAAGATGGCGGTCAAGTTGCCGGCCTATGTCGAGGACGGCCAGACCATCCGGTTGAAAGGCCAGGGTGAGCAAGGACCGGGGCAGCCGGGCGATGCGCTGGTCAAGATCCGTTTCCGCCGGCACCCGCGCTACCGCGTCGAGGGCCGCGACCTGCATGTCGACCTGCCGGTGGAACTGGCCGATGCGGTGCATGGCGCCAAGGTGGCAGTCGAAACCCCGACCGGCAGGATTGCGGTCAACGTCCCCCCTTGGTCGAGCTCGGACAAGGTTCTGCGGCTGAAGGGCAGGGGCCTGCCGGAAAAGGCCGGCGGTCACGGCGACCTCTACGCGCACGTGCGGCTGATGCTGCCGGAAGGCGGCGACGCCGAGCTAGAGGCGCTGATGCGCCGGCGAAAGCGCTGACGGTCGAAAAGGCCGGCGCTTGACGTCGTAAGCGGGCGTGAGTGGTTTCATGCCGCGTCGGTTATTGACAGGAAACGAGCAACCAGCGCCAGGAGCCGCCATTTGGCCGAAGTAGGTTCAACGTCAGCTAACGCCTCAAAGGCCGACATTTGCACGCGCCATAGTTCCGCTTCGCGAACACGGTCGAGGCCAGTCGACCGACTGGCGATGAGCCAGTTCGGCGGGGGTTAGCCGCACAAGCTTGTAGGGGTCGATCGATGCAGTCGCCAGGCCAGCAAGGTGGAGGGTCGCACCGCTGACCATCACCAGCGCATCGACGCCTGCGCCATTCTCCCTCTTGCCAGCCTGCTCGACGTGGCGGGCGAAATTTACCTCCGAGCCGACCAGAAAAGAGAAATCCCGCTGGCGATCGTTGACGAACATCACCTCGCCGGAGTGTAAGCCGATCCTGATGCGGCGCGACAGGGAGCCCATTGAACGCTTCCAAGCGTTGCCGAGCGAGATTTCCGGTACCAGTTCCGCGACGGCGGCCAGCGCCTTTAGCGCCGTTTCGCTGGGCGTCATTTCGCTCCCCAGCCAGAGAGCTAGCACGCCGTCGCCTGTAAAGTTTTGAACGATCCCCCCATTGGCCACCACGACCTGGCGGGTCAACGTGAAGTGCTCGATCATGAACCGCGTGGTTTCGATCAGGCCAAGTGCGCTCGCCAAGCCGGTCGAGTCCTCCACGTCGGTAAACATGATCGTGGCGATGGCGCGCTGGAATTTCGTTTCACCCATGCCGAATGACGGGAGCACGCGGTCAGTCTGTGGATTCGTATAGGCAGTGATCGGATGCATTGGAGTCCGGCCCCCGAGCGGTTTCAAATGTCGCTCGAATATGACTGGACGGCGTAGGCGGATCGTAAGCCCGCCGTGGCGGGCACGTCAGAATTACGTCAGAAATCCATTCGGGCCCGGCTTTGGCGGCTTGCAGCCGACCTTTTAGTCAAAATTCGGCGGGACCCTCAGCTCAGCAACTTCCGGAGGTCAAGCAGCCCCGCTCCAAACTGCTGATCGAACGAAGGCACCCTTCTCTCGCAATTAGGGCTGTCCGGTAGAATCGGAACGTCAGCTTTTTTAAGCCAAGGCCATGAAACCTCCTTTGCGCCTGACTGGGTCATCTTCGCCTTAACCTCTATGCCGTTGAGCGGCCTACCGGTGGAGCGATGTTTCGACTGCAACAAAGCGGCTGCTCCCGCGACGATGGCCGAGGCTGCAGATGTTCCGCCAAATACTGTGTAGAGCCCGGCGCGGTCTCTGCTTTCGACGCCCGGTGGCTGGATTCCTTCCAGCTGTCCGCCGGAATAGCCGTGGTGGCCCGGGATGTCCGTGGTGAGCACGCCCTGCGGCGCGTATTCAACCTGGGGGAGCTTCTCGTAGATCTCGAAATTGTGGTCACGTGAACGCAGCGACTCACGGTCCAGTCGTATTTGGCAGCGTGTACACACCTCCTGGTCGTCGGACGGCGCGGAAATGGTGACGGAATTGTCGGTCGGATCGCCGCTGTAGTTGGAATATGCCGAACGTCTCGCCAGATAAGTGGCGGCCGCCACCGCAACCACGCCATTGCTTTCGCCGGCCTTGCTCGCCGGGTAAATCAGATGGTCGTAGCCATCGTTGCCGGCTGCGCAGATGATGGGGATTTCCTCGCTGATCGCCTCGAAAAGCGTCTCGAAATAATCCCAAATTGGCTTTGCCTGTTCGACCGAAGTATATCTGCTGTCGCCATATCCAGGATAGGAACGGTGCGCTCGCCATGGATCGGGTACTTCCCGGGGAAAGTGTATGACTGAAACCTTCTGGTCGCGGGCATAGAGGAACGCCAGAATGAGCTGCGCTGCGTCGGGCCGTGCTGAAATCTCGATCGGCAGGAGTTCAGCGCCTGGGGCGACCCCCCAATAAGGTATTGCGCCTTCACCGTTGCTAAATTGCCTCAACTTCGTGGGCGGGGCCGCAGGGGCGCCGACCATCAGCCCGGCGCAGGCGGTCCCGTGCGCTGAGTAGCGCATACGCGAGGTCTCAGCAGTCTCCTGAATTACGCCGCGCCCATCTTTCAGTGCTCGAAGCAGCGATTTCTGAACCTCGACTTCCTGCGCATTGTTCCTCGATTTGATCAGGCTTGCCGCCCACGCCCAGGTATCGTCGCCCACAAAGCTCTTGCTCTGCTTTTTTTCCGGCCCTCGCAAGACGAGCGGTTGCTGCTTGGGTGTGACGTAACTCAACCCGAAAGGGTGAGCGGCGAAGCTGACCGCAGAAAGGATACGAGGCTCGAGATTGGGATGGCTTGAGTTCACTCCCGTATCGATCTGGGCAATGACCTCGCCGTAACCGGGCTTGTCAGTACCCAACAAATCCCAGGCGTCGGCCTCCAGCAGGTATGCGGCCTCGTGCGGCAACCGCGCTTCAGGGATGCGCGGACGATCGCGTAAGGCGCCGATTGCGATCAGGTGCCACAGGTAGTGATACCAGTCATAACAAAGATGGCCTTCGCCCTTCTTGATGTCGTCCATCATGGCACCCACCTACCATTCGCTCTGGGCGCGTCTGATCGTTTCATCCATCGCGTCCACCAAGTACGGAGAAATGCGCGCAGCCAGTCCCTCGCCGGCATCGGTGTCGCTGGCGTAGTGCAGCCCGGCCCATTCCCTGTTCTCGGCCACCCGGCGGGCGCGCTCATAAACCGCGGTTACGCCGGCGTGCTCGGGCAGCATCCGTTGCAGAACGTTCGCCACTGCAAATGACTGAAATGAATGGTTGGACGGGTAGGAAGCGTGCGAAGGAACCGGAAGCGCCGGCCGCAGCCTCGGCTCAATGATGTTGGGCCGTGGCCGATTGAATCGATCTTTGTAGTTGAGCCCGATCTCCTCCGTGAGTTCGAGGATCGCAACGATCAATGCGCATGTCCCCTCGAAGCCCGCGAGAGTGTCTATTCCGAGCGGTGCCGTGTAGTCCAAAATCCCGAACGATGCTTGGCGGACGATCTCCTCGCGCCGCAGCGGGTCACCTTCCCTCCTCTTCTGCAGATCGATAAGCGCTTCTGTCTCCCTGAGGCTCTCTGAAGGTCCGGGCGGGGGATCGATAAGAATGTCCTCCCAGATCGCACCGAGATATTTGTTGGCGACGCTTAGTCCGATCCTGTGCAAGGCACGCTTGTCGTGCCACGCCGGCAAAGCCTCCTCGCCAGTTTCGAAAGCCGTTTGCCCCCTGCCGCGTCCCCGTCCTCGTCCGCGCCCTCTGCCCCTGCCTCGACCTCGACCTGCGCTCGGCCCCGCCAGGAAGGCTGGCGAAAGGCGCATGGCACCCTCCACAGGGTCATCAGAAATCGTTATCACGATCTGCTCTTCTTGAATCGACAGAACGCTGCTCTTGGTCATCATAGACGCGAAAGGATGCAGTTTTTCGCCGCCTCTATTTTTGATGTATTCCTCAAGAGATTTTTCAGGACTTGCGTCACCCAATATCAGCGGATATTGCCTTATGGCCGATCCACTTACTAAGAATCGGGCGCTAAACAACTTGTTATTGAGATCAATTGTCGACATCATGTCCACCCCTCAACTAAAGCTTCTAAATTTGATCCGCGCCAACTGGTGGTCGGAGCCTCGACGTAACGCCTGCGGTGCGCAGCGCTAGGGTACGTACCTTGGCAGCGTTATCCGCGACAACCCGCTCTTGATAACCGAAACTCCGAGTACGCCTGCAATTGGATAATTCTCCTCCGAAAGCAGCTCGAGCGAGAAATCCGGCTCCCAGGCGCGCAAGCGTTCGATAGTTCGAACTGCCTCCACAGTATGCCCCAAATGCCCGTGGCAGGCAGCCGAGTATCTCAAAGCGGGTAGGTATGTGGGTTGCTGCGCAAGGACACGCTCGCCGTGACGTATCCCCTCCTCGAAGCGCCCGTTCAGAGTTGCCAAGATGCAGCACGTGGTATCGATGCAGTAACGATACAGGGGAGGCCCGCCCAGTGCACGTGCGCGCATCGCATCCTCATAGCCACGCTTCACTTCGCCGAGATAGCCGAGCGTCAAGGCACGCATGTCCCAGCAAATGGCTTGCAGCGGGTTAGCGGCTATCGCTCGATCGGCGAGTTCCAGTGCCTGTGCGTATTCACGAAAGACGAACGAATGGGCATGAGCGGCCAACGCCAGGGTGATAGGATTGAAGGGGGCCACTTCGACGGCGCGACTGGCGCATTCCCGAACCTGATCGTGAAAGGTGCCCGAGCGGCCGACCCGTCTCTCGCCAAAGCGGGTGACAAACACAAACAGCTGCCACGCCAGATACGTGCTACGCGGGTCGAGCTCATATGCTTCGGCGAGCATGCGCTCCGCCGAATCCAGGTCCGTATCGCGCATGCGGAATACCTGTCGCAGCGCTGTCAATGCAAGCCGAGACGCCCGGTGTCGGGGCTCGTCGCGGATGGACTTAGGATCGAGAACGAATTCGAGGATCGAAAACACGATCTGATTGACCAACGACATCAGCTTCAGGCTCGCCGGGCCAGTCAGGTCGGCCGGCTCGAGAAAATCCGTATGCGACCACAAGAGCCGGCTGTCACCGGGCGCAATTAATGCAAATGTCAGGCCCACTCTGTCGCCCACCACCGTTGCCCTGGTTTGCAACAGCCAGTCTGGTAGCGCAGTGTCAGGCGCTTGGGTCAGCGGTCCCTGCGCTTGAAAATCCACGACGTCGACCACTTCGAAATTCAGGATCGATCGAACCACCAGATCCAGGACAAGGTCGCTGACGGCCCTGTTAGCGGAGCCCTCCGTCCACCTGGCATCGCGAACCAGGCCCAAGCATAGCCGCGACGAATTCAGAAGTGAGGCGCTTCGCTGTCCGGACAACTGATCTGCCGCGGCAACAGGAAAGACGTTTGCTGGCACTGTGCGAGGCCGGGGCCATTGGCTTCTTTGCTCACGAAGCCAATCCTCGAACTCTGGATCGCGAATATCGAGGCCCTCAAGCAGATCACGCGTGGCAGAGCCTTCGGGTGGATCGTTCAAATCGATGCCGATCGAAGCGACGTCGAGTCGAACCACATCACGATCGGTCGAGATTAGATCAATGCCGGCGCGGCGGAGCGACTTCCGAACCTCGGACAGCTCCTGCCGCAAGCTCGCTGCACCCTGCTCCTCGCCGCGAGTGCTCCAGAGCTTGCTTTGCAGCCATTTTCGGCTCCGCGTACCGTTGGGTGCCAGGGCGAGCATGGCCAAGAGCGCTTTAGACCGTCTGCCATGCGGCGTGACGTCCGCGCCATCCGCGCTCTCAATCGCGAATGGCCCAATCAATCTAAGGAAAGGACGGCAATCCGAGTACACTAGCGGCCCCTCGCGTCCCCGCACCCTAATATAGCATCTGCTAATATAAGTCTATCTGTAATTCTCGGCTTCCGTGAGGTCAAACCTACACGTGGCAAAGGATTCGAGACGGGATTTCTGCTGTGACGGAAGGACTCGGTAGCGACATCAAGCGGTCGTTCGATGTAAGCGGTCCCATTGTCGGCTTGGGGTCATGAGCGTGCTTCGGCCACGGGCCAACGAACTTCCGCCAAAGGGTCCTCTTCCGCCGTGCCACACGGACACTAGGTGTCGGATTTTCCCACCGGCCCATGACTGCAAGGTCAAAGCGCTACAGCGTCCTTTGCACGTCCAAAGGACGCGCGGCGCTGTTGAGCAAACGCTTTTGTCCCCCGAACTGTCCGCTTTGAACGCTTGAAGGGGCACTGTGGCTGTGCGATAGGCACTCCACAAAGCAGAGAACCTTTCGGAGAGCGCTGACATGGCGGGTGGACGGGGCCTTATGGCCGGCAAGCGCGGCCTTATCCTTGGCATCGCCAACAATCGCTCGATCGCTTACGGCATCGCCAAGGCCTGTGTCGACCATGGCGCCGAGATCGCGCTGACCTATCAGGGCGAGGCGTTCAAGAAACGCGTCGAGCCGCTCGCGGCGGAACTGGGCGCGCATGTCGCCGGCCATTGCGACGTGACCGACCCGGCCAGCCTCGATGCGGTGTTCGAAAATGTCAGCAAGCACTGGGGTGGCAAGCTCGATTTCCTCGTCCACGCCATCGCCTTTTCCGACAAGGACGAACTGACCGGCCGCTATGTCGAGACGACGCGCGACAATTTCCTGCGCACCATGGATATTTCGGTCTATTCCTTCACCACCATCGCCAAACGTGCCGAGGCGCTGATGACCGACGGCGGCTCGCTGCTCACGCTGACCTATTACGGTGCGGAAAAGGTGATGCCGCACTATAACGTCATGGGTGTCGCCAAGGCGGCACTCGAAGCCAGCGTGCGCTATCTGGCCGTCGACCTCGGCGCCAAGAAGATCCGTGTCAACGCGATCTCCGCCGGCCCAATCAAGACGCTTGCCGCATCCGGCATCGGCGATTTCCGCTATATCCTGAAATGGAACGAATACAATTCGCCGTTGAAGCAGACGGTCACGCAGGAGGAGGTCGGCGATTCCGGCGTCTATTTCCTGTCCGACCTTTCGCGCGGCGTCACCGGCGAGATCCATCATGTCGATTCCGGCTATCATGTCGTCGGCATGAAGGCGGTCGACGCGCCGGATATTTCGACGGTCAAGGACTGACGCCACCGCCTGACCTCTTCCGGAAGACCTGATGTACCCGCTCGTCTATATCGTGCGCCACGGCCAGACGGCGTGGAACGCCGAGGCCCGGCTGCAGGGGCAGGCCGATACCGACCTCAACGAGCTCGGCCGCGAGCAGGCTAGCCGCAACGGGCGCAGGCTGGCCGAACTCATCGACAAGCCCGAAGATTTCGATTTTGTCGCCAGCCCGATGCGGCGCACGCGCGAGACGATGGAGCGCCTGCGCGCGGCGATGAAGCTCGATCCGTACGCCTATCGTACCGAGCCGCTGCTCGTGGAATTGAGCTTTGGCGACTGGCAGGGTTTCACCTTTGCCGAACTCGAGGCGAACAATCCCGGTTCGACCAGGCGCCGCCGCCTCGATAAATGGAATTTCCAGCCGCCCGGCGAGGGCGCCGAAAGCTACCAGATGCTGCTCGAACGGGTGAAGCCGTGGTTCGACGCGCTCGATCGCCAGACGGTCTGCGTGACCCATGGTGGCATCATGCGCGTAATGTTCCGCTTGGTACTGGGGATGTCCGAACAAGATGCGGTCAGCATGGAAGTGCCGCAGGATCGCGTGCTCAGACTGGACGGCCGGCGCCTGGAGTGGCTCTGAGACCGATGACCTAGCGTATGTTGAGATCAGGTCGGGCCGGCATCAGCTGAATATCGACGCGTCCTACTCGGTCGATCCGGTGTCCGGCAGTTCCATGTCGGTGACGACGTTCTCGCCATTCGTCACGTCGTAGGCGAGGACGATGTCCATGCCTGGCTTCAGCGCATCGAGGTCGGTTTCGGCGTTCAGCTTGTAGGACTTGCCGTCGTCCAGCGTCAGCGTCAGCGCATCCTTGTCGACCTTCTTGATCAGGCCCTCGGTCTGGCCGGCGAAGGCGGCGGTGGAAATCAACAGCGTGGCGGCAACAGCGCCAATCAGGATACGCATCATCGTCCTCTTTAATCATTGCCGGTACAGCGGCTCCGTCCAACGGAACGGAACTGAGCAGAAACCAATCGAATGTGTCAAAACTAAATCCGCGGGATCACAGTTTGACCACTGTGGAAAACGCCAATAGAAGGCAGGCGACAGCGCCGCGCGTCCTCCTGGACGCGCAAGGGGACGCTGTAGCACTTTTGATTTTGTGCATGATCCTTTCCGAAAATCGCTCCGATTTTCGGGGTCATGCGCTAGGCCGGCTCCGACGCCGGCAGGGCTGGTTCCATGTCGCACAACACGTTCGGCCATCTTTTCCGCGTCACCACCTGGGGCGAAAGCCATGGGCCGGCGCTGGGCTGCGTCGTCGACGGCTGTCCGCCAGGCATCCGCTTCACTCGCGACGAGATCCAGGCCGAACTCGACAAGCGCCGCCCCGGCCAGTCACGTTTTGTAACGCAGCGTCGCGAACCTGACGAGGTCAAGGTCCTGTCCGGCTTCATCCTCGATGAGGACGGTGAGACGATGGTCACCACCGGCACGCCGGTGTCGATGCTGATCGAGAACGTCGACCAGCGCTCCAAGGACTATGGCGACATCGCCCGCCAGTTCCGGCCGGGCCATGCCGATTACACTTACGAGGTCAAATACGGCCTGCGCGATTACCGCGGCGGCGGTCGCTCCTCGGCGCGTGAGACGGCGGCGCGGGTGGCGGCCGGGGCGCTTGCCCGCAAGGTCGTGCCCGGCATGGTGGTGCGCGGCGCGCTGGTGTCGATGGGCGATAAATCGATTGATCGCGCCAATTGGAACTGGAATTTCGTCGGCGACGCCGAAAACCCGTTCTTCACGCCTGATCCGGCGTCCGTCGCCGTCTTCACGAAATATCTGGACGGCATCCGCAAGGCGGGCTCCTCGGTCGGTGCGGTCATCGAGATCGTCGCCGACGGCGTTCCGGCGGGGCTTGGCGCGCCGATCTATGCCAAGCTCGACCAGGACATCGCCGCCGGCCTGATGTCGATCAACGCCGTCAAGGGCGTCGAGATCGGCAACGGTTTCGAGGCCGCCCGCATCACCGGCGAGGAGAATGCCGATGAGATGCGCATGGGCAATGACGGCAAGCCGGTCTTCCTGTCCAACAATGCCGGCGGCATCCTCGGCGGCATCTCGACCGGCCAGGCGATCGTCGCGCGTTTCGCCGTCAAGCCGACCTCGTCGATCCTGACGCCGCGAAAGTCGATCGACAAGGACGGTAACGACGTCGAGATCATGACCAAGGGCCGGCACGATCCATGCGTCGGCATCCGCGCCGTACCGATCGGCGAGGCGATGGTTGCCTGCGCCATTGCCGATCATTATCTGCGTCATCGGGGACAAACGGGAAGGGAGTAGGGGAGTAGGGGAGTAGGGGAGTAGGTTACGCAGCTCCCACGACAGCATTTTTTCCTTTTCCCTACTCCCGTACTGCCCTACTCCCTTACTCCCCTGTTCCCGCGAGCGAAGCGAGCACCCATGCCTTACGACCAGAAGAAAATCGTCGAAGCCCTGCGCGCCTTCGAGCGCGGCGAGATCGTCGTCGTTATGGACGATGACGGCCGCGAGAACGAGGGTGACCTGATCGTCGCCGCCGTCCATTGCACGCCGGAAAAGATGGCGTTCATCGTCCGCAACACGTCGGGCATCGTCTGCACGCCGATGCCGCGCGAGGAAGCAAAGCGGCTCAACCTGTCGCCGATGGTGGCTGACAATGATTCCGCCCACACCACCGCCTTTACCGTCAGCGTCGACTTCAAGCACGGCACCACGACCGGCATTTCGGCGGACGACCGGACGCTGACGGTGCGCAATCTCGCCAACGGCAATGTCGGCGCGTCCGATTTCGTGCGCCCCGGCCACATCTTTCCGCTGATCGCGCGCGAAGGCGGCGTGCTGATGCGTTCGGGCCATACCGAAGCCGCTGTCGACCTCTGCAAGCTCGCCGGCCTGCCGCCGGTCGGCGTCATTTCCGAGCTGGTCAATGATGACGGCACCGTTATGCGTGGCCCGCAGGTGCAGGCCTTCGCCGAAAAGCACGGGTTGAAGCAGATCTCGGTTGCCGACCTTATCGGCTACCGGCAACGCAAGGAAACGCTGGTCGAGCGCGTCGCCTGTTCCGACATCGAGACGCCGGGCGGCAAGGCGCAGGTCTTCACCTACACGCTGCCCTGGGACTCCATGCATCACGTGGCGGTCGTCTTCGGCGATATCCGCGACGGCGTCGAGGTGCCGGTGCGCCTTCATTCCGAGGACGTGGTCAGCGACGTCTTCGGCACCAGCCACAGGCTGGACGCCATCATGAAGGCAATGGGCGAGCGCCAACGCGGCGTCATCGTCTATCTGCGCGAAGGCTCGGTCGGCGTCGCCCATCAGGAGCGCAAGCGGCCGGCTGCCGGCGACCGCGAGGACCATGAAGAGGCTCGTCGCCGCGAAAACGAATGGCGCGAGATCGGCCTCGGCGCGCAAATCCTCAAGGATCTCGGCATTTCCTCGATCAATCTGATCGCCTCGCGCGAGCGCCATTATGTCGGCCTCGAAGGTTTTGGCATCCACATCGCCAAGACCGAGATTCTTTAGGCCATTCTCACGGTGCTGGTATGCGTCCGGCCCCGGCTCGGGCCGAACGCACCGGAAACTATTCCGCAGCGACCGCGGCTGCGTCGCATGCAGGCATGTCGCAGTTCGGCGCGGCAAGGCTGCGCTGGCCGGCGAGCACGATGACCAGCGCGATTGTGCCCGATGCCACCGATACCCAGAACCCGTTCTGCGCGCCGAAAGCGTCCACTACCCAGCCGGCGGCGAACGAGCCGAGCGCCATGCCGATGCCGATGCCGGTCATCACCCAGGTCACGCCCTCGGTCAGCACCGCCTCGGGCACGCGCCGTTCGATCAGGCCAAATGCCGTGATGAAGGTCGGCGAGATTGCCACGCCGCTGACGAAGACGGCCAGTGCCAGCAGCGGCACGGTGTCGGCGACGAGCAGCGGCAGCGAGGTAAGCGCAATGATGGCGATTGCGATGGCAAGCTGAATCTGCAGCGGCACTTTCAGGTTCAGGGCGCCGATGATGATGCCGACGACGAACGATCCGAGCGCGTAGACGCCGATGACGAAGCTGGCGGCGCCCGGCTGGGCAAGCTCCTTCGTGATCGCCACGGTGCTCACCTCCGTGGTGGCGAAGGTCGCGCCGATGAAGATCAGGGCCAAGGTGATGATCTGGACCGGCCGCAGCCGGATTGCCGAGCCGCCCGAACCGTGTTCCACCGGTCGGGCTCGCGGTTCGGTCGAACGCTGCAGGATGAAGGCCGTCGAACCGAAGGCGAGGAACAATGTGCTCGCGAGCACTCCCGCTTCCGGGAAAAGCGCGACGCTCAGCCCTACCGACAGCGATGCGCCGGCGATGTACACCAGTTCGTCCGCCGCCGACTCGAAGGCGAACGCCGTGTTCAACTCGGGGCGGTTGCGAAAAATCTCGGTCCAGCGTGCGCGCACCATTGCCGGTATGCTGGGCATGATGGCGGCGAGCAGCGCCGAGACGAATAGCGTCCATATCGGCCAATGCTGATTGGCCGCTGCAATCAGGATCGCAAAAGCGAGCGTGGAAATCATGGTGGTCGGCACCACAATCCGCGTCTGGCCGAGGCGGTCCACCAGTCGCGATACCTGCGGGGCGACAAAAGCGTTGGCCAGCGCATATGTCGCGGAGACGGCACCGGCCAGCCAGTATTCGCCATCGGTCTGCGACAGCATCGCGACGATCCCGATCGGAGCCATGGCCATCGGCAGCCGGGCAACGAAGCCGGCGGCGGCAAAGCCCTTGGCGCCCGACGCGCGAAAGATCTGGGAATAGGGATTTTGCATGGTCTGGCTCCTCGACAACGGCCGGTTCGGCGATTACATACGTAGCGTATGAGTTTAAATAGATCATACGCGGCGTATGTCAATTGGCATACGAGACGTATGGTAATAGGGCCAGAGCATGCATAGACCACGCAAGGAGATGATTGCCGAAACCCGCGCCAAGCTGATCGGAGCGGCGCGCCAGGCCTTCGGCACGCTCGGCTATGCCGAAGCCTCGATGGATGACTTCACGGCATCGGCCGGGCTGACGCGCGGTGCGCTCTATCATCACTTCGGCGACAAGAAGGGCCTACTCCAGGCGGTTATCGCCGAGATCGACGCCGAAATGGCAGCCCGGCTGAAGGTCGTTTCGGCCAAGCCGGGCAATCTCTGGCAGGGCTTTGTCGACGAATGCACCGCCTATATCGAGATGGCGCTGGAGCCGGAGATCCAGCGTATCGTGCTTCGTGACGGGCCGGCGGTGCTCGGCGATCCATCGCAATGGCCAAGCCAGAGCACATGCATCCGCTCGATGACGGAGAGCCTGCAAAGACTGAGCGACGAGGGGACAATTCTCGCCGTCGATCCCGAAGCCGCGGCAAGGCTGGTCAGCGGCGCTTCGTTGCATGGGGCGCAGTGGATCGCAAATTCGAACGATCCCGAAGCGACGTCGAAGAAGGCAGTGAAGGCGTTCAAGGTTCTTCTGGAAGGGCTGCTCAATCGCACCGGCAAGCTGCCTAAGCCTGATCGATCGTCAGCGAAGCAGCCCCAGATTGACCGATCACCGGCCTGAGGTCATTCTTTTCGCCGATCCCAGGCGGCTCGCGGTGGGCTCAGCCGACGCCGGTTGCCTAAACCCTGTTGAACATCGCCTCACCAGCGCGCGAAAACATGGCCAAAGCGGCGAGGCGCGCCTATATCGGGGCATGGTCACGCGACTTTATACCCACCCGATTTTCCTCGAGCACATAACACCGCCCGGTCATCCGGAGCGGCCGGACCGTTTGCGCGCCATAGAGCGTGTGCTTGACGACGAGGCGTTCGCGGCGCTCGATCGCGTCCAGGCGCCGGAAGGCAACGAGGCAACCATCCTCTACGCACATCCGCCCGAATTCGTCAAACGGGTCCGTGCAGCGATACCGGACACCGGCATCGCCCGTATCGATGCCGACACCACCGCCAGCCCGAAGAGCTGGCAGGCGGCCGTGACCGCGATCGGCGCAGCCAACGCCGCGGTCGACGACGTCTTCACCGGCCGTGCCGAAAACGTCTTCGTCGCCGCACGGCCGCCCGGCCATCATGCCGAAAAGACCACCTCCATGGGTTTTTGCCTGTTCAACACCGCCGCGATCGCGGCACGCTACGCGCAGAAGAACCATGGCGCCGACCGTGTCGCCGTCGTCGACTGGGATGTACATCACGGCAACGGCACGCAGGACATTTTCTGGGACGATCCATCGGTGCTCTATTGCTCGACACACCAGATGCCGCTTTACCCGGGAACCGGGGCTGTGAGCGAAACCGGCGCCGGCAACATCGTCAACGCGCCGCTGGCGCCGCAGAGCGGCAGCGATAGTTTTCGCGACGCCTTTCTGTCACGCATCCTGCCGGCGCTCGACAATTTTGCGCCCGATCTCATCATCATCTCCGCCGGTTTCGATGCCCACCACCGCGATCCGCTGGCCGAGATCAACCTGACTGAGGATGATTTCGACTGGGCGACCGGCCAGTTGCTCGAACGAGCCGGGCGCCATAGCCGCAACCGGCTCGTCAGCGTGCTCGAGGGCGGCTACGATCTGCAGGGATTGGCATTTTCAGTCGCCGCCCATGTTGGGCGGCTGATGAAGGGATAGATGATGGCTGGTGAGACCAACGAGGACGTCCAGGCGATGAGCTTCGAGCAGGCGCTCGAGGCGCTGGAGAGGATCGTCGACGATCTGGAGCGCGGCGACGTTCCGCTCGACCAGTCGATCCGCATCTACGAGCGCGGCGAGGCGCTGAAGGCGCATTGCGACCGGCTGCTGAAGGCGGCCGAGGACAAGGTCGAGAAAATCAGGCTGTCGCGTGACGGCAAGCCGGTGGGGACAGAGCCGTTGGACGCGGATTGAGGCGCGGCGTCGAACGACAATTTTGCTTACCGGCTTTGGATATCATCACGATTGAGGGTAAAACTCATCCCGTTTGAAACGGCTCCAGGACGAGAGGAGATTGCGAAGGATGTGCAGAAACATCAAGACCCTGTTCAATTTCGATCCGCCGGCAACCAATGACGAGGTCCGCGATGCCGCACTTCAGTTTGTCCGCAAGCTGAGCGGAACGACGCGGCCGTCGAAACAGAACCAGCATGCGTTCGACCATGCCGTCGAGGCCATTGCCGCCTCGGCGCGCGAATTGCTCGACAGCCTCGAGACGACGCAGCATCCGCGCGATCGCGAAGAGGTGGCGGCCAAGGCGAAGGCCAAATCCGCACTTCGCTTCGCCTGAGGGGACCGCGTGAGCTTCTTTCCCGGAAACGATCCGCAGATGGGCGATGCCTTCGCCAGCGATCAGATCGAGCTGATGGTCATTCCGAATGCCAAGGATATTGGCGGATTTCAGGTTCGCCGCGCCTTGCCGACGGCCAGGCGCCGGCTGGTCGGACCCTTCATCTTCTTCGACCGCATGGGTCCAGCCGTTCTGCGAGCGGGCCAGGCGCTCGACGTGCGTCCGCACCCACATATCGGCCTGTCTACGGTGACTTACCTGTTCGACGGCAAGATCAGGCACCGCGATTCGCTCGGCACCGAGATGGTAATCCAGCCCGGGGACGTGAATTTGATGACCGCCGGCCGTGGCATCGTCCATTCGGAGCGCACGCCGGAAGAACTGCGCGGCGCGCCGATGTCGGTTTCCGGCCTGCAGACATGGCTGGCGCTGCCGGACGGCAAGGAGGAGGTCGCGCCGGTCTTCGAGAACACCGCAGCCCTGCGCCTGCCCGAAGTCGAGGCCGAGGGGGTCAGCGGCCGTGTGATCATCGGTGCGTTTTCCGGACTGCGCTCCCCGGTCGCCACCGCTTCGGACACGCTTTATGCCGATCTCAGGCTGGCGCCGGGTGCCAGCGTGAAAATCCCGGCCGATGCCGAGGAGCGCGCCATCTATACGCTGGAAGGCGAGGTTTCGATATCCGGTGACCGCTTTCCGGCCGAGCGGCTGCTGGTCTTCCGGCCCGGCGACGAAATCGTTGTCTCATCGGAACGCGGCGCCCATTTCATGCTGTTTGGCGGCGCCTCGCTCGGTTCGAAACGCTATATCTGGTGGAATTTCGTATCGTCCTCAAAGGAACGCATCGAGCAGGCGAAAGAAGAATGGAAGACAGGCCGCTTCGATATCGTTCCTGGAGACGAGCAAGAGTTCATCCCGCTGCCCGAAAGCTGATGCGCGTTACCGCCACATTTACATTCGCCGGCCAGCGGCATATTTCACGATGAACAGAAAATCTGACCAGGCTCGCAAACAGTGAACGCAAAGCCCGATACGCCGCTTCTCGACAAGGTCCGCGTCCCAGCCGATTTGCGCACGCTTGCCGAAGGCGACCTGCCGCAGCTTGCGTCAGAGCTTCGCGCCGAACTGATCGACGTCGTTTCCCACACCGGCGGCCATCTCGGCGCCGGCCTTGGCGTGGTCGAGTTGACCGTCGCGCTGCACTACGTCTTCAACACGCCGGACGACCGGCTGATCTGGGACGTCGGCCACCAGGCCTATCCGCACAAGATCCTGACCGGCCGCCGCGACCGCATCCGCACGCTGCGCCAGGAGGGCGGCCTGTCCGGCTTCACCCGTCGCGTCGAGAGCGAATACGATCCGTTCGGCGCAGCCCACTCCTCGACCTCGATTTCAGCCGGCCTCGGCATGGCGATGGCGCGCGATCTGTCCGATGGCCGCAACAATGTCATTGCCGTCATCGGCGACGGCGCCATGTCGGCCGGCATGGCCTATGAGGCGATGAACAATGCCGGCGCACTCGATGCCCGGCTGATCGTCATCTTGAACGACAACGATATGTCGATCGCTCCGCCGACCGGCGCAATGAGCGCCTATCTGGCCCGTCTGGCGTCGGGCAAGACCTATCTGGGCTTGCGCGATTTCGGCAAGAAGCTGACGTCGTATCTCGGCGAGCGCGCCGATCGCGCCATCAAGCGAGCGGTCGAGCATGCGCGCGGTTACGTCACCGGCGGCACGTTGTTCGAGGAAATGGGGTTCTACCACATCGGCCCGATCGACGGTCACAACCTCGAGCACCTGATCCCGGTGCTGAAGAACGTCCGCGACAATGCCGACGGCCCGGTGCTGATCCACGTCGTGACCCAGAAAGGCAAGGGCTACGCCCCGGCCGAGGCAGCGGCCGACAAATATCATGGCGTCAACAAATTCGACGTCATCACCGGCGCCCAGACCAAGGCGCCCGCCAATGCGCCGAGCTACACCAAGGTGTTTGCCGAAAGCCTGATCCAGGAGGCCCGAGAGGACGACCGCATCGTCGCCATCACCGCCGCCATGCCGAACGGCACCGGGCTTGACCTGTTCGGCGAAGCGTTTCCGGCGAGGACCTTCGATGTCGGCATCGCCGAGCAACATGCGGTGACCTTCGCCGCCGGTCTTGCCACGGAAGGCTTCAAGCCTTTCGCGGCGATCTACTCGACCTTTCTGCAGCGCGCCTACGACCAGGTCGTCCACGACGTGGCGATCCAGAAGTTGCCGGTGCGCTTTCCGATCGATCGCGCCGGCTTCGTCGGCGCCGATGGTGCCACCCATTGCGGCGCCTTCGACACGACCTTCCTGGCGACGCTGCCCGGTTTCGTCGTCATGGCCGCGGCCGATGAGGCCGAGCTGCGCCATATGGTACGCACCGCTGCAAGCTACGATGACGGCCCGATCGCCTTCCGCTACCCGCGCGGCAACGGCGTTGGTGTCGAGATGCCGCAACGCGGCTCGGTATTGGAGATCGGCAAGGGCCGGATCGTCAGGGAGGGCACCAAGGTTGCGCTGCTTTCCTTCGGCACCAGGCTGCAGGATTGCCTGGCCGCGGCCGAGGAGCTTGGCGCGGCCGGGCTTTCGACCACGGTCGCCGATGCCCGTTTTGCCAAGCCGCTCGACGAGGACCTGATCCGGCGGCTGGCCCGTTCACACGAGGTGCTGGTGACGGTGGAAGAGGGCGCGGTCGGCGGCTTCGCCAGCCATGTGCTGCAGTTCCTGGCCCATGAAGGGCTGCTGGAGAGCGGCTTGAAGGTGCGCCCGCTGGTGCTGCCCGACACATTTGTCGACCATGCCAAGCCGGAAAAGATGTATGCCGATGCCGGGCTGGACAGCGCCGGCATCGTGCGCACCGTGTTCGTGGCGCTGGGGCATACCGCGCAGGCCCAGCGCGCCTAGTTTTTAGACGCATTTCCGGCGACGCCGAAGCGATTCAACTTGGCTGCAAGATGCTAGCCTGAATCAATATCTCAACTGCCTGAATCAAATTGCCGGCGAACAGTCGTAACCTGCTGTTTACGCTGCCGTTTGGCGATTTGCTTACCGTGTCCTTTGGCCGTTCTTCAACGCTGCCCTGCTAGAAGGCAACCAGGCAGGGGAAAGAAGACCAATGAGATCGCTTTTGGGCGGCATCGCGCTTGCGGCCATCTTCGCCGCGTCGGCCGGGGCCGAAACGCGCTACGACCGCAAACTCGAAGAGGCGGTGATGGGCATCCTCGCCGGCAAGATCGGCGAGATCCGTGGCGGCTTTTCCTACAAGCAGGCGCCGCAATTTGTCGTCATGCCAGATACCTCACCGAAGGCGTCAATTTCCGTTGACCGGCCGCGCCCGCAGGTGTTCGGCGACAGCAGCGACGGTCTGACGCCGGCCGTCGAACGGCGGGTTTCGCGGACCATATTCTAAAGCATGATCCCGAAGAGACTCTAGAAACTAGAACCACATATCCCGCACACAGCGACCATCTCTCGGCAAATCCTCGAATGCATCGAGACCATCGAAATGGTCGATCGGGAGATCGGCGACGGCCTCGGGCGGCGCAAGCCTCACATTGACGGCGATGCGGTAGCGCCCAGCCGCATCGGGATGCAAACCGCGCCAGGCCAGGACGCAAGCGCAGGTTGGGCAGAAGAGAATCTCAAGCGAAGGATGAGCCTTTCCGACGCGCCGATAGGCGCTTACGGGCCCGGCAAGGCGGATGCGTTCGTCGACATGGTCATAAGCCCAGAGCGTGCCGTAGCGACGGCAAAGTGTGCAATTGCAGGCAGTGATCGAACCGGGATCGCCCTCCAGGGTCCAGTGGGCTGCGCCGCAGTGGCAGGTTCCCGTCAGCATGTTTCCTCCTCCACGTTTCGACGGCTAAACGGCATCTCTTTCTTAGCATTGCGTCGGATCTCGTGCGAGGTTCGACAAACAGCGGAGTGGCTTGATGCGTTCACCCGTTGCCAACTATGCATTGTCTCATCGCCAATATCCTTGCCATCATCGTTGGCATTCGCCATGAAGGCCGATGACTTCCCTTCCGCCAGCCAGCATACGCCAGCGGCTCGACGAATTGCTCGTCCAGCGCGGTCTGTTTGCCAGCCGCTCGCGTGCCCGCGACGCGGTCGAGCGCGGCACCGTGACGGTCGATGGCATCGTCGCCCTCAAGCCGGGCCAGGCCGTTCTGCCTGAGTGCAACATTGTCGTTGACGATCCGGCGCAGGGTTACGTGTCGCGCGCCGCACTGAAGCTGAAGGCTGGTCTCGAGCATTTCGCCCTCGACCCCACCGGCAGCGAAGCGCTCGATGTCGGCGCCTCGACCGGGGGCTTTACGCAGGTGCTGCTCGAACGCGGCGCGGCGCATGTCACCGCGATCGATGTCGGGCACGGCCAGATGCACTCCGACATTGCCGGCGATCCGCGCGTGACGGTAATTGAAGGCCTGAATGCGCGCCAACTATCGGCCGCCGATCTCGGCGGCCGTGTGCCGGATTTCATCGTCTCGGATGTCAGCTTCATATCGCTGAAACTGGCGCTGCCGCCGGCGCTTGCCTTGGCCAGGAATGGCGCAAAAGCTGTGTTTCTGGTCAAGCCGCAATTCGAGGCCGGCCGCGAGGCGATCGGCAAGGGCGGCCTGCTTAAGGACCCCTATGATGCGGCGCGCATTGCCGGCCTGATGCAGGACTGGCTCGATGCCATTCCCGGCTGGCGCTCGCTGGGGCTTCATCTGTCACCGATAGAGGGCGGCGACGGCAACCGCGAGTTCCTGCTCGGCGGCATCAAGGACGTCGAGACCCAGAAGCGATGAGCACCCGTTTCACGATCGCAAGGTTGGGTTCGCAGGGCGACGGCATCGCCGAGACGGAAACCGGCGAGGTTTTCATTCCGTTCGCGCTGCCGGGAGAGGTGGTCACCGCCGCGCGGGAGAAAGATCGCGCCACCTTGATGTCGGTCGTTGAGGCTTCGGCGTTGCGGGTCGATCCGCCGTGCCGGCATTTCGGCGCATGCGGCGGCTGCGCCGTCCAGCATCTCGAGACTGAAGCCTATCACCGGTGGAAGCGCGAAAAGGTCGTGCATGCGCTGAAGAGCAAGGGCATCGCTTGCGATGTCGGGGCGCTGGTGCCGTGCGCGCCGCACACGCGCCGCCGCGTCGTCTTCACCGCCCGGCGGAGCGAGGCGCGAATGCAGTTCGGCTTCGTTCGCGCGCTGTCATCCGAGATCATCTCGATCGAGGAATGCCCGATCTCGGCGCCGCAGATCGTCGCTGCGCTCGACCGTTTGAGGATGCTTGCCGGACTGATCTGCACCACGACCAAATCGTTCCACATGGCGGTGACGGTGACCGGTTCCGGCCTCGATGTCGCGGTTCACGATTCCGGCAAACTCGGCGAGAACCAGCGCCGCGTCGCTTCCAACTTCGTCATCGCCGAGGGGCTGGCCAGGCTGTCGGTCGACGGCGAGATCATTATCGAACCAAACAAACCGGTCGTCCTGTTTGGTGGCGTCGCCGTCGCAGTGCCTCCGGGCGCTTTCCTGCAGGCGACCGAGGCTGCCGAACAGGCGATGGCCAACATTGTCGGCCAGCATTTCGCGCGCGCCAAAAAGGTCGCCGATCTGTTCGCCGGCTGCGGCAGCTTCGCGCTGCGCCTGGCCGCAAGATCGGAGGTTCATGCGGTGGAAGGCGATGCGGCAGCACTCGCGGCGCTCGACCGGGCATTCCGTTTCGCCAGCGGCCTGAAGCGGGTGACCGGCGAACGTCGCGACCTGTTCCGGAGGCCGCTCACATTCAAGGAGTTGAATGCCTTTGACGGCGTTGTCTTCGACCCGCCTCGCGCCGGCGCCGAGGACCAGTCGAAGCAGATCGCGCGCTCCTACGTGCCGCTCGTCGCTGCGGTGTCTTGCAATCCGGTAACGCTGGCGCGGGACCTACGCATCCTCATGGACGGCGGCTATACCCTGAAGAGCGTGACGCCGATCGACCAGTTCCTGTGGTCGCCGCATGTCGAGGCCGTGGCGCTGTTGGAGAAGCCGAGACGAAGACGCTAGCAGCCAGGGCCTGAAACGCGCACCAAAAAAGCACATTTTTAGCGCACGTCGTTCAGACCGTGCTAGGGAATTGCCACGAGCACCGCAGCCTTCGAAATTTCGCCATCGTGCTTCGGCGAGGAGCGGGCGCCGTTTCTCTCGCCAAGGCGGGTCGCTGAACTGCTAGGGGTCAATACGACAGAACTGGCGGGGCTGACCGGTCTCGCGCGCAACACGCTTGCCGCCGAGTCCGGTGCGCGCAAGGTCGACGCCGCATTGAGTCCCATCGTCCGTATCCTGGCGATGGCCGGCGAGATGGCCGGTGATGAACATCGTGCGGCGATCTGGTTCAAGCATCAGCCGATCCCCGGTTGGGCCGGAAAGACCGCCTACGATCTGGTTCGCGAAGGCAAGACGGACAAGGTGCTTGCCTATCTGGAGGCAGTCCGCTCCGGCATCTATGCCTGAAACCAGGCTGACCCTGTGGCGCGCTTTTGTGCCGCGCTGGGCCGCTGTGAGCTGCTATGCTTCTTGCACGCGTTCGTATCCGGCCGCCTTCGCGGCCCTGACGAACTTGCGGTCAAAAGTCGCGAAGCCAGCGCAGTGAGCGGACTTGCCCAGATGCAGCGCATCAGCGAAATCCAACCCCTGTTCCGAGAGGTCGAGCGCGGACGACACGACCGCCCCGTCTTCCACCTCTACCGTGGGAAGCCCGCTAAACACCCGTAGCGTACGGGCGATTTCAAGCGGCGCAAAACCGTAGGCGCTGCGCAACACCCATTCGACTTCCAGCATCACCGTGACGGCGACAAAGACCGGCTGGCTATCGATCAGCGCCCGGGCGCGGGAAGACTGCGACGGGTGATCGCCCGTCAGGTAGCGGACGATCAGGTTGGTATCAATTGCGAGCATGGCGCCGCCGCGCTTCGGCGAGCACGCCCGCGTCCATTTCCTCCAACGTCTTCGGCCTGCCACTATAGCGCAGCGATCCAAACACGTCCTCTGGCCGTGTCTCGGCGAAGACTGGCGCAGGCTTCAGTAGCACGCCCTCCGGGGTATCCTCGACCAGAAGGCGTGTGCCGGCATGCCACTCCCTCCGTTTCCGGATCGCGCTGGGCAGGATGACCTGTCCCTTGGTCGAGACCGTAGTTACGAGCTTCTTTGCGGCAGCCATCTGCGCACGTCCTTAGGTGTAAGACGAATGTAAGATAGTCGAAGCTCTCCGCAAATTCAAGGCGCAAGCTACTCCTACTTAAAGCGATGACAAGGCAGTGGGCGACGGGGATTGGTTGTTCCGGAGCGGCGATAATTCGGCGTCAACTCCATCAAACCCTGGTGCCGCCGACTGTCATCTGGTTCATCCTGAGATGCGGCTGGCCGACGCCGACCGGCACGCCCTGTCCGGCCTTGCCACACATGCCGATGCCGGTGTCGAGCTTCATGTCGTTGCCGATCATCGCCACACGATGCATGGCATCCGGCCCGTTGCCGATCAGCATGGCGCCCTTGATCGGTTGCGTCACCTTGCCGTTCTCGATCATGTAGGCTTCGGTGCAGCCGAACACGAACTTGCCCGAAGTGATGTCAACCTGGCCGCCACCGAACGACACGGCATAGATGCCGTTCTTGACCGAGGCGATGATCTCGTCCGGCTCCATGTCGCCCGCTGTCATGTAGGTGTTGGTCATGCGCGGCATAGGCTCGTGCGCGTAACCTTGGCGTCGCCCGTTGCCGGTGGCTTTCATGCCCATCAGCCGGGCGTTCTGGCGGTCCTGCATGTAGCCGACCAGCTTGCCATCGTCGATCAGCACGTTATGGGCCGATGGCGTGCCCTCATCGTCGACGGTAAGCGAGCCACGCCGCTCGGGCAGGGTGCCGTCGTCAACGACGGTGACGCCTTTCGCCGCCACCTGCTGGCCAAGCAGGCCGGCAAAGGCCGACGTCTTCTTGCGGTTGAAATCGCCCTCCAGCCCGTGGCCGACGGCCTCGTGCAACATGACGCCCGGCCAGCCGCTCGACAGCACGATGTCGAAAGTGCCGGCAGGTGCTGGAACCGCTTCGAGATTGACCAGCGCTTGCCGCAATGCCTCCTTGGCCGCGTGCCGCCAGCTGTCCTCGATCAGGAATTCACCGAAATCCTTGCGGCCTCCCATGCCGTAGGAGCCGCTCTCCTGGCGGTC
Organism: Mesorhizobium sp. M0601; assembly: GCF_040320845.1. Lineage (NCBI taxonomy): Bacteria > Pseudomonadati > Pseudomonadota > Alphaproteobacteria > Hyphomicrobiales > Phyllobacteriaceae > Mesorhizobium > Mesorhizobium sp. M0601. Next base: position 433,136 of record NZ_JAMYQK010000001.1, read on the forward strand.
GCCGTCGCCGACCACCACCGACACGTTGATCCTGACCAGCGGACGGATGTCGCGCACCATCTGGCCGTCGGCGCGCATGATCTCGACATGCTGCCAGGAGGCGGCGAGCGACGCCGTCACCTGCCTGACGCGCGGATCCTCGGCCCGCAGCCATGCATCGATTTCCTGAAGCAGCTTGGCCTTGGCCTCGAAGGAAGGCGAGGGGATAGGGTTTCCGTCGCCGTAGAGGTGGCGGTTGGTGCGGGCAGGCGCTGCGGCAAGCGTGCCGGAATAGCCGCTCTTCACCGTCGAAACGGCATCGGCGGCGCGCAGCAGCGAGGCTTCGGAGAGATCGCTGGAATGGGCGTAGCCGCTGGCTTCGCCGGCGACGGCGCGCAGGCCGAAACCCTGGTCGGTGTTGAAATTCGCGGTCTTCAGCTTGCCATTGTCGAACATCAGCGATTCGCTTTCGCTATATTCGAGAAACAGTTCGCCGTCGTCGGCGCCGTTAATAGTCTCGGCAACGATTTGCTTGATGCGATCGTCGGAAATGTCAAATTGGCCGATCAGGCTGTTCATGGCAGGTCCATTCGCAGGAGGATTGTTTCCCACGATGTAGGCGCGAAGGCCCGCACAGACAATCTGAAATGAGATTTGCCGTGACCTCGGCCGGTCAACATCACTGGATCGTGCTACAAGACCCAGGCTCAAGGCAGGGCGGCGAAGCCGTCGGCGAAACCCTTGAGGTCGACGGGAATGCCGATGCCCTCTTCCGGCGTCTGGAAGACGATGAAGGTGGCGGACGTACCAGTCTTCAGCGTGTCGAGCAGCGGCTTTTCCAGGATGACCTCGGCATAGCAGCCGTCCTGGAAACAGCGCACGAAATAGGCGCGGCCGATATCCTTGCCGTCGACATTGAGGCCGAGGCCGTTGGGCAACAGCACGCCGAGCGGCGCCAGCACACGCAGGATTTCGGCCTTGTTGTCCGCTGTGCGCAGCACGACGACGGAAAGACCCATTTCCGGACGGTCCTCGGCGACGACGTTCTGCATCATCACGCATTGTTCGGATGTAGCACCGGCGGGCGTATCGCAGATGATCGACCACGCCCCATGCGTTGACTTCACCGTGCCGCTTGGCTGCGCGGCATTGGCCAGGCCGGCACCGGACAAGCCTATTGCGGCGGCAACAAAGATGACCTTCGCCAAGGTTCTCGAAAGCCAAGGGTTCATGACGGCTCCATTGCGAATCACGGCACTTTAAGCCGCACTAAACCCAAGTAAAGGACGAGACCCCGGCGATCTGCCCCGACACAGGCGACAATGCGCTTTTCAGTGCCAATTTCGCCCTAATTGCGACGGCTCCGCACGCCGCGCGGCTCATTCTACCCGGATGCCGCTCTGGTGATTCGCGGCGAGCCGTCACCGCACGAAGCCAGCGCCGCGCTTGCGCGCAAAAATGCCGCACGGGTTCCGGCGCTCCTTTCTTGCGGAGGCAAATAGAGTATGGTTTGAACCAGCCTTGAATTGTCCGGGATTCCCGTCCCGGCCATTGTTCGACATTCTTGCGGTCCGATCGCGAGGAACTGGGAGATGACGAGGGCGATGAAAAAATTCCTGGCAACCGCCAAAATCGTAGCTAGTGCCGCCGCCGCGTTGTTTGCCGCTGCATCCGCTCATGCAGCCCAGCCCCAACCTTGGGAAACCAGTTTTCAGCCTCCGGCGACCGACATTATGCGGCAGATCGAGTGGTTCGGGAACTACTCGTTCGCGTTCATCATTGTGATCACCGCCTTGGTGCTTTTCCTGATTGCCTACTGCATTTTGCGGTTCCGGGCGAGCGTCAACCCGACGCCGTCGCGCACCAGCCACAACACGCTGATCGAGGTCATCTGGACTGTCGGTCCCGTCGTCATCCTGCTCTGTCTCGCCATTCCCTCGTTCCAGCTGCTGACCGCGCAATACACGCCGCCGGAAGAAGCCAAGCTGACCGTCAAGGCGACCGGCAATCAGTGGAACTGGGACTACGAATACCAGGTCGACAACACGCTTTCCTTTAATTCCGCGATCCTTCAGGATGCTGACAGGGCTGCTGCCGGCAAGGAAGATCGCGCCGCGTATCCGCGCCTGCTCGCCGTCGACAATGAGATGGTGGTGCCGGTCAGCACCATGACCCGCGTGCTGGTGACGGCGACCGACGTCATTCACGCCTTTGCCATGCCGTCCTTCGGCATCAAGACCGACGCGGTGCCGGGCCGCATCAACGAGGTCTGGTTCAAGGCCGACAAGGAAGGCCTCTATTACGGCCAGTGCTCGGAACTCTGCGGCAAGGACCACGCCTTCATGCCGATCGCCATTCGCGTCGTCTCCGATGCACAATACAAGACCTGGCTGGCGGCAGCCAAAACCGACCTTCCCGGCGCCAACAAGGCGCTGATGGCCGAGGTCGATGGCACGAACAAGGTAGCGGCCGCCGGCAATTGATGCCGCGACCAGAAAAGATTCAGGGAACGGAGCCGACCATGGCGCACGCTGCAGCTCACGACGACCACGACCACAAGCCGTATCATGGCTGGGTCCGGTGGGTGTATTCGACCAACCACAAGGACATCGGTACGCTTTATCTGATCTTCGCGATCATGGCGGGCTGCATCGGTGGCGCCTTGTCGGTCGTCATGCGCATGGAATTGCAGGAGCCGGGCATCCAGATATTCACTGGCCTGGCGCAGATGGTCTACGGCATGAATGGCGACGCCGCCATCGACGGGGGCAAGAGCATGTACAATGCTTTCACCACCGCGCATGCGCTGATCATGATCTTCTTCATGGTGATGCCGGCGCTGATCGGCGGCTTTGCCAACTGGATGGTGCCGATCATGATCGGCGCGCCGGATATGGCCTTCCCGCGCATGAACAACGTCTCGTTCTGGCTGCTGCCGCCGGCTTTCATCCTGCTGATTTTCTCGGCCTTCGTCCCGAGTGCGCCCGGCGCCTACGGCGTCGGCGGCGGCTGGACGCTTTATCCGCCATTATCGACATCGGGCCAGCCCGGACCGGCCATGGACCTGGCGATCCTGTCAATCCACATCGCCGGCGCCTCCTCGATTCTTGGCGCCATCAACTTCATCACCACCATCTTCAACATGCGCGCGCCCGGCATGACCATGCACAAGATGCCGCTTTTCGCCTGGTCTGTGCTGATTACCGCCTTCCTGCTGCTTCTGTCGCTTCCGGTGCTGGCCGGCGGCATCACCATGCTGTTGACCGACCGCAATTTCGGCACCACCTTCTTCGCCCCGGACGGTGGCGGCGATCCGATCCTGTTCCAGCACCTGTTCTGGTTCTTCGGCCATCCGGAGGTCTACATTCTGATCCTGCCGGGTTTCGGTATCATCAGCCATATCATCTCGACCTTTTCGAGGAAGCCGGTGTTCGGCTATCTCGGCATGGCCTATGCGATGGTAGCCATCGGCGCGGTGGGCTTCATCGTCTGGGCCCACCACATGTACACGACGGGCCTATCGCTCGACACCCAGCGCTATTTCGTCTTCGCCACCATGGTCATCGCGGTGCCGACGGGTGTGAAGATCTTCTCGTGGATCGCCACTATGTGGGGCGGGTCGATTTCGCTCAAGACCCCGATGCTGTGGGCGATCGGCTTCATCTTCCTGTTCACTGTTGGCGGCGTCACCGGCGTGCAGCTGGCCAATGCCGGCCTCGACCGCCCGCTGCACGACACCTATTTCGTGGTCGCGCACTTCCACTACGTGCTGTCGCTGGGCGCGGTCTTCGCGATCTTCGCCGGCTGGTACTACTGGTTCCCGAAAATGACCGGCTACATGTATTCGCCGGTGATCGCGAACACCCACTTCTGGGTCACTTTTGTCGGCGTCAACCTGGTCTTTTTCCCGCAGCACTTCCTCGGCCTTTCCGGTATGCCGCGTCGCTATATCGACTATCCGGATGCCTTCGCCGGCTGGAACATGGTGTCGTCCTACGGCTCGTACATCTCGGCTATCGGCGTCGTCATCTTCCTGTTCGGCGTCTTCGAGGCGTTCCAGAAGAAGCGGGTCGCCGGCGCCAATCCTTGGGGCGAGGGTGCGACCACGCTGGAATGGCAACTGCCTTCGCCGCCGCCGTTCCACCAGTGGGAACAGTTGCCGAAGATCAAGTAGGCGGTTGCCTCCTTTAATACGGAGCCGCCGGCCGACCGGCGGTTTTGGCCAACGGAATGATGGACTTTAAGTACGCATGGCCCTTGCCGAAGACAGACTGATTGACGAGCCGGCCTTCCGCATGTCGGAAGCGACGGCGGGCGATTTCTTCGCCCTGCTGAAGCCGCGCGTCATGTCGCTGGTGGTGTTCACTGCGTTTGTCGGCATGGTCGCCGCTCCGGTGACCATCAATCCGCTGCTGGCGGTGATCGCGATCCTAGCTATTGCCATCGGCGCCGGCGCCTCCGGTGCGCTCAACATGTGGTATGACGCAGACATCGATGCGGTGATGACGCGCACCGCCGGCCGTCCCGTGCCGGCCGGCCGTATCCGGCCAGGCGAGGCATTGAGTTTCGGGCTGGTGCTGTCGGTTCTGTCGGTGATGACGCTCGGCGTGCTGGTCAACTGGTTGGCAGCATCGCTTCTGGCCTTCACCATCTTTTTCTATGCCGTCATCTATACGATGTGGCTGAAGCGCTGGACGCCGCAGAACATCGTCATCGGCGGGGCTGCCGGTGCCATTCCGCCGGTCATAGGCTGGGCGGCGGTAACCGGATCGGTCAGCCTCGAAAGCTTGGTGCTGTTCCTGGTCATCTTCCTGTGGACGCCGCCACATTTCTGGGCGCTCGCGCTGTTCAAGTCGGAGGACTACGCCAAGGCAGGCATTCCGATGATGCCGAATGTCGCCGGCCAGGCCTCGACCAGACGCCAGATCTTTGCCTATGCGCTGGTCCTCGCGCCGGTTGGCGTGCTGCCCTGGGTTCTCGGGTTCACCACGCCGGTCTATGGCATCGTTGCATTGCTGCTCGGCGCCGGCTTCGTCTGGTATGCGTGGAGGGTGCTGCAAATGGCCGATGACGACCGGGCGATGAAGCCGGCCAAGGCCTTGTTCGGCTATTCGCTGCTCTATCTCTTCGCCATCTTCGCCGCCTACCTTGGCGATTGTGTCGTCGCGCGCGCGCTGACCATTGGTGGAGCATGAGCATGGCCGAAAAGAAGCTTGAACTGGTCACGTTGACCGAACGTCAGCAGAAGGCCCGCCGCAATCGCTCGGCCGCAATCGGTTTCGCGCTGGCGGCGCTGGTCGTCATATTCTACGTCGCGACCATCGTGAAATTTGGTCACAGTTTCCCCGGCTCGATGTGAGCTCACAATGACCAGGCAAACAGTCACCGATCCTAAGAAGAAGAATACGAACCGTGTCGTCGCCGGCGTCTGCATCGCGTTCTTCGGCGGCATGATCGGCATGGCCTACGCCGCGGTGCCGCTCTACGCGATGTTCTGCCAGGCGACAGGCTACGGCGGCACCGTCAAACGGGCGACCCAGCAATATGCCGATCGGGTGCTCGATCGCGACATCACCATCCGCTTCGACGCCAACACCGCCGGCGTTCCCTGGCAATTCCAGCCGGTCGCCCGCTCGATCACCATCAAGATCGGCGAAACCGCCGAGGCGCATTTCAGCGCGACCAACAAATTCAACCGTCCCATCACTGGACGCGCCACCTTCAACGTGCAGCCGGAACTGGCCGGACCTTACTTCAACAAGGTCGAGTGTTTCTGCTTCACCGACACGACGCTGAAGCCGGGCGAGACACTGGACATGCCGGTCGTCTTCTATGTCGATCCCGACATCGTCAACGCGCCGGAATTGAAGGATCTGACGACGATTACCCTGTCCTACACGATGTTCCCGGTCGACAAGACCAAGCCGGTCGCATCATCGGTGCCGGCCGACGGCCGCCGCAACAAGATTTCAGATACCGAAGCAAGCCTCGGGGGTTGATATGGCAGACGCACACGCAAAACCACAACATGACTACCACCTCGTCGACCCGAGCCCGTGGCCGTTCCTGGGCTCCGTCGGGGCGCTGGTGACCGCGTTCGGCGGCGTCTGTTACATGCAATACCTCAAGGGCGGCGATTTCCCGATCTTCGGTTTCAATGTCGCCAATCCATGGCTGTTCTTCATCGGCCTGCTGATCGTCATCTACACGATGTTCGCCTGGTGGTCGGATACGATCAAGGAGGCGCATGAGGGACACCACACCCGTGTCGTGTCGCTGCATCTGCGCTACGGCATGATCATGTTCATCGCCTCCGAGGTGATGTTCTTCGTCGCCTGGTTCTGGGCCTTCTTCGACGCCAGCCTGTTTCCGGGCGAGGTCCATCAATACGCCCGTACCGCCTTCACCGGCGGCGTCTGGCCGCCCAAGGGCCTCGAAGTTCTCGACCCCTTCCATCTGCCGCTCTACAACACCGTCATCCTGCTTCTGTCGGGTACCACGGTGACCTGGGCGCACCACTCGCTCATCCACGGCGACCGCAAGGGCCTGATCAATGGGTTGGTGCTGACCGTCGGCCTCGGCATGCTGTTCACCATGGTGCAGGCCTACGAGTACATGCACGCGCCGTTCGGCTTCAGGGATTCGATCTACGGCGCCACCTTCTTCATGGCGACCGGCTTCCATGGTTTCCACGTCATCATCGGCACGATCTTCCTGTTGGTCTGCCTGATCCGCGCCATAAAGGGCGACTTCACGCCCAAGCAGCATTTCGGCTTCGAGGCCGCCGCCTGGTACTGGCACTTCGTGGACGTGGTGTGGCTGTTCCTGTTTGCCTCGATCTACGTCTGGGCATCGAACGGCGCGATGATCGAACCGCACTGAGATCGAACTGAGGAAATCGACAAGGCGGCTGCGGCGACGTGGCCGCCTTATCTTTTGCGGCAAATGCTCCTAGGATGATCCCATGAGCGACGACAAGGCGATCTGGCCACCAATCGATCCGATCTCGGCCGGCTTGCATGGCCGCTGCCCCCGCTGTGGCGAGGGCAAGCTGTTCTCCGGGTTCCTCACGGTCGGCAATCGCTGCACCAATTGCGGCCTCGATTATTCTTTCGCCGATGCTGGTGACGGGCCGGCGGTGTTCGTTATCCTGATCATCGGCTTCATCGTCGTCGGCCTGGCGTTGTGGATGGAGGTGACGCTCAATCCACCGCTTTGGCTGCATCTGCTGCTGTGGATTCCGCTGACGCTGGTGCTTTGCCTGGCGGCGCTCCGGCTGATCAAGGGCGTGCTGCTGACGCTGCAATACCGCAACAAGGCGGCCGAGGGCCGGCTGGACCGCGGCGAATGAGCGAGGCATCAGGTTCGGTGGCCGGCCGGTCGCGGCCCAAGCGCGCATTGGCGCTCGGCCTGGGTATCGTCGTGTTTTTGATCCTGCTGGCGCTCGGCACCTGGCAGGTTCAGCGCCTGCACTGGAAAGAGGGCCTTCTCCAGACGATCGACCAGCGTACGCATTCGGCGCCTGTACCATTGGCCGAGGTCGAAAAGCGGTTTGCTGCCACCGGCGACGTGGACTACACGCCGGTGATGGTGACCGGCACTTTCCTGCATCAAGACGAGCGGCATTTCCTCGCCACCTGGGAAGGCCAGTCCGGTTTCGACGTTTTCACGCCGCTGCAGCTCGACGATGGCCGTTTCGTGCTGATCAACCGCGGCTTCGTGCCCTACGATTTCAAGGATCCAGCCAAGCGGCCGCAGGGGCAGGTAACGGGCAAAGTGACGGTGACGGGGCTCGCCCGCAACCCGCTGCCGGCCAAGCCCTCGATGATGCTTCCCGACAATGACCCGCAGAAGAACATCTTCTACTGGAAGGACCGTGACGCGATGGCCTCGAGCGCCGGCCTGCCGACAGGTGCGGCGCTGGTGCCGATCTTCATCGATGCGAACGCCACGCCCAACCCCGGCGGGCTGCCGGTTGGCGGTGTCACCGTCATCGACCTGCCGAACAGCCATCTGCAATATGCGATAACCTGGTACGGCCTTGCCGCCGCCCTTGCCGGCGTCCTGATCTCCTGGCTCCGCCGCCCGGCGAAAGACCAATGATCGCCGCCACTACCCTTGACAGGGCAGGGCCGCGCACCTCATTTCGCGCCTTGAGCTCAGAAGTCATAGTCCGATCAACCGGCCCACAATCAGCGTAAGATGCAATCATGCTTCACACAAAGCCGCCGCTGACCATCCGGCTCTGCCAGCCCCGCGGTTTCTGTGCGGGCGTTGACCGTGCCATCCAGATCGTCGTGCTGGCGCTGAAGAAATACGGCGCGCCGGTCTATGTCCGCCACGAGATCGTGCACAACCGCTACGTCGTCGAAGGGCTGCAAAGCCTCGGCGCGGTGTTCATCGAGGAGCTCTCCGAGATCCCGCCCGAGCATCGCCAGAGCCCGGTCGTCTTTTCGGCGCATGGCGTGCCGAAATCGGTGCCGGCCGACGCCCAGTCCCGCAACCTGTTCTATCTCGATGCGACTTGCCCGCTGGTCTCGAAAGTCCACAAGCAGGCGATGCGCCATCAGCGGCTTGGCCGCCACGTGCTCTTGATCGGCCATGCCGGGCATCCGGAGGTGATCGGCACAATGGGCCAGTTGCCGGACGGCGCGGTAACTCTGATCGAGACCGAGGCCGACGCCGCAAGCTTCGTGCCCGCAGACCCACAAGCGCTCGGCTTCGTCACCCAGACGACGCTGTCGGTCGAGGATACCGCCGGTATCATCCGCGCCCTGCAGCAGCGTTTTCCCGAGCTGCACGCGCCGGCGGCGGAATCGATCTGTTATGCCACCACCAATCGCCAGGAAGCGGTCAAGGAAACAGCGGCCGGCGCCGATCTCTTCCTGGTTGTCGGCGCACCTAACTCGTCCAACTCGCGGCGCCTGGTCGAAGTGGCCGAGCGCGCCGGCGCCTCGATGTCGCTTCTCGTGCAGCGCGCCTCCGAAATTCCGTGGAATGAGATTGCCGGCATTTCGACGCTCGGCCTGTCGGCGGGCGCCTCGGCGCCGGAGATCATCGTCGACGAGATCGTCGATGCGTTCAGGCAGCGCTTCGACGTGACCATCGAGCTGGCCGTGACGGCGACGGAGACGGAGGACTTTCCGGTGATGCGGGTGTTGCGCGATGTCGAACTGACGGCTGCCGACATGGCCTTCGTCAACGGGGCCGCGTAGCAACGATGGCGGTTTACACCGACGTCAACGAGGGCGAGCTCGGCGCATTCCTCAGGAACTATCCGGTCGGCGACCTCTTGTCCTACAAGGGCATCGCCGAAGGCACCGAAAACTCGAATTTTCTGCTGCACACCAGCAGCGGCTCCTACATCCTGACGCTTTACGAGAAGCGCGTCGACAAGGCTGACCTGCCGTTCTTTCTCGGCCTCATGGCCCACCTCGCCAGAAAGGGCATCTCGTGTCCGCTCCCGGTCACCGCACATGATGGCGGCGTGATCGGAACACTTGCCGGCCGGCCGGCGGTCATCATCACCTTTCTCGAAGGCCTGTCGCTGCGGCGGCCGACGGCTGCACATTGCGGCGAGGTCGGCAAGGCGCTGGCGGCACTGCATCTCGCCGGCGCGGATTTTCCGATGACCCGCCCCAACGCCCTTGCCATCGATGGCTGGCGCAAGCTGTGGAATGCCGCCCGCGCCCGCGCCGACGAGGTCGAGCCGGGACTGGCGGCCGAGGTCGATGCCGATTTCGCCGATTTCGAGCGGAACTGGCCGAACGGTCTGCCGCAAGGCATCATCCATGCTGATCTTTTCCCGGACAATGTGTTTTTCCTCGGCGAGAAACTGTCCGGGCTGATCGACTTCTATTTCGCCTGCAACGACCTCTATGCCTATGACGTTGCCACGTGCCTGAACGCCTGGTGCTTCGAGAAGGATTTTTCCTTCAATCTGACCAAGGGCACGGCGCTGCTTGCCGGCTACCAAAGCGTGCGGCCGTTGAGCAGTGACGAGAAAGCTGCGCTGCCGATGCTGGCGCGCGGTTCGGCGCTGCGCTTCATGCTGACCCGGCTCTACGACTGGCTGACGGTCCCGGACGGCGGCCTGGTGATGAAACGCGACCCGACCGAGTATATCCGCCGGATGCGCTTCCACCGGGCGATCAACTCTCCTTCCGAATATGGACTGACATGACCAAGCGCGTTGAAATCTTCACCGATGGTGCCTGTTCGGGCAATCCCGGGCCTGGCGGCTGGGGCGCAATCCTGCGCTTCAACGGCGCAATCAAGGAGCTCCATGGTGGCGAGGCTCTGACCACCAACAACCGCATGGAGTTGTTGGCGGCCATCTCGGCGCTCAATGCGCTCAAGGAGCCTTGCGTCGTCGATCTTTATACCGACAGCAACTACGTCAAGGACGGCATTTTCGGCTGGATCGACGGCTGGAAGCGCAACGGCTGGAAGACGGCCGCCAGGCAGCCGGTGAAGAATGCCGAGCTGTGGCAGCAGCTCGACGCTGCGCGCAACCGCCACCAGGTCACCTGGCATTGGGTCAAGGGCCACGCCGGCCATCCCGAGAACGAGCGCGCCGACGAATTGGCGCGGCTCGGCATGGCGCCATTCAAGACGAAGTCGGCGAAACCCGTGCTCGCGTCCGTGCCGCCGGAGGAAGGCACCCACTCCAGGCAATCGGCGGCCAAGAAGGTTCGGCGCTCGACCCAGAGTTATTGATCCGGTTGAACTGGCGTGTCAGCGGATCAGAAGGGCGGTGCCGAACAGTCCGATGGCAAACACCGTATGCGACACAAGATTGAGGGCGCGGACCTGCATCGGATTGGGCCGCTTCGAAGCGGCCCAGCCGGCGCCCATGCCGGGCGCCAGCAGAAACCACCCGGCGCCGACGGTGACGATGCCGAGCATAAAAGCCGGCAGGAAGGTCGGCGCGGTGAGCCAGGCCGTTCCGGCCAGCACGACCAGTATGACGCCGTAGACGATGCCGACAGCATAATGAAAGGCCCAGCCAAGTACTGATTCATGCGGGTAGGGCGAGGCCTCGCCAATGTCGTCATGGAAGACCTTGCCTTCCCTGAGATGCCAGACCCAGCGGCCGACCAGCCCCCAGTTCGGCCGCGGCTGAGCAAACGCCTTGTTCAGGAAAATCGCCCAGACATCCATAAGCGCGGTTGCGCCGATGCCGATCGCGACGCTGCGCCAGACGATGTCAGACATAATCGAGGTCCCCAGAAGCAAGCAGTCCCGAAGGGCCGACGCATGGTCCCGAAAAACCGGGTCGGCTTTCGGAAGGATCATGCGCCGATGCAAAAGTCAGCGTCCTTTGGACGTTGAGCGCTCGAAGGCGCCCTTTGCCGTGCCTGGCCTAGGCTGTCGCCAGGACGGAAAGCTGTCCGAGAATGTGAGCCGCACCGGATTCGTCGACGCCGGGCTTTGTCTCGACATTGAGTGCGGTGACCTTGCCGTCATCGACGATCATCGAAAAACGCTTCGAGCGTAGCCCCATGCCGCCGCTGGAGAGGTCGGCGTCGAGGCCGACGGATTTGGCGAAATCGCCATTGCCATCGGCAAGATAAAGGATTTTGCCTTCACCGCCGCTGAAGCGGGCCCAGGCCCCCATAACGTGAACATCGTTGACCGAGACAACGGCGATAGTGTCGACGCCGCGCGCCAGGATGGCGTCGTAATTGTCCAGGTAGCCGGGCAGATGATTGTTGCTGCAGGTCGGCGTGAAGGCGCCTGGAACGCCAAACAGCACGACCTTCTTTCCTGAGAATAGCTCGCCCGTCGTTATCGGCTTTGCACCGTCGGCGGTCATTGTCTTGAAGGTCGCATCGGGCAGTTTGTCGCCAACGGAGATCGTCATGATGGTCCTCGCTTGGAAATGGAAGGGAGTGTCCTTGCGATAGCGAATTAAGGCGCGCCCGGCAACCGTCCAGACGTTGGCATCACGGGAATGGCAACAGGCCTTCGACCGCGCCTGCGGCACTTGTCAGTGTGTAGTGCAGGCCGCCATCGGTTGGCGTTGTCGACGGCCTGTCGAGGATCGGCACAGTAAAGATCAGCTTGCCATCCTTTTCGCTGCGTGCCGGGGCACCGAACATGTAGTCGCGTTCGCCGGCAACGAAGAAGTCGGCGCCCTCGGGGCTGCCCGGAAAGCTCGCTTCGACAATCAGCGTTTCGTGGTCGCCCGGCAGTACGTTTATGCCGAAATCGGGCGTTGCCGTGGCGGGCAGGGTGGCAAGGCCTGCCTTGACCAGTGCCGCGTCCTCGGCGTTGTCCGGATCGGCGCCGGGATCGACGGTCAGCCTTGTCTGCACCGGGATGCAGATGGTTTCGCAGATGCCGAGGAAAATGTCCGCATCGATGACGGCCGGCTGGCCGGGCGCGGCAAGCGTGAACGTCACCGGCAACGAAACGGGGTGGTCGTAGCCGGCCCATTTGCCGTAGCCGTCGTCGTGGCGCTGCGGCGGCGGAAACGAAAGCGTCGCGTCGGCAATGTTGGTGCTGGCCGAGACGTCGATCTGTGGCGGCACGCCCGCATCGCCCGGATCGCGCCAATAGGTCTTCCAGCCGGGCTTCAGCGCAATGTCGAGGACGCCCTGGAGACGCCCGGCCTCATCGGCCTTGCCGCTCGTCACCAGCCGCACCCTGCCGCCTTCGCTGTTGTACCAGGCCGATGAGGAGGCTGAGGCGGGGAGGCCGGTCGCCGATCCAATGGCTACGCCAAGCAGCAGGATTTTCAAGCTTTGCATGGCAATGATTTGATCGTCTGTTGATGGCCGCACAATGATTTCATGACGCCGCCGGCATCATATTTGCGTGACCTTCGATTTACGAGCCTGATCAAATCGGGCGCCGCCCATCTTTTCGACGCCCCGGAAACGCGTTACGCTGTGGCCATGGATTTGTTGCGCCATAAAAGGACGGCCGCAGGACCCGGCTTTCTCGACGATCAGTTCCTGATTGCCATGCCCGGCATGAAGGATGACCGCTTCACGCGCTCTGTCATCTACATTTGCGCGCACAGCGACGAAGGCGCGATGGGGCTGATCATCAACCAGACGCAGCAGATGCTGTTTCCGGACCTGCTCGTGCAACTCGGCATCATGAACGAGCTGGAGGCAATTCGCCTGCCGCCACCGGCGCGCGACTTCGTCGTGCGCAATGGCGGACCGGTGGATCGTAGCCGCGGCTTCGTTCTGCATTCGGGCGACTACCGGGTGGAATCCTCGCTCGCCGTGTCCGACGATGTCTGTCTGACCGCGACCGTCGACATATTGCGCGCCATCTCCTCCGGCCGCGGACCCCGGCGGGCTCTGATGGCGCTTGGCTATGCCGGCTGGGGTGCGGGCCAGCTTGAAAACGAGATCGTCGAGAATGGCTGGCTGACTTGCCCGGCAAGTGCCGAGCTTCTGTTCGACGCCGACATCGATCGCAAATATGACCGGATCCTCGCCTCGATCGGCATTGATCTCGCGCATCTCAGCCTGGCTGCCGGTCACGCCTGAACCTCATTACGTCCTGAAACTTGTCACGCTTGGGTCAACGGATACTGTTCCTTCAGCGTCTTCAGCACCTGGTCGCCCGGCATCGGCGCGCCGAACATGAAGCTCTGCACGTACTCGCAGCCCATCTGCCGCAACTCCAGCGCATCGCTCTCGTCCGAAATGCCTTCGGCGACAACCGACAGGCCGAGTTCATGCGCCATATTGACCATGGATTTGAGCAGCACCGCACGTTTCGGCGTCGCGTCGTCGACGAAGCTCTTGTCGATCTTGATGGTGTCGAATGGAAAGCGCGTCAGATAGGCCAGCGATGAATAGCCGGTGCCGAAATCATCCAGCGACAGGCCGATGCCAAGCTGCTTCAGCTTGGTCAGCACATGGGCGGTCTGCTCGGGATTGTCCATCACCAGCGATTCGGTGAGTTCGAGCCGGAAGCAGCGCGGTTTCAGGTTGGCTCGCGCGATCACCGAGCGGACGTCGCTGACCAGGTCGCGGCGGATGAGCTGACGGCTGGACAGATTGACCGAGACCGACAGCGGCGCATCGCCGATCTGCTTTTGCCATCCCGCCAGGTCTTCGGCAGCCTGTTGCATGGCGAACAGCCCAAGCTGCACGATCAGGCCGCAGTTTTCGGCGACCGGAATGAAATCAGCCGGCGGGATCATGCCGCGACGCGGATGGTCCCAGCGCAGCAGCGCTTCGAAGCCTGCGACGCTGCCGTCCTCCAGCCGCACGATCGGCTGGTAGGCAAGCGTGAATTCGCGTCGTTCGATGGCGCGGCGCAGATCGGACTCGAACTGCAGCCGGTCGGTGCCGACGGTGCGGAAGGCGGGACGGAATGGCTCGATCCGGTCGCCGCCGAAGCGCTTGGCCTGATGCATGGCAAGCTCGGCATCCTTGACCATGTCCTCGGCTGAGGTCTGCGTGGCGGTCCAGGTGATCAGCCCGATCGAGGCGGTCAGCACGATCTCGCGCTTGGCGAAGGTGATCGGGTTGTTGATGGCGTGCTTGATGGCATCGGCAATGCCCGCGATGCGAGCCGGATCCTGCTCCGACAAAAGCATCAGCGCGAACTGGTCGCCGGCAAAGCGCGACAGCGAATCCTTCGGCTTGAGCAGCCGGTGCAGCCGCCGCGCGATGGTCAAAAGGATGGTATCGCCGGCCGAGATGCCGAGCCCGTCATTGACCTGCTTGAAGCGGTCGATGTCGATGACGAAGACGGTCGGGCGCACCTTCTCTTCGGTGCGGGCGATCGAAATGATCGCCTCCAGCCGGTTCATGAACAACTCGCGGTTGGGCAGGCCGGTGAGATTGTCATGTACGGCGTCATGCAGCAGCCGTTCCTCGGACTTCTTCTGCTCCGTCACGTCGACCATGGTGCCGACGCAGCGGATGACCTCGCCGTCCGAGCCGATCACCGGCCGGGCGCGCAGCGAAAACCAGTGATAGTGCCCGTCGGCGCCGCGCAGGCGGAAGTTTTGCGACACCCGGCCGCGCCGGTGCTCGAGCACCACGTCGAGCGTCGTGCGAAACGTGTCGCGGTCGTCGGCATGCAGCACCGGCAGCCAGTTGCGGGCGGGCCCGCCGAGACTGTTGGGGGCAAGGCCGAGCTGAATGCTGACGTCGGGACGAGTGACGACGCGGTCGCGCAGCACGTCCCAGTCCCACACGGTATCGCCCGATCCGGCAACCGCCAGCGCCTGGCGCTCGAGATCGGAGAACAGGCCCTGATGCAGGGCGCCGCCGGCAAAAGCGTGCTGCATCACCGTGAAGCCGATCAGCAGGATGATGAGGATCAGCCCGCCGCCCAGCGCCGGCTGGGCGATATCGTTGTCCAGCATGCCGGTGATCGCCATCCACGATCCGCATAGCCACAGCAGAACCATCACCCAACTGGGCACCAGCATGATGGCGCGGTCGTAACCGCGGATACCGAGGAAGATGATCAGGCCGAGCCCGGTCAGCGCGGTGGCGGCGAAGGACAGCCTGGCAATGCCAGCGGCAACCGCCGGATCGATGATGGCGACACCGGCGATCAGCACCAGCCCGAGAATCCAGACCAGCGCGCCGTAGCTGAAATGGCCGTGCCACCGGTTGAGATTGAGATAGGCAAACAGGAACACCACGAAGGTCGCCGCGAGCGCCACCTCCGTTCCGGCGCGCCACATCTGCTCATTGCCCGGTGAGATCTCTATGATCTTGTTGAGAAAGCCGAAATCGACGCAGATATAGGCAAGCACCGCCCAGGCTAGGGCCGCCGTTGCCGGGAACATCGAGGTCCCCTTGACGACGAAAAGGATGGTCAGGAACAGCGCCAGCAGGCCGGCAATGCCGATGACGATGCCACGAAACAGCGTGTAGGAATTGACCGAATCCTTATAGGATTCAGGGTCCCACAGATAGACCTGCGGCAGCTTGGGCGAGGCAAGCTCGGCGATGAAGGTAATCACCGTTCCCGGGTTCAGCGTGACCCGGAAGACGTCGGCGTCGGGGCTGGTCTGGCGGTCGAGCGCAAAGCCTTCGCTGGGCGTGATCGCGGCGATACGGGTCGAGCCGAGATCCGGCCAGAACAGGCCGGAATTTACCAGCCGGAAATGCGGTGCGACAATCAGCCTGTCGAGCTGCTGGTCGGTGGTATTGGCCAGCGCGAACACCGCCCAATCACCGCTCGAGCGCGCATCATTTGCCTCGACCTCGATGCGCCGCACGATGCCGTCCGGGCCTGGCGCGGTCGACACCTGAAAATTCTCGCCCTGGTTCCGGTAGATCAAGACGGCCCCCGAAAGATCGAGCGCAACGTCGTCGCGGGCGATCTTGATCGGTTCTACGGCAAAGGCCGAGGACGCCGCGCAGAGCGTGACGATTGCCGCCAGCATAAAGGCAAGCAGCGACCCCTTGCGCAGAAAATTCGTCAAAATCAGCCCTTTGTTCCAACGCCCGGCGGATCGTCCGCGATTCGGGCGTATAGGTAATGGTCCTGCCAGATGCCGTTGATCCTGAGATAGGATCGTAGCAGTCCTTCGCGCCGGAATCCGGCTTTTTCAAGCACGCGGATCGACCGGGCGTTGTCGGGAATACAGGCAGCTTCGATCCGGTGCAATCGCAGCGTTTCGAAGGCGAAACGCGTCACCACTCTTACGGCATCGGTCATCAGGCCGCGTCCGCTGAAGCGCTCGCCGATCCAGTAGCCGATATGGCCGCTTTGGGCGACCCCGTGGCGGATATTGCCGAGGGTGATACCGCCGGCCAGCTTGCCGCTGCTTTTCTCGAAGATGAAGAAGGCGATCGCCGTCCCCTGCGCGTAGTCCTCGCGGTAGCGCCCGATACGATGCCGCCACGCCGTGCGGTCGAGTTCGTCAGGGGTCCATCGCGGCTCCCACGGCTCAAGGAAGGCGCGGCTTTCACTGCGCAGCACCGACCACTCGCGATAGTCGTTGGTCAGCGGTACGCGCAGCGTGACAAGCTCGCCCTTCAGTGCCGGCAGGTCGCGGCGAAAGAAAGGGAGCGCGAACACGACGCTCGAGTAGGCTTAGACGGCGAGCTTGCGGGCAGTGGTCTGCGTGCCCGAAAGCGAATCGAGGATCGCCTCATAGGGCGCGAGCGTACCCACCGGCCCGACGGCTGTAAGCGTCGGCTTGGTCGAAAAAAGCCGCGACGACAGGTCCGTCAGCCGCTCGACCGTCAGCGCCGACAGCCGCTCCATCAACTCTTCCTTGGCTATCGGCCTGCCGAACAGAAGCAACTGCCTGGCGATCTGCGAGGCGCGGCTGGCCGGGCTCTCGGCCGACATGATCAGCCCGGCGCGGTACTGCGCACGCGCCCGGTCGAGCTCCTCCTGCAGGATGTTTTCACCGGCCTTTTGCAGCTCGTCGATGATCACAGGCACCAGCTCGGCAATATCGCTTTGTCCGGTCGCCGCATGGACCCCGAAGACGCCGGTGTCGGAAAAACCCCAATGGAAGGCGTAGACCGAATAGCACAGGCCGCGTTTCTCGCGGACTTCCTGGAAAAGCCGCGACGACATGCCGCCGCCCAGGATCATCGACAGGACCTGGGAGGCGTAGAAATCGCGGACGTGATAGGCGCGGCCCTCGAAACCCAGCACGATCTGCGCGTCCATCAGGTCGCGGTCCTCGCGAAAATCGCCGCCGACATACTGCGCATATTGCGGGATGGTGCCGTCGGCCTTGCCGCGGAAGCTGCCGAGACGCTTTTCGACCTCGCGCACGAAATCGTCGTGCTTGATATCGCCGGCCGCCACCATCACCATGTTCTCGGCGCCGTACTGTCGTTCGATGAAGTCGTGCAGCTGCTTCGAAGTGAAGGATTTGACGGTTTCCGGCGTGCCAAGAATCGAGCGGCCGATAGTCTGGTGGCGGAAGGCGGTCTCGGTAAAGTGATCGAAAACGACGTCGTCGGGCGTATCGTGCGCGGCGCCGATCTCCTGCAGAATCACATGCTGCTCTCGTTCCAACTCCTGCGGATCGAATTCGGATTCCTGCAGGATGTCGGAAAGGATATCGACGGCCAGCGGCACGTCGTCGCTCAGAACCCTTGCATAATAGGAGGTCGTCTCGACGCTGGTGGCGGCATTGATCTCGCCGCCGACGTCCTCGATCTCCGAGGCAATCTCGAAGGCGCTTCGCCGACTGGTGCCCTTGAAAGCCATGTGCTCGAGCAAGTGCGCCATTCCGTGCTCTTCGTCACGCTCGTTGCGTGCGCCCGACTTGACCCAGGCGCCAAGGGCAACAGATTCGAGGCTTGGAAGGGTTTCGGTGGCGACTGTCAGGCCGTTCGACAGACGGCTTACCTCAACACCCATATGGCAATTACTCCCTAACGCGCCGCCCGCGTGTGGCGGCCGAGATAATCTTCCACCATTTTCAGGTCGGATGGAAGTACCGTGTATTTTTCCTCGGCACTCATCAACCCGCCTAGCCATGCAGGCAGGGCAGGCGACACGCCGCTGGCGGCTTCGACGGCGGCGGGAAACTTTGCCGGGTGCGCAGTGCCCAGCACCACCATCGGCACCTCACCCGCAGCCTTGCCGGCGGCCACATGCACGGCCGCGGCGGTATGCGGGTCGAGCAGATAGCCGCTCGCCGCAAGTGTGGTGCGGATGGTGGCGGCGACCTCGTCCATGGTGGCGCGGCCGGCGTCGAATTCGGAGCGGATCTTGGCGATTTCGCCGGCCTCGATGGTGAAGGCGCCGGACTGCTTGAGTCCGTTCATGTAGCGCCGCACGGCCGAGGCATCGCGGCCGGACGCTTCGAACAGCAAGCGTTCGAAGTTCGAAGACACCTGGATGTCCATCGAGGGGGACGTGGTCGAAAAGACCCCCTTCATGCGGTATTCGCCGGTTGCCAGCGTGCGCGCCAGAATATCGTTGTCGTTGGTGGCGATGATCAGCCGTTCGATCGGCAGCCCCATCTTCTTGGCGGCATAGCCGGCGAAGATGTCGCCGAAATTGCCGGTCGGCACGGTGAAGGAAACCGGCCTGTCGGGCGCGCCGAGCGACAGCGCGGAGGAGAAATAATAGACGATCTGGGCCATGATGCGGGCCCAGTTGATCGAGTTGACGCCGGACAGCGATACCCGGTCACGAAAACCGTGGTCGTTGAACATGTCCTTTACCAGGCTCTGGCAGTCGTCGAAATTGCCTTCGATCGCCAACGCATGGACGTTTGCGGCGGTCGAGGTCGTCATCTGCCGCTGCTGTACCGGCGAGACGCGGCCGTGCGGGAAAAGCACGAAGATGTCGGTGCGGTTGCGCCCGGCAAAGGCATCGATGGCGGCCCCTCCGGTGTCGCCGGAGGTGGCGCCGACAATGGTGGCGCGCTGGTCACGCTCGGCCAGCACATGGTCCATCAGCCGTGCAAGAAGCTGCATCGCCACGTCCTTGAAAGCGAGCGTCGGGCCGTGGAAGAGCTCGAGCACGAAGCTGTTCGGCCCGGTCTGCACCAGCGGGCAGACGGCCTCATGGCGGAAGGTTGCATAGGCTTCGCGCACCAGCCGTTCGAACACCGGCGCCGCGATCTCGCCGCCCAGGAACGGCGACAGCACGCGGATGGCAAGATCGGGATAGGCAAGGCCGCGCATGGCGCGGATCTCGGCTGCGGAAAAATGCGGCCAGGCGCTCGGCAGGTAGAGCCCGCCGTCGCGCGCCAGTCCGGCCAGCACCGCGTCGGAAAATCCAAGCGCGGGCGCTTCCCCGCGGGTACTCACATATTGCATCGTCAAGTTTCCATTGCTGCCGGGAATTTTCGCCCGCCGCGAGGTGGTGGATTTCTGCGCTGGATCAGTCGCATTTTTGCCGCGCGGTTGATATACGTCACCGGCTTTGCGAGAGGGAAGTGCAGTCCATGGCGTTTCATTCATTCAACGGTCGTTTTGTCGCGGGTGTGGCGCTCACCGGCTTTATGCTTGCCGCCGCAGGTTGCCAATCGAGCGACAATGGAATTCTCGGCTTCGGCAAAAAGGATGCGACACCGCCACCGCCACCCGATCCCAAGGTGCTTTCCAGCCAGCTGCAGGCCTATTGCCCGAAAGTGACGTTGCGTGACGGCACCGCCTTCTTCAATACCTACGCCAAGAGCGGTCCGAAGCCGAAGAAAAAAACCGATGTTGCCGCCGAGGAAGCCGCCCAGCCGGCAGCGGACGCGGCAGGCGTCGATCAGCCGGACGATTCCGCCAAGATCATCTATCAGGCTTCGATCACCGATGTGACCCGCGACTGCAGCCGCGCCAACGGCTCCTTGTCGATGAAGATAGCCGTCGCCGGCAAGGTCGTGCCTGGCCCGATGTTCACCCCCGGGACCATCACCATGCCGATCCGCATCGCGGTGATGCACGGCACCGAAGTTCTCTATTCGCAGCTTCACTCCTATCAGGTCCAGGTTACCGATCCTTCGAGTGCCACGCAGTTCGTCTTCACCGATTCCAACGTCGTCGTTCCGGAGCCGACGGCGAAGGACTACCAGGCATATGCCGGGTATGACGAGGGCGCTCCGAAAGTAGCGACAGACAAGCCGAGGAAGAAGAAAGCCGCCGCGACCAACTAAGCCGCTGCATTCGTGCCACGGCGGTTGGAGGCGGCCTCTCAGGCGTCCGCCGACCATTCCGACAGCGCGGCGATCACGCTTTTCAGCTCCGCCCAGCGGCGGATGACCGTTTCCGCGCCGGCCTCGGTCAGCGCATCGGCGTGGCCGGGATAGCTGTGCGCCGCGCCGGTGAAGCCGATGACGCGCATTCCCGCCGTCTTGGCGCCGGTGACGCCATGCACCGAATCCTCGATGACAAAGGTGTTCGCAGGATCGGCCTTGAGCTTTTCCGCGGCGAACCGAAACACGTCCGGCGCCGGCTTGGTTTTCCCGGTCGGAGTTTCCAGCGAGGAAAAGATACGGCCGGCAAAGAACGGCAAAAGCTGCACCTTCTCCAGCATGAATTCGATCCGCTCCGAGCGCGAATTCGAACAGACGCAGCGCGGCACTGCTACCGCGGCGACAGCCTCGTGCGCCCCGTCGATGGCACGCACGTCGCTGCGCAGCCTACGATCGACCAGCTGTTCCTCCTTGTCGATCAGCGAGGCCTGGAACGGGATCCGGGACTTTTCCTCGACCCGCATCATGATGTCCTTGAAAGTCAACCCGGCATAGACCTCGGAAATCTCCTCGGCCGATATCTCGTAGCCGGCCGAGGTCAACAGCTCGGCATCGATCCGCGCGGCGATGATTTCGGAATCGACGAGCACGCCGTCGCAATCGAAGATGACAAGGTCTGGCTGGGGCATGGTGATCCGGAAAGCGGGATGAAGGGAATGCCGAGGGCTTTTTGGTCCAAACGGCTCAGGCGGCGCGGCATACACCAACAGGCCGGGCTTCGCAAATTCGGCGGGCTGCTTCACTGAATATTTACGCTGATCGGTAACCATAACGGACAGTAAACAGTAACGCGTGCCTTGGGTGTCACAATGTCTGCCGTGCGTCTTCTCGACGAGCTTTCCGATGTTCCCCAGCAATCCGAGTGGCTGGATACGATCCTGAAGGGCGACTGCGTCGCCGCGCTCGAACGGCTGCCGGAAAAGTCGATCGACGTGATCTTCGCCGATCCGCCCTATAATTTGCAGCTCGATGGCGATCTGCACCGGCCCGATCAATCCAAGGTCGATGCCGTCGACGACCATTGGGACCAGTTCGACAGTTTTGAGGCCTACGACGCCTTCACCCGCGCCTGGCTGCTGGCGGCGCGCCGTGTGTTGAAGCCCAACGGCACGATCTGGGTTATCGGCTCCTACCACAATATTTTCAGGGTCGGCGCCAAGATGCAGGACCTGGGCTTCTGGATCCTCAACGACGTCGTCTGGCGCAAGACCAATCCAATGCCGAATTTCCGTGGCCGCCGTTTCCAGAACGCGCATGAGACGATGATCTGGGCATCGCGCGACCAGAAGGGCAAGGGTTACACATTCAACTACGAGGCGCTGAAGGCGTCGAACGACGACGTCCAGATGCGCTCGGACTGGCTGTTTCCGATCTGCACCGGCGGCGAGCGCCTGAAGAACGACAATGGTGACAAATTGCATCCGACGCAGAAGCCGGAAGCGTTGCTTGCCCGCGTCATGACGGCATCGACCAGGCCGGGCGACATCGTGCTCGACCCGTTCTTCGGTTCAGGCACCACCGGGGCTGTGGCCAAGCGGCTTGGCCGCCACTTCGTCGGCATCGAGCGCGAACAAACCTATATCGATGCCGCCATGGAACGTATCGATGCGGTCCGGCCGCTGGAAGGCGCCAATTTGACGGTACTGACCGGCAAGCGCGCCGAGCCGCGCGTCGCCTTCGTCACCCTTCTCGACAATGGCCTGGTGGCGCCAGGCGCCACGCTCTACGACGCCAAGAAGCGCTGGGCGGCAAAAGTGCGCGCCGACGGCACGCTGGCCATCGGCGACAGTGCCGGGTCGATCCACAAGATCGGCGCCGAGGTGCAGGGGCTGGACGCCTGCAACGGATGGACCTTCTGGCATTATGAGCGCAGCGGCGGCCTGACCCCGATCGACGAGCTTCGCCGCATTGCTCGGCTAGGCATGGAGCGGGCGGGCGCCTGACGGCTTCCGAGTTGCGGCAGATCGGTTAATGCGAAGGCTCAACCAACTCCTGGAACCGATTCAAATCACACTTTGATCCCAAGACTCTCAAGGTCCGCCCTGAGCGTCTTTGCATCGGTGAACAGCACCGACTGCCAGCCCGCCGCCTTGGCGCCGTCGACGTTCTTCTGGCTGTCGTCGATGAACAGCGTCGCTGACGGCTCGAGGCTGAACGCGGCGACGTGGTGGTCATAGATGGCGCGATCCGGCTTGATCTGGCGGATGTCGCCGGAAACGGTGACGCCGCGCGGCCGATTGAGGAAATCGAAGCGCTCGCGGGCCTCGGCGAGCGTATCTGCAGCGAAATTGGTGAGCATCGTCACGTCATGGCCGCTGTCGATCAGGCCGATCATGATGGCGACGCTGTCCTCATAGGCGTGAGGCACCATCTCGTGCCAGTGCCGGCGGAAATTGCGGATATTTTCGGCGTGCTCGGGATATTGCGCGATCGCCAGCGCTTCGGCCTCTTCCCAACTGCGGCCGCGATCCTGCTCGATGTTCCAATCATGCGTGCAGACATTGTCGAAGAACCATTTCCGTTCGTCGGGATCGGGGATCAAGCGACTGAAGGGCAGGTCCGGATCATAGTGGATCAGCACTTTGCCGATGTCGAAAACGATGTGGCGGATTTCAGTCATTCTTCTCTCTTTCAACGCGGCCGCTGCTTTTTCGTCGCGCCCGGTATCGCCGCTTCGATTACCTTTTTCATGACGCTCGGCAGCGCTTCCCCGGAAATTTCATGGGCCAGCGACCAGAAATGCCCGACCGGGGCGGCAACGTCGGTCTCCGCCTTGAACACGTCGAGTTCAAGCGCAAAATGGGTAAAGATATGGCCGATGCGTCCGGCCTGCTGCCAGTTGCCGGGGAGCGGGGCCGCCGCTTCCGTGGTAGCGCCGTCTATGCGCGCCGTCCAGCCGGTCGTCGGCACCTCAGTCATGCCGCCGAGCAGGCCTTTGTCCGCGCGCTTGCGCAGAAGGATGGCGCCGTCGCACCTGACGGCAACGAAGGCGGCACCGCGGCGTAAGGGTCTTTCGGCCTTGGGCAGGCGGACCGGAAAGCGTTCGGGGTCGCCCGAGATCGTGGCGCTGCAATTCTCGCGAACGGGGCAGAGCATGCAGCGGGGCCGTCGCGGCGTGCAGATCGTCGCGCCCAGGTCCATCATCGCCTGCGCGAAGTCGCCGGGCCTTGTCGGGGGAACCATGCGTTCGACCTGGCCGCGTATCTCGCCCTTGGCCTCGCCCAGCGGCGTGGCGATCGAAAACAGCCGTGAGACGACCCGTTCGACATTGCCGTCGACGACCGCGGCTGGTCGGTCGAAGGCGATCGCTGCGATCGCCGCCGCCGTATAGGCGCCGATGCCGGGCAGTTCCTTCAAGGCGGACTCGCTGTCCGGAAAGCGGCCGCCTTGCCGCGCGACGAGATCGGCACAGGCTTTGAGGTTACGGGCGCGGGAATAATAGCCGAGCCCGGCCCAGGCCTTCATGACGTCTTCGGTCGGTGCCGCCGCCAGCGCCTGGACCGTTGGCCATTTCTGCACGAACGCCCGAAAATAGGATTTTACCGCCTCGACCGTGGTTTGCTGCAGCATCACCTCGGAAAGCCAGACCAGATAGGGATCGGGCCGCGCCCCGCCCGCCAGCGCGCGCGGTGAAACGCGCCAGGGCAAGTCGCGGTGATGCGCGTCGTACCAGGCAAGCAGCCGGGAGGCGATCTCGACATTGTCTCCGGATACGGCCTTGCGGGTCTGGTCGTGCAGTGCCATTGATCGAGGGTCGGCCCTAATCCATTAGTGCTGAAGCTGGAGAACGCAAATGGCAGGGAAAAGGCCCTTCGGCAATCCCGTTCCGGTGAGCGATCTCGCAACCGAGATCCTCGACCCAGTGCTGCGCAAACGGGCCGGTATGTCGATCGGACTGGTCCAGTCATGGGAAGAAATTGCTGGGCCGCGGCTTGCCGGCCGCTCGCGCCCGGAAAAGATCCAGTGGCCGCGCCGCATGCACGAGGACGATCCTTTCGAACCGGCGGTGCTGGTGGTTGCCTGCGAGGGCGTGGCGGCGCTGCATCTGCAGCACGAGACCGGCGAGATCATCAACCGGGTCAATGCCTTCCTCGGTTTCAATGCGATCGGCCGGATCAGGATCGTGCAGAAGCCGGTAATGGCGGGCAAGGACAAGCCGAAACCCAGTTTGCGGCCATTGACTGCGGCCGAGAAAGCGAAGCTGTCGGGCACCGTTGGTTTGATCGAGGACGGCGGGCTGCGCGCCTCGCTAGAGCGGCTTGGCGCCACCATTCTCGGTCAAAAGAAACCGTGATCTCGCGCTATCGTGATGGTATGCCCGGATTTGGCGATTGGAATAGGGGCGGTAATGCCTTAATTCGCGCCAACTCTCGCTTTTTGTAGACTTTGCATTGCAAAATCCAACTATTGCCAGGTGATTCGTATGATCCGTTCCTTGTCCCGCAGAAACCTTTTGACTTCGCTGGTCGCAATACCAGCGGTGGCGCTGCTTGCCGCCTGCAGCGACTCGGGCGAGAAAGCCGAGGCGCAGGATGTGAAGCCTGCGGCTCCGGAACCTGCGAAGCCGGCCGCTCCGGCCGCTCCGGCCGCCGCGGCGGCGCCGGAGGCTCAGGGCACGGTCGATATGGCAGCACTGCTGAAGCCCGGCGCATTGCCCGACATGCAACTCGGCAAGGACGATGCAAAGGTCACCATAGTCGAATATGCATCGATGACCTGCCCGCATTGCGCGCATTTCGCCGAGACCACTTTTCCGGAGCTGAAGACGAAATATATCGACACCGGCAAGGCCCGTTACATACTGCGCGAGTTTCCGTTCGATCCCAGCGCGGAGGCCGGTTTCATGCTGGCGCGATGCTCCAAGGACAACTATTTCCCGATGGTCGATGTGCTGTTCAGGCAGCAGGCGAACTGGGTTGGTGTGAACAATACCAAGGACGCGCTGCTGCAAATCGCCAAGCTTGCCGGTTTTACACAGGAGTCCTTCGAGGCCTGCTTGACGGACCAGAAACTTCTGGACGATGTGAGATCCGTCCAGAAGCGCGGCGCCGACGAATTCAAGGTCGATTCCACACCGACCTTTTTCATCAACGGAAAGACCTACAAAGGGGCGATGTCGATTGCGGAAATGTCGGCCATCATCGACCCTCTGCTCTGACGTTTCGGCAGCGCCGAAGCGGCGTCGCTTCGGCGTACGCACTTCTTTGTCTTGCCGCGGGGTCTCCTTGCAAAACCGCGGAACAGCGTTGCGAAACTTGGCTATGGGCCGGCGCGAATGAAGTTCTCGCGCCTTCGCCTGCTCGGCTTCAAATCCTTCGTCGAACCCGGCGAGTTCGTCATCGAACGCGGCCTGACCGGCATAGTCGGGCCGAACGGCTGCGGCAAGTCGAACCTGGTCGAGGCGCTGCGCTGGGTTATGGGCGAAAGCTCCTACAAGAACATGCGTGCGTCCGGCATGGACGACGTCATCTTTTCCGGCTCGGGAACGCGTCCGGCCCGCAACACCGCCGAAGTCACGCTGTTCCTCGACAATAGCGACCGCACCGCGCCGTCCGCCTTCAACGACGCCGATGAGTTGCAGGTCTCGCGCCGCATCGAGCGCGAGGCCGGCTCGCTCTACCGCATCAACGGCAAGGAGGCTCGCGCCAAGGACGTGCAGCTGCTGTTCGCCGACCAGTCGACCGGCGCCCGCTCGCCCTCGATGGTCGGCCAGGGCCGCATCGGCGAGCTGATCCAGGCAAAGCCGCAAGCGCGCCGCGCGCTGCTGGAAGAGGCGGCCGGAATTTCCGGCCTGCATACGCGCCGCCACGAAGCCGAGCTGCGGCTGAAGGCGGCGGAACAGAACCTCGAAAGGCTGGACGACGTCGTCGGCGAGCTGGAAAGCCAGATTGAAAGCCTGAAACGCCAGGCTCGCCAGGCCTCGCGCTTCAAGAACCTGTCGGCCGACATCCGCAAGGCCGAAGCGACGCTGCTGCATCTGCGCTGGACGCTGGCCAAGACGCAGGAAGGGGAAGCGCGTTCGGCGCTGGCGATTGCCACCGCGCTGGTCGGCGACCGTGCCGCCGCCCAGATGGCTGCCGTCAGGGAACAAGGTATCAACGCCCACCGGCTGCCGGACTTGCGCGATGCGGAAGCCGCTGCCGCCGCCGCCTTCCAGCGTCTGTCGATCGCCAAGGCGCAGATCGAGGAAGAGGCGGGCCGCATCCGCGCCCGCCAGGCAGAGCTCGACCGCCGACTGCAACAGCTCGATGGCGACCTTGCCCGTGAGGAGCGCATGGTCCGCGATAATGCGGATATCCTCGAACGCCTCGCCGCCGAAGAAGCCGCGCTCAATGCCGAAAACGCCGGCGCCGCCGAGCGCGAGGCCAGCACCCGCGCGGCTTTCGAGCAGGCGGCATCGACGCTTGCCTCGAGCGAGGTCAGGCTCGCCGCGCTGACCGCCGAACGGGCGGAGGCTGCCGCCTCGCGCAACCAGATCGAACGGACGCTGCGCGACACCGCTGAGCGCCGCGACCGCTTTGCCCGCCAGCTTGCCGATGTCGACCGCGAACTGTCGGAGATCGTCTCCAGGGTCGCCGGCCTGCCCGATCCCGCCGAGAAGCGGCTACTGGTCGATCAGGCGCTGGCGCTGCTCGAAAAGGCCGAGGCAGCCGCCATTGCCGCCGAACAGGCGGTCGCCGAGGCGCGTGCAGACGAAAGTGCTGCCCGCCCACCGGTTCAGGACACAAAGGCCGAGCTGGCGCGGATCGAAACCGAGGCCCGCACGCTGGCCAAGATCCTCAACGCCGCCAGCGGCGATCTATTTCCCTCGGTGCTGGAGCAGATCAGCGTCGAGCGTGGCTACGAGACGGCGCTGGGTGCCGCGCTTGGCGAAGATCTCGACGTGCCGCTCGACCGCAGTGCGCCGGTGCATTGGGGCCAGAGCGAAATCCAGCCTGCCGACGCCGCATTGCCCGAAGGCATAAGGAGCCTCGCCAGCGTTGTGCGTGCGCCGGCACAGCTGGCCCGCAGGCTGGCCCAGATCGGCATTGTCGAAGCCGCCGACGGAAGACGGCTGCAGACGCTGCTTGCTCCCGGTCAACGGCTGGTCAGCCGCGAAGGCGCGCTCTGGCGTTGGGACGGCTTCACCGCCAGCGCCGATGCCCCGACCGCCGCCGCGCAGCGGCTGGCGCAGAAAAACCGGCTGGCCGAGCTCGATGCCGAAGTAGTCCATGCCACGCGCGCCCTGCGCGAAGCTGAACAAGCCCTTGCCCGGGCCGAACAGGCGCGTGCCCAGGCGAGCGAGGCCGAACGCAACGCCCGACAGGCCGGACGCGATGCCCAGCACGGGCTCGATGCTGCCCGCAATACGCTGGCCGAGGCCGAAAGAGCCGGCGGCGAGCTGTCGAGCCGGCGTGCAGCACTTGACGAGGCGCGCGCACGCATTGTCGACAGCCATGAGGAAACGGCGGCGGCATTCGTCGAGGCGGAAATGCTGCTGCAGGACGCGCCCGATCTCGGCGATCTGCAATTGCAGCTCGAGCAGTCGGCGGCCAACGTCGCCCGCGACCGCGCCGCCCTTGCCGATGCGCGTGCCGTTCACGAGGGCCTGAGGCGGGAAGCCGAGGCACGTGCGCGTCGGCTCGATGCCATCGGCGCGGAACGGTGCAACTGGGTGGAGCGAGCCGAAAACGCCTCGACACAGATCGCGGCGCTCGGCGAACGCAAGGCGGAGGCCGAGGCCGAGCGCGAGCAACTGGCCGACGCCCCCGACGAGATCGACGCCAAGCGGCGCGCCCTGCTGTCGCAACTCGCCGAGGCCGAAAGCCTGCGCAAGGCGGCGGGCGACCGCTTGCAGGAAGCGGAGAACCGCCAGTCCGAGCTGGACAAGGCTGCGACTGCTGCCATCCAGTCGCTGGCCGAGGCGCGCGAATCCCGCGTTCGCGCCGAAGAGCGGCTGACCGCCGCCGACGAGCGTCGGCTGGAAGTCGAGGCGCGCATCCAGGAAACGCTGAACACGCCGCCGCATCTGGTTATCCGCCACACCGGCCTCGAACCCGACAGCCCGATGCCCGAAATGGCCGAGATCGAGCGTCAGCTCGACCGGCTGAAGGTCGAACGCGAACGGCTCGGTGCCGTCAATCTGCGCGCCGAGGAGGAGCAGAAGGAACTGTCGGACCGGCTGGAGACCATCGTCTCCGAGCGCGACGACATCATCGAGGCGATCCGGAAGCTGCGACAGGCGATCCATAGCCTGAACCGCGAAGGCCGCGAGCGGCTGCTCGCCGCCTTCGAGGTGGTCAACGGCCATTTTCAACGGCTGTTTTCGCATCTGTTCGGCGGCGGCACCGCCGAGCTGCAACTGATCGAGTCCGACGATCCGCTCGAAGCGGGGCTCGAGATCCTGGCGCGTCCGCCCGGCAAGAAGCCGCAGACGATGACGCTGCTGTCCGGCGGCGAGCAGGCGTTGACGGCGATGTCGCTGATCTTCGCCGTGTTCCTGACCAACCCGGCGCCGATCTGCGTGCTCGACGAAGTCGACGCGCCGCTCGATGACCACAATGTCGAGCGTTTCTGCAATCTGATGGACGAAATGGCCGCAACCACCGAAACGCGCTTCGTCATCATCACACACAACCCGATCACCATGGCGCGCATGGACCGGCTGTTTGGGGTGACCATGGCCGAGCAAGGCGTCAGCCAACTGGTGTCGGTTGACCTGCAGGCGGCCGAAGCCATGCGCGAGGCAAGCTGACGCATCAGCTTAATGGTGGTCTCCACCTCGGCTTTCGACTATAGCACGACAAAATGGGCCGGATCTGCCGCTCCAGATACCGGCCCGGCTATGCGCGTGGAGAAGCTTGTTGCCTATACTTGTCACCGGAGCCGCGGGGTTCATTGGCAGCCACGTTTGCCACCATCTGCTCGACCGGGGAGAAGCGGTCGTCGGCGTCGACAACATGAACGACTATTACGACCTGGCGCTCAAAAAGGGGCGGCTTGCCGGCCTTCTGCCCCATAAGGATTTTTCGTTCCACCAGATCGATATTGCCGAACAGGGCGCGCTTGCAGCCGCTTTGGCCGGGCAAGGCATCGTTAGGATCGTGCACCTTGCCGCGCAGGCGGGCGTGCGCCACTCACTCGACAATCCGCGGCTCTATATCCGCTCCAATGTCATGGGCCACCTCGAAGTGCTCGAATTCTGTCGCGCCGAACCGGCATTCGAGCATCTGGTCTATGCCTCGTCGAGCTCGGTGTATGGCGGCAACCGCAGCGTGCCGTTCAGCGAAGCCGATCAGGTCGACAAGCCCGTTTCGCTTTACGCCGCCACCAAGAAAACCGATGAGTTGATGAGCCACACCTACGCCCATCTGTTCGGCATACCGCAGACCGGCCTGCGGTTTTTCACGGTCTACGGTCCCTGGGGCCGTCCCGACATGGCCTATTGGATGTTCACCCAGGCGATGCTCAAGGGCAAGCCGATCCGGGTCTTCAACAATGGCGAAATGTGGCGCGATTTCACCTACATAGACGATGTTGTGAAGGCGGTTGTCGCCGTGCTCGACAAGCCGCCGGCGGCTGACGTTCCGCCGAACAGGCTCTACAATGTCGGCAACAACCGGCCGGTGCGTCTGGGCGACTTCATCGACATTCTGGAAAGGCTGCTCAAGGTCAAGGCAATCCGCCACAACGAGCCGATGCAGGCGAGCGACGTCGAGAAGACCTACGCCGACATGACCGCGCTGGAGCGGGATTTCGGCTTCAGGCCTAGCGTTTCGATAGAGGACGGGCTGAAGAGGTTTGTCGACTGGTACCGGCCGTACTCGAAGCAGTGATTTGCACCGCTCGCCGTGATGCCTTCAAGCTGACATCTGAAGTGGGGCGCAAGTCGGTCCGCAAAAAGCATCATTTTGTCCTAACATCCTGTTAACCACATGCTCGCTGAAACGTATCCGATTAACCTTTGAGGCGCTTATGACCGCTATGTTTCGTGGCTTGCTGTTCAGTATGAGCTGGGTGGATGTGCGGATTCGGGGGCTATTTCGGTTCAGTCCGGGATGCGGAAGCTTTGCTTGCGCGCATGACGTCTGCGATCGCCCATCGCGGGCCGGATGAACAAGGGAAATTCGTAGCGCCCGAGGCTGGACTTGGGCATGCGCGGCTGTCGGTGATTGGGATTGGTGATGGCCAGCAGCCGATGTCCGACGAAACCGGCGATTTGACGGTTGCGTTCAACGGCGAGATCTTCAACTACGTGGAATTGCGCGAAGGGCTGCTGGCCAAGGGCCGACGCTTCCGCACGTCGAGCGACACAGAGGTTCTCCTGCAGCTGTATGACGAGATGGGCGAAGACTGTCTGTCGCTCCTGAACGGTGATTTCGCCTTCGCGATTTGGGATAACCGGCGGCGGCGGATGGTGCTTGCAAGAGACCGCATGGGTGTTCGGCCGCTGTTCTACACCAGCAAGGACGGGGTGCTCTACTTTGCGTCGGAGATAAAGGCCCTGCTGACGGTACCCGGCGTCTCGGCCGAAATCGATCCAATTGCACTCGACCAGATCTTTACGCTGTGGGCGCCGATCGCTCCACGCACGGCTTTCCGCAACATCCACGAGCTGGAGCCGGCAAGCGTGATGATCGCGACACAGGGGCAAGTCACGGTCAAACCATATTGGCACCTAGACTACCCGTATCCGGATAGGCCATCGAAGATCACCAATGAGGACGACGCGGCCGAGGAACTGCAGGCCCTGTTGACCGACGCGGTGAGGCTTCGCATGCGCGCCGACGTGCCGGTCGGTTCTTACCTTTCGGGCGGGCTCGATTCATCCCTCGTTTCGGCACTCGCGGCCGGCATGACTCCTCTTAAGCTGCAGACATTTTCCGTGACGTTCGACAGCGGCGAGCATGACGAAAGCGCCTTCCAGACCGAAATGGCGTCAGCACTTGGCACACGCCATCGAACCATTGCGTGTCGTGCCGGCGATATCGCCGGTGCGTTTCCCGAAGTCATCCGCTTTACCGAGCGGCCGATCATCCGCACGGCCCCAGCCCCCCTCTATCAACTGTCCGGCCTCGTTCGCCAGGCCGGTTTGAAAGTAGTGCTGACAGGCGAAGGCGCCGACGAGGTCTTTGCCGGCTATGATGTCTTCAAGGAAGCGCGGGTTCGCCGTTTCTGCGCGCGACAGCCGGCATCGCGCATAAGGCCACAACTGTTCCGCAAGCTTTATCCCTATCTGCCGGGCCTGCAACAGCAGTCCGTGGAGTACCTGGCTGCGTTCTTCGGAACCGGCAGCGCTGCCCTGGACGATCCGCTGTTCTCGCATCGGCCGCGTTTCAAGACCACATCAGCGGCGAAGATGTTCTTTTCCGGTGACCTGCGCGCGACATTGAAGGGGTATGACGCAGCCGAGGACCTGGCCAGCCGGTTGCCTGAGGCGTTTTCCCGGTGGCATCCGCTGCATCAGGCGCAATATCTAGAAACCCGCTTCCTCCTGCCGGGCTACATCCTCTCCAGCCAGGGCGATCGCATGGCCATGGCGCACGGTATCGAAGGGCGGTTCCCCTTCCTTGACCATCGCTTGGTGGAGTTTGCGGCAAGACTTCCGCCGGAGATGAAGCTGAAGGGACTGGTGGAAAAACACATATTGCGCAAAGCTGCCAAGCACCTGCTTCCGACGGCCATCCGCGAGCGCACCAAACAGCCTTACCGGGCGCCGGAAGCCCGCTCCTTCGTGGGAGCCGGAGAATTGGACTACGTACGCGACTCGCTGAGCGAGGCGAGTATCGCCTCCGGAGGACTATTCAACGCCAAGGCGGTGGCGAACCTGCACGAGAAATGCCGCTTGCAGCCAGCGTCCGGATTCCGCGACAATGCGGCTTTCGTCGGCATTTTGTCGGCGCAACTGTGGCAGAAGATTTTCACCGGCGAAAAGGTCGGTGAAGCACGAGCGGCCTGAGAAATCGAGGGAATGAAAAATCATGGTAGCAATCAAGGACAAGGTCAAAACCTTTATCGTCGACAACTTCCTGTTCGGCGACACGTCCTACGAGCTTGCAGACACCGCATCACTGATCGAGAACGGCATCATCGACTCGACGGCCGTGTTGGAGCTAGTGGCATTCATAGAGGATGATTTTGGCATAGCGATGGTCGATGCCGACATCGTACCGGCCAATCTGGATTCGATTGACCGTATCTCAGCCTTCGTCAAGGCAAAAGCAGAAGCGCTGGCAGCATAGGCGCCATCGGTGAGGAGCGTCCGTGCGGATCGAACATTTTCTGACGGCGAAGGCCGCTGCCCATCCAGCCAAAACGGCATTGATCACCGAGCACAAAAGGCTGTGCTACAAAGAGCTGGACGATCTCTCGAGCCGCTTGGCCGCCGCCCTTTTTTTGAATGGCGTCAGGCGCGACGACCGGGTGCTGATCTTCATGGACAATTGCTGGGAGGCTGCGGTTTCGATTTTCGCAGTTCTTAAAGCAGGCGCGACTTTCAGTCCGATCAACGCATCCACCAAGGCCGAAAAGCTAGCCTACATCATCGCCGATTGCGATGCCGCCGCGATCCTCACGCAAGCAAGACTGATGCCCGTGGTCGCCGAGGCGTCCGGATCCTCCGGCGAGACGTCCTCCGGCAAGACCGGCATCTTCGTGGCTTCCACCGTTGCTGCCGATAGCCAATGCCCGGCAGGGGCCACATCCCTGGCGGAGTGCTTGACGGTCCAAGTCAGGGAGATTGACCATCGCGGCGTTGACGTCGATCTTGCGATGTTGATCTACACCTCGGGCTCGACCGGCCGGCCCAAGGGTGTGATGATGACGCACCGCAATTGCGACGCGGCGGCCGACTCCATCACCAACTACCTGCGCAACTCGCCCGACGACATCATCTTGAATGTTCTGCCCCTCGCTTTCGACTACGGCCTCTATCAATTGCTGATGGCCGTCAGGCTCGGCGCCACGCTCGTGCTCGAGAAGTCCTTCGCTTTTCCCCAGGCGGTCTTTGAACGCATCCGCCAGGAAGGCGTCACCGGGCTTCCGCTCGTGCCCACGATGGCAGCGATGATCCTGCAGTTGAGGGACCTGGCGCCGGGCTTCCTGCCCAGCCTTCGCTATATTTCCAACACGGCGGCTGCCTTGCCGCCGCCTCACATAGAACGCCTTCGGTTCCTTTTCCCCGGTGTCAGGCTCTATTCGATGTATGGCCTGACGGAATGCAAGCGCTGCACCTATCTGCCGCCCGAGGAGCTCGACCGCCGGCCGGGCTCGGTCGGAATAGCCATTCCGAACACCGAAGCCTTTGTCGTCGACGACGAGGGGCAACGGGTGCCGCCGGGCGTAGCGGGTGAGCTGGTCATTCGCGGGCCGCACGTCATGCAGGGTTATTGGCGAAACGAAGCTGCGACGGCACGAGCCCTGCGCCGGGGTCCGAACCCTTGGGAGAAGGTTCTCTACACCGGCGATCTTTTCAGGGCCGATGAGGAAGGCTTTCTTTATTTCGTCGGCCGCAAGGACGACATCATAAAGTCGCGGGGAGAGAAGGTGGCGCCCAAGGAAGTGGAAGCCGTGCTTCACGCTCATCCGGGCATCGCGGAAGCGGTGGTTGTCGGTGTGCCGGATCCCGTGCTCGGGCATGCGATCGGCGCAGTTATAGTACGGTCCGACCCGGCGCTTACCGAAAAGGATATCATACGTCACTGTGCACGCCACCTTGAGGACTTCATGGTCCCCAAGGTCGTCGAGTTCCGCCGCGAGCTGCCGAAGACCGATACCGGCAAGGTCAGCCGTCGGCTTGCGGCAGAAACCATGGAGGCCGCGCAATGAATGTTCGCCCGACCGAGGATGCGCGGACCTTTCTGGCGCAGGCTCTGGCAATCGACCTGATCACCGAAACGGACCGTATCGTAACGGCCTTGCGCCAGCAGTTGCGCGGGATTCGCAAGCGGGGCCTTGTGCTCGGTCTTTCGGGCGGGATCGATTCGAGCGTGTCGGTCGCGTTGGCGGTACGAGCCGTTGGCCCCAAGAATGTGCTTTGCCTGTTCATGCCGGAAAGCGATTCCGATCCTGAAAGTCTGCGGCTCGGCCGCCTCGTCGCCGAAACTTTCGGTGTCGAGGCTGTGACGGAGGATATCGGGCCGATCCTGCGCGCAATGGGCTGCTACAGGCGTCGCGACGCCTTCATCCGCGAATTGGTCCCGGAATACGGCGAAGGCTGGGCTTCGAAGATCGTGATCGCGAACGCCCTTGAGGGCGGGGGCTACAATATCTCGTCCCTGGTGGTGCAAGACCCGGAGGGCAAGCAGACGAAACGGAGAATGCCGCTGCCTGTCTATCTCGGCGTCGTCGCCGCTACCAATATGAAGCAGCGCACCCGCAAGCAGATTGAATACTATCATGCGGATCGCCTGAACTTCGCCGTTCTTGGAACCCCGAACCGGCTGGAATACGATCAGGGTTTCTTCGTGAAGAACGGTGACGGCGCCGCGGACGTCAAGCCGATTGCCCACCTCTATAAAACACAGGTCTATGCGCTTGCGGCCCATCTCGGTATTCCGGAAGAAATCCGCAACCGGCCTCCGACCACCGATACCTACTCGCTGGCGCAGACCCAGGAGGAGTTCTACTTCTCGCTTCCCTATGACCGTATGGATCTTTGCCTTTACGGTCTCAACAACGGCGTGGCGGCTGAGGTGGTGGGGCAGGCGGCGGGGTTGGCCGCCTCACAAGTGGAACACGTCTGGGCCGATATCATCGCCAAACGCAAGGCGACGCGTTATCTGCACATGCGTCCGCAACTCGTCGAGGAAGTCGAAGAACTCGGTACCTGACCTGCTTCGAGACCGGCCACGTCCCAGGCCGCCGTCATGGCCGAGATGGGCGGGAAGTTGCCGTTCGTCTCATCTGCGAGAACGAGCACGTTGCGCCATATCCGGACCCATGCCAGTGATGCCGTGAATGTTAAGTCTCGGCTCCGATGCCGACGTTCCGCCCGAGTTCGAAGACTGACCGCGACCGTTCTGCGGCCTTCGCATCGACAGCGCCAATGAGCGGCGTCCCACATCCCACTCCTTGTGTCCATTGGGAGGGGTCGTTGTGGACCAAGCCCTACTACCCAGGCTTGTGACGAAGCCGATCCAGCGCGTCTCGAAGTGCATTGGCGGCATCGCCACGCTCGTCAGGGGACATCAGCTCCGGTTCAAGTTCCAACCTGAAGTGCGGCAGCTCGGTCCGAACAGCACGACGAGCGGCCGCCAAATTGGCCTTCAGATCGATGACGCGGTAGGTGGCGACGGGATAAGCGATCCCCTTGACCTGGACTTGCCCCAGTTCTTCACAGTCGATTGCGTCCTTCACTTGCGCAAACGTCTCGTAGGAAATGAGGATTGTCCCCGGCGGCGCCTCCTGCTCCAGGCGCGAGGCGAGATTCACGGCGCCGCCGATTATCGTGTAGTCCATCCGGTCCTCGCTGCCGAAGTTACCGACGGTGCAGTAGTCGGTATGGATGCCGATGCGACAGCGCAGCGGTGTTTCGATCCCCATGTCCCGCCAGACTTCGGCAAGCTCGCTAATCCGCTTTTGCATTGCAAGTGCCATCTGCGCGCAAGCCAGCGCGTCCTCCTTGACGCCGCGAGTCTCGGGATCGCCGAAAAACATCAGGATCGCGTCGCCGACATATTTGTCGATCGTCGCGCCGTGATCCGAAGCAATTTTCGACATTTCCGTCAAATAGTGATTGAGGAGTTGGGTGAGATCCTC
This sequence comes from Mesorhizobium sp. M0601, assembly GCF_040320845.1. Lineage (NCBI taxonomy): Bacteria > Pseudomonadati > Pseudomonadota > Alphaproteobacteria > Hyphomicrobiales > Phyllobacteriaceae > Mesorhizobium > Mesorhizobium sp. M0601. The sequence continues at coordinate 469,521 of NZ_JAMYQK010000001.1, forward strand.
GGATTCCATTTTGTCAGTGGTCTCGGTAAAGCCCGCGATATCGGAGAAGCATATTGTCAGTTTCTTCCGCTGGCTGGCGATCCTGACCTCCTGGCGGCCGGTGAATATCGAGCGATACACTTGGGGCGCCAGATACTTCGCCAGCTTGCTGGAAAGCGCCTCCAGAACCACGGATTTCTCGGCGAGGTTCTCCTCCCTTTGCTTCAGCTCAGTGATGTCCGAATAGACGGCGACCGTGCCGCCGGCGCTGATCCGCCGCTCGCTGATCATGACCCATCGCCCGTCGCCTCGCCGCTGCACCCAAGGTTCGCCAGGGTTGCGGTGCCGCGAGAGGCGCTCGGCGACCCACTCCTCGACCCGCCCCTCGGCGTCCCTGATGTAGCCGCGCTCAGCGGATCGGCGAATGATTTGCTCGAATATCGTGCCGGGCGTCAGTTCGGTCTCCAGACCGGCGTAGAGCAATTCGCGGTAGCGGCTGTTGCTGAGGACGAGCCGGTCCTCCCCGTCGTACAGAGCGAATCCTTCGGAGATGCTTTCGATGGCATCGATGAGCCGCTGACGAGCTTCCGCAACGTCGCGCAGGTTCTTTTCCTCGACCTCGACGGCAGTATCCCGGAAAAGTCTCAGCGCTTCGGCCATGCGCCCGATTTCGTCGCTGCCCGCGGCTGGCAGCGGCGCACGAAGGTTGCCCCCCGCAATCGCGAGCATGCCCTGGCTCACGGCCCCCAGTCGGGCGAGGAGGCTGCGGTCGACATAGAGCCAGACAACCAGAACCGAACTCAGGAGGCTGAGGAAGGCGGAGCCGAGCACAACCGCGGTGCCGTAGCGCTGGACGAGCGCGGCTTCGCGACCGGACGCAGCGATCTCCTGGTCTGCCGTGGCGACCAGGCGATCGACGCCAGCGGTGAGATTGCGCGACAGTCGATTGTTCTCGGCCAGAAGCCTTTCGCCCTGTGCCAGGACAGCAAACTCGTCCTCCCGCGCCTTGGGGATGCTGTCCTCGCCGTCGGTCAAGCCCTTGAACTCATCGACACGCTGCCGAAAGCGGGTCCGCAGCTTTTCGTCGATCTCCGTGGAAACCTTTTCAAGAGCAGTGAGCGAACGGCGTAGCGGAAAAAGGATCAACGCCAGGTCGCCCGGCGTCGGCGCGTTCGCGACCTTCACCAGCGCGTCGTTGACTGCCGAGATCTCCAGCTGCGCCTTCTGCTGGGGGATGTAGGCCGCAATCGCCTGGACCAGGTCGGCCATCGCCGCTGCGCGTCGATCGGGCGATAGCGACGTGTCGGCCGCGACCGCCCGCCATTGCGGCAGCCTGGAATCCATCACTAGGATGCCGGTGGCGACAAGGCGCTGGCTTCCGGTTGTCGTCGCGGCGAGGCGGTTCAGGAGCTCCTCCTTGCGGGCGACCACGTCGAGCCGGGCGACAACAAGAGAGTCGAGCTCCTTCAGGTTGCGCCTCAGAACAATCGCGGCTTCCTCAATCTCGGCCAAAGGCACTGTGCCCAACGTGGCATCCCGGAGGTCCGTGCGCAGGGCCTCGAGGCGGGACATCTCGAGCGCGACGGCAGCCGAGACCTCGCTGTGCTGAGCCCTGCTTGTCGCTGCCAGCACCGATGGCGCGGCAGCAGCGACCCGTTCGGCCTGGCGCGACAGCTGGAGGGAGGCGAGCGCCGACGGCACTCGATCCGTGGTAATTCGGTCCACGACGTCGCCAACCTGGAGGAAGGCATAAAGCGCCGCAGCCGTTGCCAGCACCGCAAGGGCGCTGATCCCGAAAAAGGCGAGCAACAGCCGGCCACGTATGCCGAGGCGTTCAAGCATCTCGGCGAGTCGGAACAGTCCGGCCACACTGGTCTGCATCAGACTAGACATCTCAGCCGGCACGCCGGCGATCAGCGAACCCTATTCAACCGGCACGTACTCTCCGCCGCGCCAGACGTACCAAACCCAGCTCTGCTTCGTGAGGTCGCCCTTGTCGTCGAAATCGACCCGGCCGATCACCGTGTCGAATTCCTGTTCGTGCAGTGCCGCAATGACGGCCTTCGGCTCCAGCGAACCTGCCTTCGAGACCGCCTGGGCCCAAACCTGGACCGCGCAGTAGCTCAACAGCGTGTAGCCCGCGGGTTCGAAATTCTCCGCACGGAACTGCTCAACGACCGCGGCCGCTTCGGGGCTTCGCCTCGCGTCCGCCGGGAACGTGAAGAGGGTCCCCTCCGCCGCGGGGCCGGCGATCAGGGCAAATTCCTCGGTCGCCAAAGCATCTCCGGATATGAGCTGAACCGTGTAGCCACTGTCGTGTGCAGCGCGAGCAATCAGCGCAACCTCGGCATGATACCCACCCACATATAAGGCGGAGACGCCGGCGGTCCGCAACGTAGCGACCTCGGCCGAATAGTCGTCCTTCCCGGGAATGTATGCGTCGTAAACGGCCTCAGTCACGCCCCGCTTGTGCAGCTGCTTCCTGGTCTCGTCGGCGAGACCCTTCCCATAGGTCGAGTTGTCGTGGAGGATCGCAATCTTCTTGTTGCCCCAGCGATCGGCAAGGTAGTTGCCAGCGATGAAACCTTGCGCGTCGTCGCGGCCAATGGTGCGAAAGACATTGGCACGGCCCTGTTCGGTCAGCTGCGGATTGGTCGAGCCTGGGGATATCTCAACGACGCCCGCCTCCTCGTACACTTTTGATGCGGGGATCGAGGCCCCGGAGCAATAATGCCCGACGACGAGCACGACCCCGTCAGCCACCAGCTTCTTGGCGGCCGCCACAGCTTGCTCGGGATCGCAGAAGTCGTCGACCGAGATGAGCCTCACCTTCTGGCCGAGCACGCCGCCCGCCGTGTTGACGTCGGCCACTGCCATCTCCGCGCCGCGCTGTCCCTGCTCGCCGATCCAGGCGAGCCGTCCCGTCATCGCAGCCGAGACGCCGATCAGCACCTCCGCCCGTGCGGAGCTGAACACGGCCGCGAGAACCAAGATCAGTATGGCGATGATGCGGTGCATGTGTGCACCCCCTTAACTGTAGCTTACGCCAATCCCGTCAAAGCCGACAGCCCCTTCGGCAAGCGCGACTGTCTCGGGCTGCTATTGCAGCGCACACCCAATTTGGCGAAGCAAGCATACACTGGAATGGCGTGTCATAACTTCGTTCGCTGAGGTCGGAATCGCGCGCCAAATCCGGACGTTACCACTGACCGGAGTGAGCGTCGTGATTGGGTCACGGAGCGTCATGCGACGCTCCCAACTGGATGACGGCAAAGGGTCGAACTCGGTCGTTCAGAGTGATTGGGTTTTGACCCAAGCATTCTGCAGCCAAGTGGAAACGCGCCTAAAATAAATAGTTAGAGCGGGATGCCCGCTTCAACTTGAACGCATCCCGCTCTAGCTGAAGCGGCTCCCGATAAGCCGGCTCCACTGCTCGCCCGCAAGGCCGTTCAGGAAGACTTGCGAGTTCTTCATCGCGTCCAAAAGCTCTGGATCGCGTGAATGTACCACCGTTGAGGCAACGGTCAGGAAAGCAATGCGTCGTCCAAGCATCGCCTCCAGAAGTGCAGGTTGAATACGTCCGCGCAGGCCGCTGACGCCGCGCGCGGCGGCGTGATCGATCAGGCAGTCAATCACCGGGCCCGCCTGGCCGGGAAGGGCGAAGATCTGCAGCACGCGACCAATTTCATACTTCCGTGCGTAGTAGGCGAAAGCGCCGACATTGGTGCCGACTGGCGACGTCACACAAACGTAGACAAGCTCCCCCAGATCCGGCTTTTGTGCCGCATCTGTCAGGATGTGGTCGAGTTGATCTTCCGTCCAGTCAGGCCGCAGGGCGAATTGAGCGGTAAACGGTTCGATGAGCCTGGCAAATGCATGGCTGTCGATTTCGGATGTACGAAATGCTCCGTGGCCTGCCCCGTCCACCGCCACACCCGACCAACGTCGTTCGCTGGACGTCATCCTTCTGCAGTAAAATCGGTCGACTGCACGCGCCAGCGGATTGAGCATTCGCGCAAGCGCCATGCGATTGGCGGAAAGGCTGAGCATGAAGGCCGCGGGGCGCATCACACGGACCCAGTCAAGGCTGTATTGCGGCAGGACCACGCCGCGCAGCCGGGTCCACAATTTCACGGAAATATCGTTGGCCGTCTCGCTGAAGGAGATGTCCTGCGGACCATCCAGGTAAGCTTTCAGCAAGCGGGCGCCGGCCAGCGGGTCGTGCTCATGGTCCTCGACCATGAGCGAGCTACAGATGGCCGCGCGTAGTTGTCGGCCGTTGAACGTCATCGGCAGGACGTGGACGCCGACAAATCCGGAGACGCGACCGGCGTCGTTGACATGGACAAGCGACCGGAGGTTGTCTGCGCAACCGGGCGCATCCAGATAAAACCGTTGCATGTATTCCACGAGAGAGGCCGGCGCTTCGGTCCTCTCCTTCAACAGCACGCGCTGAAACATGTTCGCAACTGCCGGGAGGTCGGCGCCTTGCAAGGCGCGAATGACGCTCAAGCCCGGCTCCCGCCACCAAAGTCCCATCCACCGAGCTTCCGGGCCAAGGCGACGCGAGGCACGAGAACATCGGGCGCGCGTTCCAACTCGACGCCCATGAAGCCGTGCAACCTCGGCCAGTTGGCATCGCCCCGGTGACCGAACGGAGTGCTGAATTGCTGCGGCAAGGTGGAACCCTTTGCTTGACCGACGAAAACCGGCGTCATTGCTGCTAGCAGATTCAGGTAAACCGATATTAAAGTCGTTGCTTTGAATGGTAGCGAACCGGGTTTGTCCGGGCCCCATAGCTGGACATCAGCAATTTTGGTTCCTGGCGGACTCTAAACGACCAGCGGCATGAGTTGCGTGCTGCGCGCCGAACCGTTTCGGCTGGCCAAAGTTTCGCGTGGCGGCTCTTGACTGGGAGCGCGGGCGTAATACGGTGAGGACAAATACCGGCTCCGACCGCCGGGCGGCAAGAATGCCTCGTATGCCTCGCCCTGCGGCGGTGGCTGCGGGGCATTGTCATTTTTGAGGCATTGCTTGAAACGGCATATCGACATCGGCATTCTCTATTCGCGGTCCGGCAACTACCGGCTGGTGTCCGAATCCTGCCGTGCGGGTGCGATGAACGCCATCGCCGACGTCAACGGCGATCTCGCTATCCCATTCGAATTCATCCCGATCGAGCGCGACCCGCAGGGCAACATCGATCGCTATGCAAGCGGCTGCGCGGACATTCTCGCCAACAGCGGCGCGCGTCACATCATTGGCTGCGTCACCTCGTGGAGCCGCAAGGAGGTCATTCCAATCCTGGAAAGGGCAGGCGGCACGCTGTGGTACGCCTGCCCGTACGAGGGCTTCGAAGCCAACGAGCATGTCGTCTACACACACGCCTGCCCCAATCAGCATCTCGTACCGCTGCTCGCCTATGTCGTGCCTCGTTTCGGCGCCGATGGCTTCCTGCTCGGTTCCAACTACATCTGGGGCTGGGAGACCAACCGCGTGGCGCGCGACCTGATTGCGGACGCTGGCGGCAAGGTGCTGGGCGAACGCTATCTGCCGCTCGGCGAGGTCGATGTTGCGCGGCTGATCGCGGAGATACAGGCGACGAGACCTGATTTCATTCTGAACAATCTCATCGGCCCTTCTTCTTATGCCTTCATCGCTGCCTATGCGGAGCTTGGCCGGCGCGACCCGCATTTCAGGCCGGAGCGTTGCCCGATCCTGTCCTGCAATCTCACGGAATGCGAATTGCCGGCGCTCAACGGGGCAGGCGATGGCCACCTTTCCGTTGGGCCCTATTTTCACGACATCTCGGGGGCGGATCGCGGTGCGGTTCCAGTGCCTTCCGTCATGCCGGCCTCATCCTTCGAGGCGGCGGCTTATGCCTCGGTGCGCATGCTCGCCGAGATCCTCACCCTTAACCCCGGTGCACAATGGACGGACCTTCCCAAGGTCTTTTCCGAAACATCATTTCGAACGCCGCTGGGCGACATCGCCATCGACCAGCAAACCCAGCATGCTACCTTGCCGGTGCTAATCGGACGTATCGATGGAACATCGTTCAAAACGGTCACACTGACGAAGGGCGTGGCACCCGATCCCTACCTTTCCCGCTATGACCGGACGGAGACGTTCGGGCGGCCACGCCTGCGGGTGGTGTCGTGAGCAAGATGGCGCGTATCCCGAACCTTGGAGGCGCCAGGGCTTTTGTCCTGCATCGTCCACATCCGACCGTGCAGGCGATCACAAGGCAATTGTCGGCCATCGGCCTTGAGGCGATTGGCTTCTGGCCGGAACTGCCGGCCGAAGCCTTGGCGGCGGACTTCGTCTTCTTCGACGTCGATCTCGGCTTTGACGAGCAATTTCCGTGGAAGCCGGGCGAGGCGCCGATGCCGCTGATAGCACTGATCGGCTCCGAGGCGCCGGGGCGCGTCGAATGGGCATTGTCGCACAAGGCCGATGCGCAGTTGCTGAAACCGGTCGGCAATGCCGGCGTCTATAGCGCACTTTTAATCGCAAGGCAGAGTTTCGAGGCGCGCAAGCTTCTGGCCAGCGAGATTGCCTCGCTTCGTCAGCGGGTCGCGGAGCGCCAGACCATCGTACGCGCGGTAGAGGTCTTGTCGAAGGGCGCCGAGGACGGCCGTGCCTATGCGCAGCTCCGCTCGCTGGCGATGAGCTGGCAAATCAGTGTCGAGGAAGCCGCGCGCAGGATCGTGGCGATGACACAAGAAGAAGGCGACGATGACCAATCCGATCGCGCCTGAGCTTTCGGCCGCCGGGCGTATGCCAGCCAAGCCTCGCGCCGGCGTCTGGCGACGTCTGCTAAAACGGCCTCTCGCTTTGCTCGGCCTCGGGATTATTGCCGTTGTCTTGGCCGGCGCCATTCTTGCACCGTGGCTGACAGGCTACGATCCAAACGAGCAGATGTTCGACGGGCTCACGCTTGAAGGCGCGCCACTGCCGCCGGGAGCCCAGTTCTGGCTGGGCACCGACCTGCTTGGCCGCGACCTGCTGACCCGTCTCCTATTCGGCGCGCGCACGTCGCTGATCATCGGCATCGTCGCCAATGGCGTGGCGCTTCTGATCGGCACGCTGGTCGGCATCACCGCCGGCTATTTCCGCGGCTGGATCGGCAGCGCGCTTATGCGCTTCACCGATTTGATGATGGCTTTCCCGGCGCTGCTGCTCGCCATCTGCCTGGCGGCGGTGCTCCAGCCGAGCCTGTGGATCGTCGCCATGGTGATCGCATTGGTGAACTGGGTGCAGACCGCCCGCGTCATCTACACCGAGACAAGTTCGCTCTCCGAACGCGAGTTCATCGATGCCGAGCGCACCATCGGCGCTAGCGCTCCACGCATCCTGTTCCGCCATATCCTGCCACATCTTTTGCCGACGATCATCGTCTGGGGCACGCTCGGTATTTCGACCACGGTGCTGCTCGAAGCGACGCTCAGCTATCTCGGCATCGGCGTGCAACCGCCGACCGCGTCATGGGGCAACATCATCTTCGAGAACCAGACCTATTTCCAGGCCGCGCCCTGGCTGGTCTTCTTTCCCGGTGCGGCGATCCTGGCACTGGCGCTGGCCTTCAACCTGATCGGTGACGCACTGCGCGACATCCTCGATCCGACGCAAAGGGGGCGGGCATGATCGCCTATCTCGGCCGCCGCGTTGTCCAGTCGGTGCTCATCTTGCTCGGCGTCTCTCTGATCACCTTTGCGCTGCTCTACCTGCTGCCCGCCGATCCCGTCCGCCAGATCGCCGGCCGCAGCGCCACACCCGAGACGGTCGAAAACATCCGCCGGCAGCTCGGCCTCGACCAGCCCTTCGTCGTCCAGTATTGGCACTATCTGACCAGCCTTCTCAGCGGCGATCTGGGGCGCTCCTACATTCAGCGCTCGGAGGTCACGGAGCTTATCGTCTCGCGGCTGCCGGCAAGCCTGCTGCTGATGGTCGGCGCCATTGCCTGCGAAGTCGTGATCGGGCTGACGATGGGCCTCATCGCCGCCGTCAAGCGTGGCACCGCCACCGACCAGTCGCTGATGGTCGCCTCCTTCGTTGGCGTCTCGGCGCCGCAATTCGTCGTCGGCCTGATGCTGCTTTATGTGTTCGCGGTGCGGCTCGGCTGGTTCCCGATCGGCGGTTACGGCACCTGGCGTCATCTGGTGCTGCCGTCGCTGACCATGGGAATTCTCGGCGCCGGCTGGTACGCCCGCATGATGCGCTCGTCGATGATCGACGTGCTGCGCCAGGACTACGTGCGTACCGCGCGTGCCAAGGGTCTTGCACGCAGCGCCATTATCCTCCGGCACGCGCTGCCCAACGCCATCCTGCCGGTCATCGCCATGATCGGCATCGATATCGGCATCTTCATGGGCGGCATCGTGGTTGTCGAAAGCGTGTTCGGCTGGCCAGGCATCGGCCAGCTAGCCTGGCAGGCCATTCAGCGCATCGACATTCCGATCATCATGGGGGTCACCCTGGTTTCGGCCTTTGCCATCGTGCTCGGCAATCTCCTGGCCGACACTGTCGCACCGTTCATCGATCCACGCATCAAGCTCAGATGAAAACCAAGAAAACCAGAGAAAGGGAACATGACATGAGAAAATATCTAATATCGACCGTGGCGGCATCGGCGCTTGCGCTGGTGCTTGGCATGACAAGCGTACGTGCCGAAGACGCCGTCGATCCGAATGCCAAGCAGGGCGGCGCGATCACCATCACCTACAAGGACGACGTCGCCACGCTCGATCCGGCCATCGGCTATGACTGGCAGAACTGGTCGATGATCAAGAGCCTGTTCGACGGGCTGATGGACTACGAGCCGGGCACCACCAACCTGCGGCCCGACCTTGCCGAGAGCTACGAGATTGCGCCCGACGGCAAGACCTTCACCTTCAAGCTGCGCCACGGAGTGAAGTTCCACAATGGCCGCGAGATGACCGCCGACGACGTGAAATATTCGCTCGACCGGGTCACCAATCCAAAGACACAGAGCCCGGGTGCCGGTTTCTTCGGCTCGATCAAAGGCTATGACAACGTCGCTGCCGGCAAGGCGGAGAGCCTGGCGGGCATAACCGTCGTCGATCCCTACACGATCAAGTTCGAGCTGACCCGGCCCGACGCCACCTTCCTGCATGTCATGGCGATCAACTTCTCGCATGTGGTGCCGAAGGAAGAAGTCGAAAAATACGGCGCAGACTTCGGCAAACATCCGGTCGGAACCGGCGCCTTCAAGCTCGCCGAATGGACGCTCGGCCAGCGCGTCGTATTCGAGCGCAACCCGGATTACTGGCACGAGGGTCTGCCGCATCTCGACAAGATCACCTTTGAGATCGGCCAGGAGCCGATCGTGGCGCTGCTGCGGCTCCAGAAAGGCGAGATCGACGTTCCCGGCGACGGCATTCCGCCGGCGAAATTCCAGGAGGTGATGGCCGATCCCGAGCAGAAGGCCCGTGTCGTCGAGGGCGGCCAGTTGCACACCGGCTATATCACCATGAATACCACCATGGCGCCCTTCGACAACGTGAAGGTGCGGCAGGCGGTCAACATGGCGATCAACAAGGACCGCATCGTCCAGCTGATCAACAACCGTGCGGTGCCGGCCAATCAGCCGTTGCCGCCGTCGATGCCTGGCTATGACAAGGAATTCAAGGGCTATCCCTATGACGTGGCCAAGGCCAAGGCCTTGCTTGCCGAGGCCGGGCATCCCGACGGATTTGACACGCAGCTGTTTGCCATGAACACCGATCCCAACCCGCGCATCGCGCAGGCCATTCAGCAGGATCTGGCGGCGGTCGGCATCAAGGCCAGCATCCAGTCGCTCGCGCAGGCCAACGTCATCGCCGCCGGCGGCGACAAGGCGGGTGCGCCGATGATCTGGTCCGGCGGCATGGCCTGGATCGCCGACTTCCCCGATCCGTCGAACTTCTACGGCCCGATCCTCGGCTGTGCTGGTGCCGTCCCGGGCGGCTGGAACTGGTCGTGGTATTGCAACAAGGCGCTCGACGCCAAGGCGGCCGAAGCCGACTCCATCGTCGACCCGGCCAGGGCTGGCGAACGCGCCAAGATGTGGAGCGAGATCTACGGCAAGATCATGGAAGACGCGCCCTGGGCACCGGTCTTCAACGAGCAGCGTTTCACCATGAAATCAACCCGCATGGGTGGCGCCGACAACCTCTATGTCGACCCGGTCCACATCCCGATCAACTACGACAATGTGTATGTGACCGATGTGCAATAACTGCGACTACACCATCCACGGGCGCCACCATCATTTCGGCTGGGACAATTCCTTTGTCCCGGCCGAACGGGTGGCGCCAGGGGCGACGATCGAGTTCCAGTGCTTGGAGTCGTCCGGCGGGCAGCTGACGATGGAGAGCACCATCGACGACGTTGCTTTGCTCGACTTTGCCAAGGTGAACCCGGTCACTGGGCCAATCTATGTCGACGGGGCAGAACCGGGCGATGCCCTGAAAATCACCATCGAGGCGTTCAAGCCATCAGGCTTCGGTTGGACGGCGAACATCCCGGGATTCGGTCTGCTGGCGAATGACTTCTCCCAACCGGCACTGAATATCTGGAAGTACGACGCCGCCTCGCTCGAACCGGCGCTGTTCGGCAAGAGCGGCCGGGTGCCGCTCAAGCCCTTCGCCGGCACCATCGGCAATGCCCCGGCTGAGCCGGGTCTGCATTCGGTGGTTCCGCCGCGGCGCGTGGGCGGCAACCTGGATATCCGCGATCTCGCCGCCGGCACGGTGCTCTACCTGCCCGTAGAGGTCGCGGGCGCGTTGTTCTCGGTCGGCGACACGCACGCCGCGCAAGGCGATGGCGAGGTCTGCGGCACGGCGATCGAGAGCCCCATGAACGCCGTGCTGACGCTCGATCTGGTCAAGGATGCCCGGCTGCGGACGCCGCGTTTCACAACGCCCGGTCCGGTGTCGCGGCATCTCGACGCCAAGGGCTACGAGGTGACAACCGGTATCGGGCCGGATCTGATGGACGGCGCCAGGAGCGCCGTTTCCCAGATGATCGACCTGCTCTCCGGCCGCTACCGCATGGATCCGGTAGATGCCTATATGCTCGTCTCGGTTTGCGGTGACCTGCGCATCAGCGAGATCGTCGACATGCCCAACTGGGTGGTTTCGTTCTACTTCCCCCGCTGCGTCTTTGAATGAAGGTGGAGGACATCAAACGATCCGGGCAGGCCGCCGCGGAGAGTGGCTCTGTCAGGCCGGTACTCAGCGTCTCAGGTCTGAGCGTCGCCGTGCGCGGCGAGGAGGGCGAGCGCGACGTCGTTTCCGACCTGACATTCGGCCTGATGCGCGGCGAAACGCTTTGCATCGCCGGCGAGTCCGGTTCCGGCAAGTCGATGACGGCGCTGGCCATCATGGGCTTGCTGCCGCAGCCGGCGGCACGCATCGGATCAGGCTCCATCCGGCTCGGCGATCAGGATCTCGCCGCTCTCAGCGAGAGCGGCATGCGCCGCATCCGCGGCAACCGTATTGCCATGATCTTTCAGGAACCGATGACATCGCTCAATCCGGTTCTGTCCGTCGGCCGTCAGCTCACGGAGGCGATCGAGGCACACACCTCGATGTCGCGCTCCAACTCGCGGCTGAGGGCGCTCGAGGCGCTGAAGGCAGTCCGAATTCCGGATGCCGAACGGCGGCTCGAGCACTATCCGCACGAACTCTCAGGCGGCATGCGCCAGCGCGTGATGATTGCCATGGCTCTGGCCCTGAACCCGGACGTGCTGATCGCCGATGAGCCGACGACCGCCCTCGATGTTACGGTTCAGGGCGAGGTGCTGGAGCTGCTGCGCGACCTGCAGCGCGAGCACGGCACCAGTGTTATCCTGATCACGCACGACATGGGCGTCGTCGCCGAGATGGCGGACCGCGTCATCGTCATGCGCGACGGCCGGATGGTCGAGCAGGGCAGGGCGGCTGACATCTTCAATCGCCCGCAGGCCGACTATACACGCGAGCTTCTGGCCGCCGTGCCGCGCATTGGCGGCGGACGGACCGTCGAAGAACGACAAGACGCCGCCAACATGCCGGCCGAGCTTGTATCTGTCAGCGATCTTCACGTCCGCTTCGACCTGCACGGCGGCTTCTTCGGCCGCGTTGACCGCAGGGTGCACGCGGTCGAAGGCGTCAGTTTCTCGATCGCGCCGCACGAAACCCTGTCGCTGGTCGGCGAATCGGGCTGCGGCAAGTCGACGACGGCCAAGGCGATCGCCGGGCTGGTGCCCTACACCGGCAGCATTTCAATCGGCGGCCAGGACTTGTCGGCGCTCAGCCGCAAGGAGCGCAAGGCTGTCCGCCGCAATGTGCAGATGATCTTTCAGGATCCCTTCGCGTCCCTCGATCCGCGCATGCGGGTCGGCGATCTCGTCGCCGAGCCTCTGCTGATCCACGGCCTCGGCGACAGAGAGCAACGGCATGCCCAGATCGCCGCCCTGTTCGAACGCGTCGGCCTCTCGGCTGACCAGATGGAGCGCTATCCCCACGAATTCTCCGGCGGGCAGCGCCAGCGAATCTGCATTGCGCGGGCGCTGGCGCTGCGACCAAAGCTGATCATTGCCGACGAGAGCGTCTCTGCTCTCGACGTGTCGGTGCAGGCGCGCGTGTTAAGATTGCTGAAGGAGCTGCAGCGCGAATTCGGCGTCGCATATCTCTTCATCTCGCACGACATGGCGGTGGTCGAGAACATCTCCGATCGCGTGGCGGTAATGTATCTGGGGCAGATCGTCGAGATGGGCACCCGCGACCAGATCTTCTCCAACCCGCGCCATCCTTACACAAAGCGGCTGATCGAAGCCGTTCCGGTTCCCGATCCAGGCCGGCGCCGCGCCCGGTTCGCCCGTTTGGACAGCGAAATTCCAAGCGCTGTGCGGCGCATCGGTGACGAGCCCCGGAAACTCAAGCTCGAAGATGTTGGCGACGGCCACCTCGTCGCCACTTGATCGAGCTTAGGCTGCCTCGTGCAGCCAATCCCGCAGAGGCTCGGGGAAAGCTGCATATGTGATGTTCGAGCGGAGGAAAATGATCGGCGATGGCGCTGCCGCGGCAGCGCCGTTCGGCGATGCCGAGTTGGCAACATCACCCGTTTACACCTGACATGTTAGCGTGCTAACGCTACATCCACATTGATTTCAACGGAGATCGTATTGGCTTCCCGCTTTGGTCTTTCGGTTGCCCTGACCACACCCTTCGACCCGTCGGGGCAGATAGCGCTCGCGCCGATGATCGCGCATGCCCGAGCCTGCCTTGGTGCCGGCTGCAGCAGCGCGACGCTGTTCGGCACCACCGGCGAAGGAGCCTCGGTCGGCACCGACGAGCGACGGATCGTCACCGAGGCCATGCTGGCGGCCGGTATTCCGCCACATCAGCTCGTCGCCGGAGTGCTGGTCGATGCAGCCGAAGATGCCGCCGATCAGGCCCGGCACGCTTTGCAGCGCGGCGTTCGCAACATTCTGCTCGCTCCGCCGAGCTACTTCAAGAATGTCGGCGAGGACGGGCTGTTCGGATGGTTTTCCGCCGTCTTCGCCGCACTCGGTCCGCTGGCGCGCGACGTGCTGCTCTATAACATCCCCTCAGTCACCATGGTGCCGCTCCCGCTTGGGCTGATCGGCCGGCTGCGCGCCGCCTTTCCCGCTGTGGTGGCCGGGGTGAAGGATTCCGGCGGGGACTGGAGCTACAGTGAGGCGCTGCTTGAGGCGCACGGCGATCTGGTGATCCTCATCGGCGACGAACGGCATCTGGCGAGAAGCGTGCGCCGCGGCGGACAGGGCGCGATTTCCGGCATGGCCAATTTTGTTACCGGCGAAATCCGGGCAATGGTCGAAAACGGGGGCGACGACCCACGCGTCGAAGACTTCGTGCTCGAATTGCTCAAATACCCGGTCACGCCGGCGGTGAAGGTCATGGTCGCGCGCAAGACCGGCGACGAGCGCTGGCTGGCGGTCCGTCCGCCCCTGGAGGCGATCGATCCGCAGGGACAGCGGCAGCTTGCCGCTGCCTACGACAGGCTGTTTGCGACAGAGGCGGCCTGACCGACAAGGCCAGGCTGACCGACAAGGAAGCGAGCTTAAGTGGAAGACGGCAGCGAACCGATCACTCTCCGGGAGAAGGCCTATGCCAGCTTCACGCGGCATTTGCTGGCCCGCGATCTGCGGCCGGGGCAGTTCGTGTCACAGCGCGAACTGGTCGCTTTCACCGGGCTGCCGCTGGGTGCCATTCGCGAGATCGTCCCGCGTCTCGAGGCCGAGGGACTGCTGACCACCATCCCGCAGCGCGGCATGCAGATCGCGCATATCGATATCAATCTGATCCGCGAGGCGTTCCAGTTTCGGTTGTTCATGGAACGCGAGGCAGTGGCGCTATTCACGACCAGCGCTTCTGATGCCGAACTTGCCCGCATGCGGCGCGAACATGAAGAGATGCTGGCTCAAGCTCTCGGGCAGGCGCCGACGCCGGAAATGGAAGCCAAGGCCCAGAACATCGACTGGGCGATGCACGACACCTTCATCAATGCGCTCGGCAACGAGATTATCGCCAAGGCCTATCTGGTCAACTCCGTGAAAATCCGGCTGATCCACCAGGAGCGTTTCCGCATCGACGGTCGTGTGGTGCCGGTGATGCGCGAACATTTGGCGGTCATCGAAGCCATGGAGAGCCGCAATCCGCAAAAAGCGGTTGAAGCGATCAGTCTGCATATCGACAATGCGCGCCGGCTGGCGCTCCAGATCTGAGGAAATATAGCCGCGCCGCGGTTCGCGGCGCATCCACAACGACAGCAACCGGGAGGAAGAAATGTCGTCCAATCTGTTCAACCCAACCAGGAGGCAACTCCTTGCCGGAACCGCGGCGCTAACCGCTGCCGGCCTTGTGGGGCTTCGCCCCGGCTTTGCCGCAGGCGTTGACTGGAAACGCTTTGCCGGGACGACGCTTGACGTCAATCTGGTGAAAAGCCCACGCAGCGACACCATCCTGAAATATCTCGCCGAGTTCGAGGAACTGACCGGCATCAAGGTCAATGCCGAGGCAACGCCCGAGCAGCAGCAGCGCCAGAAGACGGTGATCGAGTTGAGCTCGGGCAAGCCGAGCTTCGACGTCGTGCATCTGAGCTACCACGTGCAGAAGCGCCAGTTCGAGAAGGGTG
This sequence comes from Mesorhizobium sp. M0601, assembly GCF_040320845.1. Lineage (NCBI taxonomy): Bacteria > Pseudomonadati > Pseudomonadota > Alphaproteobacteria > Hyphomicrobiales > Phyllobacteriaceae > Mesorhizobium > Mesorhizobium sp. M0601. Next base: position 484,665 of record NZ_JAMYQK010000001.1, read on the forward strand.
GCTGGCTGGCCGACATCGCCGGCTATCTCGCCGATCCGTCGCTCACCGACCCGGCGCTGGTCGAAAGCGACTTCGCCGAAGCCGGCATGCTGTTTGCCAAGGACGGCCAGGGCGTGCTGCGCTCGCTACCGTTCTCGGTGGACTACTGGATCCTGTATTGGAACAAGGAGCTGTTCGAGGCCAAGGGCCTCAAATACCCAGAGACCTTCGAGCAACTGGTGGCAGCCGCCGAAGCGCTGACCGACCCCTCGACCAATACATACGGCTTCGTCGCCCGCGGGCTCAAGAACGCAAACACGCCGGTGTGGACGTCGCTGATGCTCGGCTACGACATGACGCCGCTAGATGACAAGGGCAAGCTGCGCACCGAGGCTCCCGAGGCGATCGAGGCGGCCGCGCTCTATCAAAGATTGATGACCAAGTCCGCCCCTCCGGGCGTTACCGGGTTCAACTGGGCCGAAGCACAGTCGGCCTTCCTGCAGGGCAAGATCGGCATGTGGCTCGACGGCGTGGGTTTTGCCCCGCCGATGGAAAATCCGGAAAAATCGAGGGTGGTCGGCAAGGTCGGTTACGGCGTGATGCCCAAGGGTCCCAAGGCGCATGCCTCGGGCACCTTCGGCGACGGGATTGGCGTTACCGCCGCCAGCGAGAAGAAGGAGGCTGCCTATCTGTTCTGCCAGTGGGCGGTATCGTCAACCATGGGTGCACGGCTGTTGCAGGCCGGCGCCGGCGTTCCGTTCCGCAAATCCGTGCTGGAGGATCCCAAGGTGCGCGAAGGCGTTACCATGCCGGCAAGCTGGCTTGATGCCGTGGTCGGCTCGGGCAATATCAGTCGGCTGGCACTGCCGGTCATCATCCCGGTCACGGAATTCCGCGACATCTATGGCGTGGCGCTGACCAACATGATTGCCGGCGCCGATCCCGCCGCGGAGCTGAAGAAGGCCACCGAACAGTTCCAGCCGGTTCTCGACAGGAGCGAGCAGGGCTGATGTCGGCCACCACCCCAGAACAGACCGGGGTGACGATGCCGGTTATCGATGGGAGCCAGACGATCCGGCTGGCTCCCAACTACTGGCCTTTCGTTGTCCCCGCACTTGTCGTCGTCGGCGCCGTCATCGTTTTCCCCTGGGCTTTCACGCTGTGGATGAGCGTCAATCGCTGGACGCTCGGCCAGTCGCGGAGCTTTGCCGGGATGGAAAACTATCTCCGCCTGGCCAGCGACCCACGTTTCTGGGAATCCCTTGTTCATACGTTGACCTACACCTTTCTCTCGGTTGCAGCGCCGATGCTGCTGGGCACTCTGGCCGCCCTGATCTTCGATGCCAGGTTTCCGCTGCGCGGCTTGCTGCGCGGCGTCTTCGTCATGCCGATGATGGCGACACCCGTTGCCGTCGCACTGGTTTGGACAATGATGTTCCATCCTCAGCTTGGCGTGCTCAACTACCTGCTGTCGCTGGTCGGCATCCCGGCTCAGGAATGGATATTCAACGCCAACACGGTCATCCCGTCGCTGGTTGCGGTCGAGACCTGGCAGTGGACGCCGCTGGTCATGCTGATCGTGCTTGGCGGGCTGGCCTCGGTGCCGCGCGAGCCCTTCGAAAGCGCCGAGATCGACGGCGCCAATGCCTGGCAGCAATTCCGCTATCTCACTCTGCCGATGATCGCGCCGTTCCTGATGATCGCGGTCATCATCCGCACCATCGATGCTTTGAAGAGCTTCGACATTATCTACGCGATGACCCAGGGCGGGCCGGGAACGGCGTCGGAAACCATCAACATCTATCTCTACAACACCGCCTTCTCCTACTACGATATCGGCTACGGCTCGGCCATGGCCGTGGTGTTCTTCATTGTCATCGTGGCCCTGTCTTTTGTCCTCCTAGTGCTGCGCCAACGCTCGCAGTGGATTGACACGGAGGGCAAATAGATGAGTTCACGGCTGCTCAACCAGATCGGTCTGTTTTTCGCTGCCTTGGTTTTCGTCTCGCCGGCGATCCTGTTCTTCCTCTGGATGATCTCTCTGTCGCTGAAGTTCGAAATCGACAACGGTGCCTATCCGCCGATCCTGATCCCCGAACGTTTCGCCTGGTCGAACTATGTAAAGGTGTTCGAGGAGAACAATTTCCTGCTCTATCTCTGGAATTCGGTTCTGGTGACCGGTACGGCGACCTTGCTGGCACTGTTGATCGGCGTACCGGCCGGTTACGGCATCGCGCGGCTCAAGGCCGAGAGATCCGCCGTCGTCATCATGATCGCCCGCATGACGCCTGGGCTATCCTATCTCATCCCGCTGTTTCTGCTGTTCCAATGGATCGGGATTCTCGGCACGCTGTGGCCGCAGATCATCATCCACCTGGTGGTGACGGTGCCGATCGTGGTGTGGGTGATGATCGGCTATTTCGAGACCACGCCGATGGAACTGGAGGAGGCGGCCAACATCGACGGCGCCAGCTCCTGGCAGGTTTTCCGGCTGGTTGCCCTGCCCATCGCCAAGCCGGGCATCGTCGTCGCCTTCATCCTGTCCGTGATCTTCTCGTGGAACAATTTCGTCTTCGGCGTGGTGCTCGCCAGCCGTGAGACGCGCACACTGCCGGTCGCCGTCTACAACATGCTGTCCTACGAGCAGGTGAGCTGGGGGCCGCTCGCCGCGGCGGCGCTGGTGGTGACGTTGCCGGTGCTGATCCTGACCATGTTCGCGCAAAGGCAGATCGTGGCGGGGCTGACCGCCGGCGCCGTCAAGGGCGGCTGAGGGCGCGTCCTGACATCACTCTTTTTCCAGGAAAGATCCAATGGCATCGGTAACAATCAACAACGTGCAGAAGGCCTTCGGGGCCACCAAGATCATTCACGACGTCAGCGTCGACATCGCCGACGGTGAATTCGTCATCCTGGTCGGCCCGTCGGGATGCGGAAAATCGACGCTGCTGCGCATGATCGCAGGCCTTGAGACGATCTCCGGCGGGAAGATCGCCATCGGCGAACGCATGGTCAACAATCTGCGCGCGCGGGACCGGAACATCGCCATGGTGTTCCAGAATTATGCGCTCTATCCGCATATGACCGTTGCCGACAACATGGGCTTTGCCCTCAAGATCAAGAAAGCCGACCCGGCCGACACCGCTGGCCGGGTCCGGAAGGCAGCCGGCATCCTCGGCCTGGAAAAGCTGCTTGACCGCTATCCGCGCCAGCTTTCGGGCGGCCAGCGCCAGCGCGTCGCCATGGGCCGCGCGATCGTACGTGACCCGCAGGTCTTTCTGTTTGACGAGCCGCTCTCCAACCTCGATGCCAAGTTGCGCGTCCAGATGCGCGGCGAGATCAAGGCCCTGCACCAGCGGCTGGGTACCACGACGATCTATGTCACGCACGACCAGATCGAGGCCATGACGATGGCCGACAAGATCGTCGTGCTGCATGACGGCCTGGTCGAGCAGATCGGCGCGCCGCTGGACCTCTACGACCATCCGGCCAACCTCTTCGTTGCCGGTTTCATCGGCTCGCCCGCCATGAACTTCATTGCCGGCCGCATCGAGGAGGGCGTGTTCCGCAGCGCCGGCGGGTTGGTCCTGCCGTTGCCGGAAGGCGCCCAGCCCGCGGATGCCGCAGGACGCGAACTCGTCTACGGCATTCGACCGGAACATATCAGGGCGACGGGGCAAGGCGTGCCGGGTACGATCACGCTTCTCGAGGCGACAGGCTCGGAAATCTTCGCCAGGGTCGACTGCTCCGGTGAAGAAATTTCCTGCCTTTTCCGAGAAAGGCTTGCGCTCAGGCAGGGCGAAGGGGTGGGGATCGAGATCGACCGCGCCTGTGCGCATCTGTTCGACGCAGCAACCGGTCGGCGCATCTGACCCAATGGTCTGGTGAATGCGTGGTCGGCCTTAGGTCGGCAACGCGAATTCACCGGCGAGTTCGATGGCGCGGCCTTCGCTGGCCGATCTCTGGGCGCCGAGACCCATGACGACGGCCCACCAGCCGTCTTGCAAGGTCACTTCCACTTTGCCCTGTTCGCGCACCGCAGCGGTGAAGCGGGCGTGCTCGAAATAGTCGAACCGCTAGGGTCGCCTGCCTCGAGCAGCCGGGGGTCGACGGGAATCTCCAGCAGGCGTGGTCCAGGCGGATTGCGCGGACTGACGATCAACTGGGGCACTGGCGCAGGGCCAAGCTGGGTCGGCAAGAAACGGCCTGGTCCGGGAACCAGACATTCGATCTTTCCGTCGCCGCCGACAGCGCAGAGTTGCTCCTGGTAGCGGCTGCCCTCGGCAAACATGCAGAGTTTCCAGCATGGCGCGCGCGCCGCGAGGGCGCTCTCTGCGATCATTGCTGCCACAGGATGATCCGGAAACGCTTCAAAGTGAATTTTCTCGTGGGCGGTCTTCGGCACTACGGAGATCCGCGCCGGATGTTCGCGCGCCTGAATCCGGCTGACCGACAATACGACCTGTGCTGAGGTTCAGTACGAACTGCCGATCAGGGCAGATGGGATGTTCGTCCGCGTGATAGCGGCGAGGCGTGAAATCCGCGATCGTTCTGCAGTTCTGCTTTGCTGCAGAGCCGCAGCTCGACGGAGACGTTCTCGTGAACCTGTACTGCGCACCGTGCGTTTGCAGCCTTGCCGAACATCTCGCTCTTCGGGAGGCGGATACCTCCTTCGATAGCGAGCGCATCGACCGGGTGTCGAGGCAATCATGAGCCGAGCCCGCAAGATCGCAATCGCCATCGTCGCCCTTATGGTGATTCCAATGGCAGCTATTTGGAGCTGGCAATGGTTCACGCGAGGCCGGTTCGAGGAAACGACCGATAACGCCTATCTCCGCGGAGACATTACCAGCATCGCGCCGAAGCTCGCCGGTTACGTCGTCGAAGTCGACATAGACGACAATGCCAGTGTGTCAAAGGGTGCTGTCCTGTTTCGCATCGACGACAGCGACTACAAGGCCAGGGCCGAGCAGGCGAAAGCCAACGTCGCCGCCCGGCAGGCGGAAATCGCCAACATCAAGGCGACCCGTGAACTGCAGGACGCATTGATCGCGCAGGCTGAGGCGCAGAAGCAATCTGTCGCAGCCGACCTGCAATTCGCCCGCGCCAACCTGAACCGCTACGTCACGCTGCAGAAGAACGGGACCGCAAGCGATCAGAAGCTGCAGGATGCGCAGGCCGGCCATGACAAGGCAAAGGCATCGCTGGACGGTGCAGAGGCCAATCTGCTGGCTCAAAAATTGAAGCTCGGTGTCCTGGATGCACAGTTGTCCGGTGGGCAGGCAGCCCTGTCCCAGGCACAGGCAGCGCTCGACCTGGCAATGCTCGACCTGGCCAACACCGTCGTGAGGGCCCCGGTCGGCGGCATCGTCGGTAATCGCCAGATCCGTGTCGGCCGTTATGTCACCCCAGGGACAGCAGCCTTGGACATCGTTCCGGTTAACGATGTCTGGATCGTCGCCAACTTCAAGGAAACACAGCTGAAGGAGGTTGAGATCGGCCAACGGGTCCGCGTCATGGTTGATGAATATCCAGATCTGCAAATCGACGGCCTTGTCGACAGCTTCGCTCCCGGTAGCGGCGCGGCATTCAGCCTGCTGCCGCCGGACAACGCCACCGGAAACTTCATCCGCGTCGTCCAACGCGTGCCGGTCAAGATCAGGATGACGCGCAATCCGTTGCCCGGCCGCCTGGTTCCGGGACTCTCGGCTCGTGTTGCCATCACCGTCGGCCCCAGGGATGCTCCGGCTGTAGCGCAGGAAATGCAGACAGGCGGGATTGCGGACGGGCGCTCAGCACAATGATGCACCTCGCCGAAACGGCGGCTGTGCAGCGCCATCCCGGTACATTGCGCGCTTGCTTGATAGCAACCGGCGTCGTGCTGGCCGCCTTCATGGACGCGGTCGCATCCACTGCACTGTCCATCGGCCGGATCGACATGCTCGGCGACACCTACGCAACGTTGGACGAACTGGCGATGATCGACGTTGTTTTCATCGCGGCCAAGCTGACGGCGTTCCTTGTCGCTCCGCTACTTGTGACGGCAGCCAGGCCGACCGCCTGCCTGCGCGCGGCGGTTGTCGCCCTTCTGCTGGCATCCGCGGCCTTGACGTTGTCAGTGGACCTCACCTGGATTTGCATCTGCCGCATTGTCCAAGGGCTGGCTGGCGGCACAGTTCTCGTCGCCGGCCAGACACTGCTGTTCTTTCGGTTCCCGCACCGGCATCAGCCGGTCGTTCAGGCGGTTTTTGCCGTAGGCGCCGTCATGGCTCCGACGACCGTCACGCCAGCCCTGCAGGGCTGGCTTGTCGACCATCTGACCTGGGAGTGGATATTCCTGAGCATCATTCCGCTCGGCATCGTCTCCCTTGTCCTGTTGGCGGCGGACGGCGATCGGACCTTTTGGCGGAAAACCAGGTTTCCTGCCGTCAGGATATTGTTGCTCGGCATCAGCGCCGCGCTTTTGACCTACGTCCTGCTGCAAGGCAGCAGGTTCAACTGGTTCGACGACACCGACATCACCTTCCTTGCCGCAACCGGTATGACGGCTGCCGGCCTCCTGGCCGTCTGGGAGACCCGCTTTCGTTCAGAAGGCTCACTGCTGGCCATCTCGCCCCTTGGCAATCCGGACTTTCGCTTTGGCCTTCTCGTCAGCTTCGTCGCCGGCTCTGCCCTTTCAGGCAGCGCCTATCTTATTCCGGCTTTTGCCCTCAACGTGCTCGATTTTACCGCGACGGGCGCAGGAGTGCTTCTGCTGCCCAGCGGAGCCATGCTCGCGCTTGGACTTCTGTTGTCCGGCTTCGTCATCCAAAGGACCGGGATGCGCCCGATCACGCTTGCGCCATTTGGCATTCTGCTCTTCGCAGGTGCCATGTGGCTGCTGTCCGCTTCGACGAGCGGTAGCGGATCACCGGACCTGACCCTTGCTCTGCTGCTGCGAGGATTCGGCCTCGGCCTTCTGTTCGTGGCACTGACGCTGGTTACGCTGCAGGGCCTTGCCGCCAATGCGTTGCCGTTTGGCATCGGGCTGTTCAACTTCGGCAAGCAGGTGGGCGGTCTGACCGGCACAGCCCTCTTGCAAACGTATATTGATCACCAGAATGTCCACAACCGGACGATACTGGCGTCCCACCTCGTCAATGGCGATCCAGCCGTAGACCAGCGCTTGAAAGCAACTGCGAACGCTCTGGCGAACAGTGTCGACAGCACTGCGGCGACAAAAGCCGCCCTGCCGCTGCTGCAGCGCGCGCTTGAGAAGCAGGTCGCCACGATCTCGTTCGACGAAGCTTTCTTCGCGCTCGTCCTGCTGTTCGCGGTCGCTGCGCCCTGTCTCACTGTCGCCAAACAATTGCTCGGCCGCCAAGCCGCTCCGCAGAACTAAAACCGCGTCCACGCCCTGTACTTTGGAACAGATGTATTGGTCGGGAGAGGCGTCCAGATTATCTCATGAGCCGTGTTAACCGGACGAGACAGGGATGACGAATGCAGAGGTTTTTCCGGTTTCACTCTGCAGCCGACGAAGAGGCAGCCGAGCGTCTTACCTGTCCGGCTCGTATTCCCAGTGGTAGGTGTTGATGCATCGATCCGCGTCGCTCCTCGCGCGAGGCCATCGTTGGGGCCCCCGCAGCGCGATAACTCCGCGCAATGCATGGATTTCCATGAGATGCAGCCGAGGCATGGCGGAACTAGATTTAGGCGGTGAGTTCGCCTGTCCAGATATTGAAAACAAGTGCTATATCAAGCGCTGACCGTCCCCAGGCTTTTTTGTCCGACAGGAGAAGCCAATGACAGCAGCGTCCAACTCACTTGACGAAATCGAGCCCGAAGCAACGCTAGCGCTGCAAATCATCGAGAGCATGCCCGGCCACGCGTGGGCAGCCGATGCCGCCGGAAGATTCACCTATGTCAGCCCAAACACGCTGGCGTTCTTCGGCAACATGCATGAGGATCTCAACACTTCCGAAGACGACGATGATTTCGGCTGGCGTCGAGCCGTCCATCCCGACGATTATGATCCCGTAGCCGCCAGATGGCGGCATTGCCTCGAAACCGGCGATCCCTATGATACCGAGCATCGCCTGCGGCGCGCCGATGGCGTCTATCGCTGGTTTCGAAGCTCAGGACGACCATTTCGCGATAGTCAGGGGCGCATCGTTCAATGGTACGGCACGACAATAGACATTGAGGACCAGAAACGGGCCGAGTCAGCATTGCGTGACCGGGAGCGGGAACTTTCGCAGCTCGTGGACATGGTCCCGAGTCACATCTGGCGGCTCGATCCAGACGGCGAGCCGATCTTCTTCAATGGGCGCATGGTCGACTTTCTCGGCCTCGATGTAGCGGATCTGGACCGACCGGGCATGAGCCGGCTGGCGGTGATGATACAGGCCGCCGTTCATCCGGACGACGCGGCAGCATTCGGCGATGCACTTCGTGGTTGCTTCGCTACCGGTGCGAGCTTCGCCATGCGCTATCGCCTGCGCCGTGCCGATGGCGTCTATCGCTGGATGTCGAGCCGGGCGGAGCCGATGCGCGATGGCGCTGGCCGCATCGTCCAGTGGTACGGCCTCTGTCACGACATAGACGATCAGATGCACGCCGAAGCGGCGTTGCGGCAGAGCGAGCAGCAACTTCAGCACATGATCGACGCCGTGCCGGTCCGCATCTGGAGTGTGATGCCGACCGGCGGGCCGGTCTACTTCAACAAGCGATACCAGGACCATTTCCGCTCCGTTATCGCGAACTTTGACGCGCTCGGCGAGCCGGGAATCGAAACGTTGCTGCACGAGGTGATTCATCCCGAAGATGCGCCCGAGGTGCAGCGCACGTTGCTGAGGTGTTTCGAAACTGGCGGCGGCTCCGCGATGCGGTTTCGCTGGCGCGAAAAAGACGGCACCTATCGCTGGGCTGAGTGCAGGGTCGAGCCGCGACGCGATGACGACGGAACGGTCGTGCAGTGGTACGGGGTTTCTCTCGACATCGACGATGAGGTGCGCGCGCAGGCGGCGTTGCGCAAAAGTGAGCGGCGCCTTCAGCAGCTGATCGACACCGTGCCCGCTTTGATCTGGAGTACGACACGGGAAGGGATGCCTTCCTACGTCAACAAACGGTTCACCGATGTAACCGGGGCCACGCTCCACGACATCACCGCCCCGGACGGCTCGCCGTCGCTGAGCGTGATCCATCCAGACGATATCGACACCGCACGGCAGGCGATCCGCCATTCATTCGCAACCGGCGTGCCTTACGTTCAGAGATATCGCCAGAGGCGGGCCGACGGCGGCTATCGCTGGACCGAGACTCGCGCCGAGCCGCTGCGCGACGAAGATGGCAGCATTCTCCAATGGTACGGCGTGAGCGTCGACATCCATGACCTGGTGACCACGCAAGCCGCGTTGCACGACCGGGAACGAGAGCTCTCGCAACTCGTCAACATGGTTCCGAGCTACCTCTGGCGGCTATCTCCCAACGGTGAGCCGACCTTTTTCAACAAGCGCCTGATAGATTTTCTCGGCCTGGACATAGCGGACGCGGAAAAGCCGGACACGAGCCTGCTGACGGCCTTCATTGCCACCGTCGTCCATCCCGACGATGCAGCCAGCCTGAAGGAAGCACTCGACAGCTGCTTTGCCACCGGCGAGCGCTTCTTCATGAAGTATCGCCTGCGCCGTGCCGATGGCGTTTATCGTTGGATGGAGGGCCGAGCGGAGCCGCTGCGGGACCAGGGTGGACGCATCGTCCAATGGTACGGCCTTACGCACGACATCGACGATCAGCTGCGCGTCGAAGAGGCGCTGCGCGAGAGAGAACGGGCTCTCTGGCAGCTCGTTGAAACGCTGCCGGCAATGATCGATTGCGCCGCGCCGGATGGCGAACCGATATATCGCAGCCAGCAGCTCCGCGAATTCCTCGGATACAATCTTGAGGAATTGGACGAAGCGGGAAAGTCCCGGCTGGCTGGCACACTCGACGCCGGTGTTCATCCCGACGACCTGACAGGTGTCAAAGAGAGATATGCCGATTGTCTGTCCACAGGCGAGCCGTATGCGCGACGGCACCGTCTGCGGCGCTTCGATGGTGAATATCGCTGGGTCGAGACGCGCGCCGCGCCGATGCGCAACGCTGAAGGCGCCATAGTGCAGTGGAACGTTATCTGCCTCGACATCGAAAATGAGGTGCGGACACAAGAGGAGCTTCGGCTGGCACAAGAGAGACTTGCGCGTGCGAGCCAGGCGGCGAGCCTTGCCGAACTCTCCGCATCCATCGCTCATGAGGTGAACCAGCCGCTGGCCGCCATCGTCGCCAACTCCAACGCATGCCACCGTTGGCTGTCCGCCGAGCCCCCGAACGTCGAGCGCGCGAAGATCACGGCCGAGCGTATCATCCGCGATGCCAACTCGGCGGCGGATGTCGTCAGCCGCATCCGTGCCTTGTTCAGACCTTCGCTTGAAATGAGAACCAGCACGCCGATCCCCAGCGTCGTTGCCGAAGCACGTGACCTTATGGCCGAGGAAGCCATGCGGCGTCGCGTTCGCATGGACATCGACGTCGAAAGCAACCTTCCGCTGGTTGCGTTCGATCGCGTCCAGATCCAGCAGGTCCTGGTCAACCTCATTCGCAACGGCATGGAGGCGATGGACGCCACGGCGGGCGACAAGGTTCTTGCAATGCGCGTGCGCCGGATAGAGGACACGATCCAGACCGAGGTCCGCGACCGAGGCCCGGGTATCGAACGTCCCAACAAGATATTCGAGCCGTTCTTTACAACGAAAGGGAACGGAATGGGCATGGGGCTCGCGATCTCCCGTTCGATCATCGAGTCTCACGGCGGACGCCTTTGGGCGGAGAATAGCATGCCGCGTGGGGCGACATTCATCTTCACCCTCCCGGTTGAAGCGAAAGCTGCGCAATAACTGGCGGCGCTCAGTAAGCGCTTGGTTTTTCGGCACTCGGTGAAGGGCGCCGCCGCCCCGTGCAATGCATGGATTTCCATGAGGTGCGGTTGGGACGTGGCGGGATTAGGGTGGCGACGTGAGTCCGTCAGCCCAGTCCAGCTATCAAGAGCAAGTGCTACACGAAGCGCCGACAATCTCCAGAGTTTGTTTGTCCGTTAGGGGCACCCGATGACGATAGCGCCCAACTCACTTGGCGAGACCGATTCCAGCGCAACGCTCGCGTTAGCGCATGACTTGACCCGATCCGGACCGGGAAGTGGCCGACCTTTCGCGACGAATGAACCGGGCCTGATTCGCGGCAACATGATCAGCGATCTTGGAAGAGGCAGGTTGTCGCGCGTCTGGTCGCACCGTCCCCAATTCCTGCATCTGGGGCTTTTTATTACGGCCTATGTCCTGGGCTGCGGCTTCGCCCAGTCGCTCGCAATCATACCTGGAACAGGGATTTCCATTTGGCCTCCGAGCGGGCTTTTCATCGCTACGCTTGTCTTCGCCTCCAGGTATAGCTGGCCGTGGTGGGTGCTGGGGGCCTGTGTGGCAGAACTGTTCAGCAACTTCTTGTGGTTCCACACTCCGCTGCCCGCGGCCTTCCTGATCTTTGCCGGCAACGCTCTTGAAGCGGTGGCCGGCGCATGGCTTGTGAACCAGACCTGCCAGCGCCCAGTTCGGCTGGAAACGTTGCGGGACGTTCTCGCATTCGTCGTACTGGCCGCTGGAATTGCGCCAGTTGCAAGCGCAACGGTGGGAAGTGCGGCGCTTGCTTGGTTTGGCATACAATCGCAAACCTTTGTGACGGCTTGGCCGCTGTGGTGGATCGGAGACGCGACGGGAGTCCTGATCGTAGCGCCACTGGCGCTGGTCGTGTTCCAGAACTGGCGCGGAAAAGCGCAGCTCTCGGCGGCGCGATGGATGGAAGCTTGCGTCCTGGGGCTGATCTTTCTTGGTATCGCCGCCCTTTCCTTGAGCGGCTATCTGCCCTTCGCCTACATCATCATGCCGCCTCTTCTTTGGGCCGCGGTGCGTTTTGAGTTCAGAGGCGCCGCCGTAGCATTGACCGTCCTCGCTCTGATCACGGCGGTATTCACGATATCCGGCGCCAGCCAATTTGCCGGCGATCCCGAGTCCCAGAAGCACAACCAGATCATGCTGCAGCTTTTTCTGGCCATCTCTGCATTTTCGGCGCTCGTCGTGGCCGCCATTTCCAGGCAGCATCAGGCGGCGGTGCTCACTTTGCGCCAAAGTGTGGAGACCTTGCGGGAGCGGGAGCGAGAACTCTCGTTGCTGGTCGAAATGATCCCCGCTCACATCGCCCGTATGGCGCCCAACGGCGAACCAACCTTCTTCAGCAAGCGCACGACAGACTATATCGGCCTCAACGACATCGCGGACTGGGACAAGCCGGGCACGAGCCGCCTGGCGACCGTAGTCGCGGCAGCCGTCCATCCCGACGATGGACCCAGGATGAGAGAATGGCTCAGCCGCTCGCTTGCCACCGGCGAACCCTATCCCATAAGGTATCGCCTGCGTCGCGCGGACGGCGTGTACCGCTGGAGGGAGGGCCGCGCCGAGCCGCTGCGGAACCAGAGTGGGGCGATCGTGCAATGGTACACGGCCAGCATCGACATCGACGATGAGGTGCGTGCGCAGGAGGCATTGCGCGACCGGGAGCGGGAGCTCTCGCAGCTTGTCGACATGGTTCCGAGCCACGTTTGGCGCCTGACGCCGGACGGCGAGCCGACCTTTTTCAACAAGCGAATGGTCGACTTTCTCGGCCTTGACGTAACGGATTTGGACAAACAGGGCATCAGCCGGCTGGCGGCGATGATAGCGGCCATCGTCCATCCGGACGACGCAGCAGCATTCGGCGATACGCTCAGTCACTGCCTCGCCACCGGTGAGCGCTTCTCCATGAGGTATCGCTTGCGCCGCGCCGATGGCATCTATCACTGGATGTCGAGCCGGGCGGAGCCGATGCGCGATCACGCTGGCCTGATCGCGCAGTGGTACGGCCTCTGTCACGACATAGATGATCAGATGCAAGCCGAAGAGGCCCTGCGGCGGAGCGAATTGCAGCTTCAGCAGATGATCGACGCTGTGCCGGTCCGCATTTGGAGCGCGGTGCCGACCGGCGGGCCGGTCTACTTCAACAAGCGATACCAGGACCATTTCCGCGCCGTCATCGCCAATTTCGAAACACTCGGAGAGCCGCGCATCGAGGAATTGCTGCAAGAACTGGTTCATCCCGAAGATGCTCCCGAGGTGCTGCGCACGTTGCTGAGCTGTTTCGAAACAGGCGGCGGTTCCGCGATGCGGTTTCGCTGGCGTGAAACAGATGGCTATCGCTGGGCGGAGTGCAGGGTGGAGCCGCGGCGTGATGAAGACGGGGCGGTTGTGCAATGGTACGGGGTTTCCCTCGACATCGACGAAGAGGTGCGCGCCCAGGAAGCGCTGCGACAAGCCTCCGACAAACTCGCGCAAGCCACTCAGGCTGCAAGTCTCGCCGAGCTTTCCGCTTCGATCGCGCACGAGGTGAATCAGCCGCTGGCCGCGATCGTCGCCAATTCCCATGCATGCCACCGTTGGCTGTCCGCCGCCCCTCCGAACGTCGAACGCGCGAAGATTACGGCCGAGCGCATAATCCGGGACGCCAACTCGGCGGCGGACGTCGTCAGCCGCATCCGCGCGCTGTTCAAGCAATCCACCGAGACGAGGACCAATGCGACGCTCAGCAGTGTCATCGCAGAGGCACGCGACCTCGTGGCCGAGGAAGCGATGCGGCGGGGCGTTCGCACCAGCGTTGATGTCGGAAGCGACAGTCCGCTAGTCGCGTTCGATCGCGTCCAAATCCAGCAGGTTCTGGTCAATCTCATCCGCAACGGCATGGAGGCGATGGACTCTGGTGCGGATGACGGAGTTATCAGCATCCGCGTGCGCCATATCGGGGATGTTGTCCAGACCGAAGTCAGAGATCGCGGCCGGGGCGTCGAGTTTCCCGACCGGATATTCGAACCGTTCTTTACCACGAAAGAGCAAGGGATGGGCATGGGACTGGCGATCTGCCGTTCGATCATCGAGTCGCACAGCGGGCGTTTATGGGTCGAGAAGAACGAACCACGTGGAGCGACGTTTATCTTCACGTTGCCGATTGAAGCGAAAGCGGCGTCATGACGACGGACGGCCAAATTGTCTTCATCGTAGATGACGATGAACGCATCCGGGAGGCGCTCAGTGAGCTGCTGGCTGCACACGGCATGTGTGCCGTAGCGTTCGGATCGGCGGGCGATTATATCCGCGCTGACAAGCCGGACGTCCCTGCCTGCCTCATCCTCGATATCGAGTTGCCGGATATTAACGGCCTCGATCTGCAGCGGCAGATTGCCGAGGGCGATCATCCACCGATCGTTTTCCTGACGGGACATGGCGATATCCCGTCCTCGGTGCGTGCGATCAAGCACGGCGCCGTGGATTTCCTGACTAAGCCCTTCAGCGATGCAGACCTCATGGCCGCAATCCATGCGGCGATTGCCCAGGATCGGGTACAGCGATCGGAGCGCGCCGAGCTGGGCGTGTTGAAGCAACGTTATCTCGAGCTGACGCCGCGCGAACGTGAGGTGCTGCCGCTGGTGGTCAGCGGCCTGCTCAACAAGCAGGCGGCCGCTGAACTGGGGATCAGCGAAGTTACGCTGGAAATTCATAGAAGGAATGTCATGCAGAAGATGGTCGCGGCGTCGCTCGCCGACCTCGTTCGCATCGCCGAGCGATTGGGAATACCGATCACGCACTCGCGCCGGGCAGGGGGGAACTGAGGGTGAGCAAGCGGAGGCCTGTCGTGGCGATTGTCGACGATGACCCAAGGCTGCTCGAGTCGCTGGAGGACCTTCTGGAGTCCGCCGGCTATGTGGCCCGCAGCTTCTCGTCGGCAGGGTCGTTACTGGTCAGCGGCCTGTCTGGATTGGACATGCTTATCACCGACATCGGGATGCCCGGCATGGACGGCTTTGAACTTCGCGACTTGGTCAAGAAGGCGCGTCCGGATCTGCCTGTGTTCCTGATCACCGGCCGCCACGAGATAGTGGATCAGCACCGCGCCAAGGGCATTGGCAGGCTTTTCCGCAAGCCGTTCGATGGCCAGGCACTGCTTGCGGCGATCGGCGACGCTTTGCGCAACCCAGAAACGGAGGCTAAACATGAGAGTTGACCAATTGCCCTTACCGAGATCGACGCCGTCATCACAGCAGCGAAGGGCTGAAGCCGAGCAGCCGCTGGTCATTATTGTCGATGATGATGCCTCTGTTCGGGAGGCGCTGTCTGAATTGATCCTGTCGGCGGGTTTCCTGCCGGTGTGCTTTACCTCAACCCGTGAATTGCTTGACGCCGACGTGTTGGAGAGCCCCGGCTGCTTGATCCTCGACGTGCGCATGCCAGGGACGAGCGGTCTCGATCTGCAGCACCATCTTGCGAAAAACGGCAACCCCAAACCCATCATCTTCCTGACCGGGCATGGCGACATCCCGATGACTGTCCAGGCGATGAAGGCCGGCGCCGTGGACTTTCTCACCAAACCGGTGCGGGATCAGACGCTGCTTGACGCTGTGATCGCCGGCATTGCGGTGGATGCCAAGCGGCGGGCGGATGCCGTGATCGTCAAGCGCAACATCGAGCGCGTCGAGACGCTGACGCCGCGCGAGCGCGAGGTCCTGCGTGAAGTGGCGCGCGGGCGCCTCAACAAGCAGATCGCCTTCGACCTCGGCATCAGTGAAGTGACGGTCAAGCTTCACCGCGGCAATGTCATGCGCAAGATGGAAGCCGCTTCCATCGGTGAGCTGATCCGGGCGTGGGAAACGCTGCCCGCGCCGATGCGCGAGGTCTAGAATTTGGCACAAGCCGATCCATGCCCCATCCAATAGGATCGCCCGGCGCGCCGGGCCATTTCAGGTGCTTTCTCAGCGCGCCCAGGCCTTCCTGCCTGTTGATACGCTCGTGCTGCTGCGGGTGATCCTGATGTACATCGGTGGTCCTGTTTGGTGTTTCGCGGCAAGGCCCGCGCCAAACATCGGTTACTACTGAGCGGCGCTCTTTGGCAGCGCCAGCCTGACCGACAAACTCGCAACATTTCATGCAACAGCAACTGACGCCGGCATGCCGCGTCGGTCCCCGCGCCGCTATCCAAGCCTAATTGACGTGTGTCTATAAGAGCTTGCCTTAGCCCGGCCCTATCTTCGGCGTGCCTGCCCTGCACCTTGGCATCGTATGACAGATGCCTCCGTAGAGTAGGTTCGCGGCCCGGATCGGTGCATCCTGTTCCTCGCAAGCCATCACGACCGTCGCGTTTCTACCGCTCCTCGCTCGCTCCTCCCCGAACGCGACCGCTCAGGCCGACTCGACGGTCGTGATGGTGAGCAGGATGTTCAAAGCACATGGATGGACATGATGAACAAAGACGGACTTTTCTCCGTCGGCGGATCTCGCCGCGATGTCATGTTGGCAGGCCTGATCTGTACGGCAGCCGCCGGACTGCCCCGCGCTGCTTCGGCAACGAGCCGAAAACAAAACCTTCCCTCTTCCCCCTCAATCAAAGGAACCAAGACGATGAGCACCATCACGACCAAGGATGGCACCGAAATCTACTACAAGGATTGGGGCAAGGGTCCTGTCGTCACGTTTTCGCACGGCTGGCCGCTGAATTCCGACGCCTGGGACGGCCAGATGCTCTTTCTTGCCCATAACGGCTTTCGCGTCGTTGCGCATGACCGGCGCGGCCATGGCCGATCGAGCCAGGCCACGTCCGGCAACGACATGAACGGCTATGCGGATGATCTTGCAGCCGTGATTGAGGCGCTGGATCTCCGGAACGCCACGCTGGTCGGCCATTCGACCGGAGGAGGCGAGGTTGCTCGCTATATCGGACGGCACGGGACGAAGCGGGTGGCCAAGGCTGTTCTTATCGCCGCTGTTCCGCCGATCATGGTGAAGACGCCGGCCAATCCGGAAGGCCTGCCGATCGAGGTATTCGACGGCATAAGGGCTGGCCTCGTCAAGGATCGGTCGCAGTACTACCGGGACCTCGCACCGTTGTTTTATGGCGCGAACAGGCCAGGCGCCAAGGTTTCCCAGGGGACTCTGGATCAGTTCTGGCTCTGGAGTATGCAGGCGGGTCTCGTGAACGCGTACGAAAGCGTCAAGGCGTTCTCCGAGACCGATTTTACCGAGGACCTCAAGAAGTTCGACGTGCCAACCCTCGTCCTGCATGGCGAAGACGACCAGATCGTCCCCGTCAAGGACTCGGCAGTCAAGTCGGCCCGATTGATCAAAGGCGCAAAGGATATCTATTACCCCGGCGCGCCCCACGGGATCACGGCCACGCACCAAGATCAGGTCAATGCTGACCTGCTCGCCTTCATCAAAGGATAGCACACCCTCAGTCACGACCGCATGTTCTCCGCAATCCTTGGAGCCGCCGATGACCACCTTTGGCAATATTTCGCGCGCCCTGAACCGCATTTCGGGTGGCGCGCTAGGTCAAACCTTGTGCGCTCGCATAGCCGAGCGGTGGCCTGAATGCCGGTTCTGTCGGCTCATGTCCCGGATTGTGGAACCGAACCACTGCGCCATCGAGCTGGAGCGCTGGCAAAGGCGCGAAAAACATATGCTGCGCCACGGCTGCCATTCGGGCAACTTCGCCTGTGCAGCGCGGAGGCGATCGCCGGCGTTCGACACTACGTCGCGCTGTCGGGGGTCGCCGCCGCGCGCTTGTTCTGCCTTGAAGGCCAAAGCGCTCCTCCAAAACGTCAAACTGGCTAAGCGCCGGGAGTTTATCAATCGGTAGCCGTTTGCGATTGCCGCTCATTTTGGCGGTCTCAATTCGGCGTGAAATTTTCTTGGCCAGCAGTTGCGACTATCGCAGCAGCACCGGCGCTATTTTTCGAAGACAGGAACGAAATGGGCGCACTATCAGGCAAGATCGCGGTGGTCACCGGCGGAAACAGCGGGATCGGACTATCGGCTGCAAAAATCTTTGCGGCCGAGGGCGCGCAAGTCGTCATTACCGGCCGCCGGCGGCAGGCGGTCGAGGAAGCGGTCGCACAGATCGGGGCAGGCGCGCTGGGCATTCAGGGAAATGTGGCCGACGTGTCGCACCATGACGAGGTAGCGCAACAGATCCGCCAGAGGTTCGGGGCGCTCGACATCTATATGGCGAACGCCGGCATAAACACCATCACGCACTCGGCCGACGTCTCCGAGGCGGAATATGATGCGCAATTTGCCGTCAATACGCGAGGCGTCTTCTTCGGCGTCCAGAAGCTGATTCCGATCATGCGGAATGGCGGCGCAATCATCCTCACAGGCTCGCTGGCCAGCGAGAAGGTTCTGGACGGTCATGCTGTTTACGCGGGCTCGAAGGCGGCCATAAATGCCTTTGCGCGCGCTTGGGCGATCGAACTGAAGTCTCGCGGCATCCGGGTCAACGTGCTCAGCCCAGGTCCGGTGGATACGGCTATTCTCGATAAGCTGGGCATACCGTTTGAGCAGCGCGGGCTGTTTGAAAAGGCGATGGCAGAGGCAATACCCCTGGGCCGGATGGGGCAGCCGGAAGAGTTGGCAAAAGCCGCCCTGTTCCTTGCCTCGGACGCGAGTAGTTTCGTAACGGGCATCAATCTGCGGGTCGACGGCGGGATGGCAGTGCTCTGAGCCACGACTGCGAAGTCGTCGCGCCAATACACTTCCGAATAAATGGCTGAGCAATCGGTCTTCCTCAAGACGATTTTCCGGGAAGCTGCCGCACGAGTCGCGCCAAATAGGTCGGAGGCGAGACGTTTTGTCGACGTGGCGCAAATTGAGCCACGTAAGCAGCAAGTCGCATTGCAGGGATCGACGCGCAAGAGAGAAGTCGGCTCGCCGATACGGCGGAAGGACCGAGGTCTCGCCCCGGTCCTTCAATTTTCTGTAGGTCGGGATCAGTGACCCCAGATGCCCTGGCCATATTCATCGTTGGGAACAGTCGGCTTGCGTACGGTTTTCGGCACCCGGATATCATTGTTCATTTTTTTGATCGAGGATGTATACATGTTGTAAGACGCAGTCGCAGGCTGCTGGGATCCGTTTGATCCATAGTGGTCGCTTCCGGCAGTGGCGCTTCCTGCTGTAATAACAAGCACGGCGACAGCAAGGACTGTCATTTTCATTTCAGTAACTCCATTGATGGCTTGGATGGTATTCACCCATACAAATATAAATGTCGTGACGCAGCGACACGATCAGACGGTCCGGCTGTTTGATCCATACGAAGGCATTGGGCGATTCAGGCCGAAGGCCAGGGACTATGTCGTTGACGAGAGGAGGCTTTGCGGCGCGCCCTCAGTGTCTGTTCCGGCGACCGCCGACAATGCACACCCGGCATAGATACCTCAATTATGCTGCAGGGCACCTGATCTCCCCGGTGACCTACCCTGCACCTTGGCATTGTATGACAGACCCTTCCGCACAATAGGTTGGCGGGCTGCGTCGGCGCATTCTCCTGAGCATTGGTCACCACAGGCGACACGGGAGAAAGCAAATGCGAAACATAACTCGAGTCCTGGCCCTCACCGCAGCGCTTGCCGCGTCGGGCGGCGGGATGGCGCAGGCCGCGAATTCTCAGCCCAAGCCGACGATCGTACTGGTGCACGGCGCCTTCGCGGAATCGTCGAGCTGGGATGCAGTCATCACCAAGCTCAGCAAAGACGGTTATGTGGCGATAGCCGCAGCTAATCCGCTCCGCGGCGTTGCCAGCGATGCGAAAGCAGTCTCAGCCATCGTCCGGTCGGTTTCCGGGCCGGTCGTGCTGGTGGGGCATTCCTATGGCGGGCCCGTCATCACCGAGGCCGCCAATGGCAATCCCAATGTGAAGGCGTTGGTCTACGTGGCGGGTTTCGCGCCGGATACCGGCGAATCGAGCCTTACGTTGTCCAGCATGTTTCCCGGCAGCACCTTGGGGAGCGCGCTTGCTCCAGTCGCGTTGCCGGACGGCGGACAAGACCTCTTCATCGAGCCGGCCAAGTTCCGCGCGCAGTTCGCCGCCGACGTTCCGCAAGAGCAGACTTTGCTGATGGCTGCCACTCAACGCCCTGTTGCGCAGGCGGCTCTGGCTGAAGCCTCGGGCGTCGCCTCATGGAAGACGCTGCCGTCCTACATGATCTACGGCTCGGATGACCGTAACATCCCGGCAGCCGTCATGAGCTTCATGGCCAAGCGTGCGCACGCGGTAAAGACCGTCGTCATCGAGGGTGCGTCCCATGCGCTCATGGTTTCGCATCCCGACGAGGTCACGTCACTCATCGAGGATGCTGCTGCATCGGTCAGTCAGTAGCAGGCCGGAAACGCCCAGCATCCGATCGAGCAACGAAAATAGACACGCAACACCAGGAGACTAGACATGAAGATCGTCGTCATCGGCGGAACCGGGCTGATCGGTTCAAAGACCGTGGAGAGACTGCGAAACAAAGGCCACGACGTACTTGCGGCGTCGCCGAATTCGGGCGTCAACACCGTTACGGGAGAGGGTCTGGCGGCCGCGCTTGCCGGTGCGCAGGTCGTCGTCGACCTCGCGAACTCGCCGTCGTTCGAGGAAAAGGCTGCCCTGGAGTTCTTCTCGGCATCCGGGCGTAATCTTTTTGCCGCCGAAACGGCCGCCGGCGTCCGTCATCACGTGGCGCTGTCGGTCGTCGGTACCGACCGGCTGCAGGGCATGGGCTATTTCCGCGGCAAGTTGCTTCAGGAAAAGCTGATCAGGGAGTCCGGAATTCCCTACACCATCGTTCACGCCACTCAATTCTTCGAATTCACCGCCGCCATCGCAAACACGGGCGCCGTCGGGGATACCATTCATATGTCGCCGGCCTACTTCCAACCCATGGCGGCTGATAATGTTGCCGATGCGATGGCGGACGTCGCGCTTGCCGCGCCGTTGAATGGCATGATCGAAATTGCCGGCCCGGAGCGTGTTCGCATGAGCGAACTTGTCGAGCGCTTCCTGAAGGCCACCAACGACCCGCGTAAAGTCGTCCCGGATCCTGGCGCGCTCTACTACGGCCAAGTGGCAATCGACGATCGAACGCTGGTGCCCGGCGAGAACGCGCGCATCGGCGCCGTGCGTTTCGATGATTGGCTCAGCCGATACACACCACCGAAGTAAGTAGTCATCGGATAGGCCCGCCATTCGCACAACAAGGAGACCAGACATGATCAAAACACTTCTCTGCGCCGCGCTCACCTCCGCTTCCGTCACCGCAGCAATGGCCAATGACGCCGCCAGCGTGAAGCTTGTCTACGACCAGGCTCTGCCAAACGTGCCCGGCAAGAGCATGAAAGCCGTGCTCGTCGAGTACGCGCCTGGGGGTACGTCGCCGGCTCATACCCATCCCAAATCCGCGTTCATCTATGCCACGGTCCTGGAGGGGGCGATCCGAAGCCAGGTCAACGACGGGCCGGTGAAGACTTATCGCGCCGGCGAGAGTTTCTCGGAATTCCCTGGCGACCGTCATGCCGTCAGCGAAAACGCCAGCAAGACGGAAGGCGCTCGTCTGCTTGCTATTTTCGTCGTCGACACCAGCGAGACGGAACTGACGACGAACGCGAAATGAAATCGTAGCCCCCAGGACCATCGGGGCGTACGCGAAGGGACGGTCAGTGACATGAATTCGATCGCCATCCGCACACTTGCGGGGATTTTGGTCCCCGATACTCCGCTTGTTGGCCGAGCGATCGAACATGCCCGCGCTCGATGTGAACCCTACCTGTTCAACCACGTGGTCCGATCCTGGCTTTTCGCGGCCCGGATCGGACAGATTCAGAATATCCAGCACGACGCGGAGGTTGTTGCGGTTGCAACCCTGTTGCATGACGTCACGCTCAATGAGGACTTCGCCGGGCCGCGCCGTTTCGAAGTGGAAGGCGCCGATCTCGCCCGCGCCTTCGTTCGGGAGGGCGGCTTCGACGAGCGGCGCGCCCAATTGATCTGGGACAGCGTCGCCCTCAACTCGACGCCGTCGATTGGCCTCTACAAGGAGGCTGAGGTGGCGCTGTGCACAGCCGGCATCTGCCTCGATGTCGTCGGCTTGCAATACAGCCTCGTTTCGTCAGCCGAGATTGCAAAGATCGTTGGCGAATTTCCGCGCCTCGGGATGAAGCGGCGGATGACGCGATGCTTTTGCCATATCGCCGAGATCAGGCCCGAAACCACCTACGACAACTTTGCCCGGGACTTCGGCGAGCGCTTTGTTTCAGGCTACAAGGCGACTTCGGCAGTTGATCTTGTGATGAACGCTCCCTTTGAAGAGTGAACGCAGTTTCGATCCAGGTTCTATCGACACCGGTCGGTTCAGCCTTGCCCTTCAAGTGACCCAAACGCTGTGCGTCTGTCGGATGCATGCGGCAAAGCGAATTGCCGAGGGCAGCGGTCAGGTGCCAATTTCCACCTCCTATACTTCGGTTTAGGCGCCCCAACCCAATCGAGTGGCAATACATATCATCGGCACGATAGCAACAGTTCGTCTCACCGGTCATCCTTACGGTGCAATGGATTGCAAACACCTCAAGGAGATAAGTAATGAATATTGCAGCGCCACCGGTCGCTCCGAAAGGAAAAGCCGTCGCCCAACGCGCGAGTTATGCGGAGCAGTCGCCGGAACTTCTGAAGAAATTTATTGAATTTCTTGGTGCGACGCGAGAGGGGTCGATCGAAGAGCCAATCCGCGACCTTGTTGCAGTCCGAGCCGCGCAGCTGAACGGGTGCACCTTCTGCCTCGATATGCACGTCAAACAGGCGAAGATCCATGGCGAGCGCGAACTGCGCCTTTACCACCTGGCAGCCTGGCGGGATTCGACCTTGTTCGTTCCTCGCGAGCGCGCAGCCTTGGCATGGACGGAAGTCTTGACCAAGCTGCCCGAGCAGGGTGTCCCCGACGAGATCTACGATCGGGTCAGGTCGCAGCTTTCCGAGAAGGAAATCTCCGATCTGACCTTCGTTGTCATGGCGGTCAACTCTTGGAACCGTCTGAACATCGGCTTCAAACCCGTCCCGGGCTCGGGCGATGCGAAGTTTGGCCTGAGCAAAGCAGCACTGAGCTAATCTTTGGAATCGGGGGAGAATGGGGGCGGGTTTGGCGCGCGAATGACCCGCCCGCCCACCAAGCCCCCCCCCGCGGCCCCACCACGGACCCCCACCCCCCCCCCCCGCCCCGCCCCCCCGCGCGCGCGCGCGGG